>VGWJ01000039.1 GCA_016873635.1 Lentisphaerota bacterium | reverse complement strand
CTTCGTCTTCCAGATCTTCGGGCGTGTCCTCTTTCGGATCCTCCCGGTCGGCGCCGTCCTCGCCGGCCGCGACGTCGCCCTGCCCGCTTCCGACTTGTCCGGCTTCCGCGTCGCCCGCCGCCCCGGACTCGGCGTGCTCAGGCCCGGCGGACGCCGCGGCCCCGGCCTTGGCCGCCGCACGGGCCGCGGCGGCTTCCGCCGTTCGCGCGGCCTTGCCGCCCGCCGCGCGGCCGTGGTCAAGCGCCGCCAGGTCGGCCAGGTCCTTGAGGCCGAAATGCTCCAGGAAGTTCCGCGTGGTGCCGTACAGGAACGGCCTGCCCGGCAGATCGCTCCGGCCCGTGATGCGCACCAGCTCCATCTCCATCAGCGCCTTGAGCACGTGATCGACGGTCACGCCGCGAATGGCCTCGATCTCGGCGCGCGTCGCCGGCTGGCGGTAGGCAACGATGGCCAGCGTCTCCAGCGCCGGCTGCGAAAGGCGCCGCGGTTTTTCGGCGTCGAGAAGCTGCCGCAGCCAGGCCCCGCAGGACGCGTCGCTCTGCAGGGCAAAGCCGCCGGCTATCTCGCGCAGCGCGAACCCGCACTCGGCCCGCTCAAGCTCGATCTTGACCTCTTCCAGCGCGGCGTGAATATCCGATTCGCGCGCGCCCGCGAACGCCGTTCCGGAGCCGTCGCTCCCGGCCGCCGTGTCCGCGAGGCAACGCTTCATCTCGGCCACGCCGAGCGGCCGGTTCGCGCCGAAAACCATGGCGCCCAGAACCGTTTTCAGGGCGGGAATCCTTGCGTTTTCCGTCATCTCTGCCACTTTCCGCCCTCCACCTTCCGCCGTCCCCGGCCGCGGTTCACGCCGCGCGCGTCTCCGCGGCCTCTTCCACGCAAATCTCGCCGAAGGTTCCGTTCTGCGACACGCTCACGTGGCGCAGCCGCAGCAGTTCCAGCAGCGCCAGGAACGCGCAGATGATCTCGTGGCGCGACGCGTCGTCGCCGAAGAGCCGCGCGAAGGCCACCCTTCCGCCGTCCCGCACGCGGCGCAGTATCTCGTCGATTTTGTCGGCCACCGTGAAGCGGTCGCCCATGATTTCCCCGAATTCCTCCGCGCGGGCGCGCTTCAGCGCGTCGTGAAAAGCGGATATCAGGTCGAAGAGGCTGACATCCCCCAGCGCGATCCCGCCTTCTTCCGGCTCCGCGGCGATGTCGGCGCTGCCCAGGCGGAAGACGTCTTCCTGGTGCGCTTCGCGCCGCTGCAGGTGCGCCGCGGCGTCCTTGAAACGCTTGTACTCCACGAGCTGCCGCACGAGGTCCCAGCGCGGGTCGGCCTCTTCTTCCTCTTCGTCCCCCGCGCGCACGTCCGCCGGCAGCAGCAGGCGGCTCTTGATCATCATGAGCGTGGCCGCCATCACGATGAATTCGCCCGCGATGTTCAGGTCCAGCATCCGCATCAGATCCAGGTACTCCATGTACTGGGTGGTGATCGTTTCGATCGGAATATCGTAGATGTCCACCTCGTCCTTCTTGATGAGGTAGAGCAGCAGATCGAGCGGCCCCTCGAAGACCTCGAGGTCAACCTTGTATTCTTCCTGCGGAATCACGCGTTCCATGTGTTCCCTCGCCGCGCCTTCGGGGCATCGGCGCCTATGCCAGCCCGGCGGCCCGGCGCGCCGCGTCCAGCGTCCGGCGCGCCACGCGCCGCGCGCGCTCCGCGCCGTCCCGCAGCAGGGCCTCCACGCGGGCCGGGTCCGCGGCCAGCTCCGCGCGTTTCTCGCGGAAAGGCCGGAAATACGCCTGCATGGCGTCGAACAGCGCCCGCTTGGCCGCCGCGTAGCCGAAGCCGCCCCGCCGGTAGCGCTCCGCCATGGCCCCGCGCTCCTCCTCCGACGCAAAAAGCCTGTACAGCGCGAACACGTTGCACTTGTCCGGGTCCTTGGGCGCCTCCATCGGCGTGCTGTCGGTCACCACGCGCATGACGCGGGCGCGGGTCTCGGCCTCGTCGCCGAACAGCTCGATGTGGTTGTTGTACGACTTGGACATCTTCTGGCCGTCGATGCCCGGCACCACGGCGACGTCCTCGCGGATATCCGCCTCCGGCACGACAAACACCTCGCCGTACTGGGCGTTGAACTTCATGGCGATGTCGCGCGTCACCTCCACGTGCTGCTTCTGGTCGCGGCCCACCGGCACGAGGTTGGACCGGTAGGCCAGGATGTCCGCCGCCATCAGAACCGGATAGGCGAACAGGCCGTGGTTGGGCGAAAGACCTTTCGCGATCTTGTCCTTGTACGAATGGCACCGTTCCAGCAGGCCCATCGGCGTGACCGTGGACAGGATCCACGTCAGCTCCGGGATCTCGGGCACGTCGCTTTGCCGGAACAGGACGGCCCGCCGCGGGTCCAGCCCGCACGCCAGCAGGTCCAGGGCCACGTCCATGGTCGCCGTCCGCAGCGCGTCCGGGTCGGTTACGCTGGTCAGCGCGTGGTAGTTCGCGATGAAAATGTAGGCCGTGCCGCGCTGCTGCAGCTCGATGGCCGGCTTCATCATCCCGAAGTAGTTGCCGAGATGCAGTTTGCCCGTGGGCTGGATCCCCGAAAGAATGACCATTTTTCTCCTCCGGAAAGGAACGGCGTACCATAACCCAACCCAACGCGCCATGGCAAGCGTATCGGCGCGGTGAACGAGAACGGGCGACGAGAGCGGACCACGATTTCCTCCGGTCGATACTTTCTCTCCCCTTCCGCCAACAAGCCGTTGTACGGACATCAGGAGGGTGCCGAACTGGGGCATAACAAGAACAGTTCGCTCGCGCGCAGCGCGAGGGAACTGCTCTTTCCAGGTTGAGCGCCGGAACCGGGCTCACCGTCCGGTCTCGCCGGCCTCCGCCACGACCCGCAATCCGATGCGCATGTGGTTCATGCCCCTCTGGAGAACGCGCAAGTCGGGGTGTCCCCAGGCGCGCCGGGCCGAGCGGACGAATTCCAGGTTGCCCCTTGCAAGGTGATCGGCCGACCCGCCGCGCATGACGCGGAATATGCCGCTTTCCGGGCCTGTCGGGTCATCCGTCGGGCTGAGCATGTAGTAGTCCTCGCCGAACCGGTCCTGGCACCACTCGCTCACGTTTCCGTGCATATCGTACAGGCCCCAGGCGTTCGGCCGCTTCCCGCCCACGTCTTTCGGTGCGCGCCCGGCTTCCTGCCCGTACCACGCGTACTCCTGAATCGAGTCGATCCGGTCCGTGTCGCCGAAAGACCACGGCGTCGTCGCGCCCGCCCGGCAGGCATACTCCCACTCGGCCTCCGTCGGCAGGCGCACGCGCCGGCCGGTCTTTGCCGAGGCCCGACCGCAGAAGTCCGTCGCGTCGCGCCACGAGACGCTGTCCGCGGGCCGGTTCGGGGCGTCGCCCGCGGCGTCGGTCCCCATCACGGCGTCGTACTGGGCGCGGGTAACCTCGCATACCCCCACGTAGAACGGCTTGGTGATCCGCACGCGGTGAAGGGGGCTTTCGTTGGGGTGGTGCCCCCAACTGTTCGTATCGCTGCCCATCAGGAACTCGCCCGGCCGGACAAGCGCCAGCTTCAGCCCGGCGCCGCCGCCCAGGTCGAGGACGATGTTCTCCGCCAGCCCTTCCACGGATTGCAGGGGCGCGTCGCCCCCCTGGCGGAGAAAGCCGTCGGGTACGCGCCGGTGCGCGGCGGCGGCCTCTTCCAGAAAGGCGTCGAAGGTCCAGTTCCAGTAGAGAAAGGCCCGCCGGGCGTCCGTGTCGCCGGCCTTGTCGATCGCGGCCAGGGCCTCGTCTCGCAGCCCCTTCATCCGCGCGACGACGTCGGGCGGCCAGATCTCCCGGAACAGGTCGCGGGGCAGGCGATGCTCCAGCGCGAGCTGTCCCAGTCCGCCCGTACCCGGCAATTGGGCGCCGTGCAGGTTCTCCATGCGCAGCGGGCGCGAAAGGGTAGTCTTCTCCCAGCGCTCGCACTCCAGACGCAGGAGTTCCCGGGCGGGGCCGGCGCCCGGTCCGAACAGCCGCCGGCACATCTCGTCGAGCGTCGCGTCCACGTCAAGCTCGGGGTTCCACAGCACGCGCTGCCAGACATAGTACGTGGGCGCTTCGGAAACCAGAATGGGGGCGCTGAAAACCGTCAGCTCCGCGCCCGTGATGAATTCCCGATTCCTGAGGTGGAAATCCCGCACAAGGTGCGGGTACTGGACCGGACCGCAGGTCCAGTCCCCCGGGCTCGAGCAGGAGCCCCAGAAGAGGACGTGGCCCCAGCCGCGGATGATGTCTTCGAACGGTCCGACGCGCGAAGGATGGAACGCGGCCCCCATCGCGAACCCGTCCGGCCACACGGAAGCCACCCGGAGGTTGTCGGGGAACTTGACCCCCTTGGGCGGTTTTCGATCGCCGGCGTTGAAGACCACTTTCCTGCCGGGCCAGCGCTGCTTCACGGCCTCGCACAAGCGCCGTACGAACAGCCCGAACACAAGCTCGTGCACCTGTTCCTCGACCATCTCGGCGGCGCGCTCCTCGCCGTACGCGCGGGCCAGGGACTCTTTCAGCTTGCGGTCGCCCCGCAGGCGGGAAGCCGTCTTGAGGCAGCGCGGACAGTGGCAGACCAGTCCCGGAGTGCGGGGGAAATAGACCGTGCAACTCGCGTCCGTCATTGTCCTGTGGGGCGGCCATCCCCCGGCGTTTTCGTCCCAGTGCCGGCTCAGCCGCGCCAGCAGCGCGTCAAGCGTTTCCGGCGCGCTGAAGCAGACCCAGCCCTTGTGCCGCGTGCCGTCTTTGTTCAGGGCCCATGCCGCCTCGCCGGCTTTCTGAACATCGCTCTCGTGTGCCCAGAGCGTGAGCCACCACGCGATGGATTCGCCGCCCTGGATGATTCCGGGCGTGAAATCGAGGCTTTCGCCGTGGCGCAGCAACGCCTCCATGCGGGGCACGTACCACCAGGTCTCGTTCCATTCGCCGGCGTCCGGCGCCATGACGCCCGGCGCCAGGGGGAGCGGCACGCGGTCGCCCCAGTTGTGGCCTTCGGTGTGCAGCGGCATCAGCGACGTTTCGATGAAGTCGATCCGGCGGCGGAAGACCGGCTGGTCGGTGTAGTGGACGGGGGGAACGACGATCGAGGCGCGCCGGGGGATCGAACGTCCCGCGGTCTTGGCCGGCCAGTACCAGCGCACGCCCGTGAAGCGCTCCAGGAAATCCGCCACCGCCCACGCCGTGCCGTCCGGGTTCGCGGCGCCGCCCACCAGGTACACACGGTTCGCAGCGGTCTTGACCGCGAATCCCTCGGCCGGAAGTTGCGCGGGGGCGATTCCGGCCCGGCGCGCCTCTTCGCAGTCGCCGATCACGATCGCGGCGCGGTCCGCCGCCGGAACCTGTTCCGCCAGCTCCAGCGTCGCGCCCGTCCCGATCCTGATGACGTCGACCAGCTCGTCGATGAGCCGCTTGAGATTCCTGCCCGGCTTGGGGTCGGCGACGTACACCGCCGCCACGGCCGCGCCCTCGCGCACGATCTCTGCCGGGGCGTGGTCCGGCGCTTTGAGCCAGGTCACCGGAGTCAGGTCCCGCGGCTTGAGATCGACGGCCCCGGGTTCCGCCCCAACCGCCGCCGATGCCGCCAGAGCCGCCGCCCACATGATTCGTTCCCCGCCCGTCATGCCATGTCCTTTCTTCTTGCCGCGTTCCGCACGCTGCGCGCGCCCCGACGATTGCCTGCCCGGGACAGCCGCGGGGGCGCGGGATGCGGCGGACCGGCAACCTGCCGCCTACTCCTTTGCGCCCCGCACGTATTCCCCCTGCCAGTTCTCCGGCGGCGGATTGGCGCGGCAATAGGCGGCGCGCTGCTTGAGATGCAGGGAAGGCCCGTCCTGTTCCGCGGCCAGGATCTCTTCGACCAGCCGCAGGCAGGCGTCCCAGCGGCGCTCGAAGAAGCACTGCAACGCCTCGGTGTAGCGCGCGAGCGCGGCGAGCCGCGCTTCCGGGACGCCGCCGGCCTCGCCCACCAGCTCGTAGATCATGGCGGCCCGGCGCTTGCCGACCACCACGATGCGGCCGAGCGGCCTCGTCACGAGCAGGTCGCCGGCCATGCGCCTGGTCGCGTCGCCGATGATGATTTCCGTGCCGAAATCGTCGTTGGCCGGCTCCAGGCGCGCGGCAAGGTTGACGGTGTCGCCGATCACCGTGTACTGGAATTTCCTTTCCGAGCCCATGTTGCCCGCCGTCACCGTTCCCGAATTGAGGCCCATGCGCACCCGCAGTTCCCGCCCGTGCTCGGCGGCAATACGCCGGTTGATCTGTCGGATTATGCGCTGCTGCTCCAGCGCGGCGCGGCAGGCCTCGATGGCGTGGTCCGCGCTGGGATACGGCGCCCCCCATACGGCCATGATCTTGTCGCCCACGTACTTGTCCACGTAGCCGCCGCGCGCCATGATGCAGTCCGTCGTCGGCGTGAGGTAGGTGTTCAGCAGGCCGATCAGCCGCTCGGGAGGCAGGCGTTCGCTGATGCCCGTGAAGTCGGCGATATCGGAGAAGAAGACCGTGGCCTCCACGTTCCGTCCCCGCAGGGAGAAGCTGTCCGGGTTCTCCTCCAGGTACGACAGCACCTTGTCGGACACCATTGTGGAGAACATGCCGCGCACGCGGCGGCGGCCGCGCTCTTCGGTCACGTAGCGATAGGTCAGTACCATGAAGCCGCACAGAACCATGTACAGCACGGGCCCCGCCAGCGGGAGGACGGCCAGGCGCAGATGTACGGCGGCGTAGGCGGCCAGGGCGTAGAACAGCGCGCATGCCGGGACAAGCGCGCCCAGCCGCACCGCGCGTCGCGTGCGGCACACGGCCGTAAACCCCAGGAAGACCAGCGCGTAAAGGCCTGCCGTGCCGCGCCGGCCGAGCGGCGCCAGAAAGCGTTGCTCCAGGATGTTGCGCATGGCGGTCAGGTGAACCAGGACCAGCGGGGTGCGGAAGTCGATCGGACAGACGCCCACGTCGACACCGGCCATGACCGCGCCCACTACGGCCGCGCGTCCGTCGAGGGTCCCCGCGCGTTTATGAAGGGCGGCCAGCTGCCGCCGTTGTTCGACCGTGGTGGCGCCGCGGGACGGCGCCACGTCGCACAGGCTCACGGCGCGGAAATCACTGACGCGCGCCGCGTAGTCCAGGTACAGGCGGCCGTGCGCGTCGATCGGCGCGCGCAGCTCGCCGCGCGCCGGCGCATGAATCACGATCTCCCGCCCGAAGAAGACCTCCACCGTCCCGGGCTCGAGCGGAAAACGGATACCGAGATGCAGCAGGCTCGCCGCCAGCGCGAACGACGGCACGAACACGCGGGCGCGCCGCCGGGTCACGGAATTGCGGTACGTGAAGCCGCGCACGAGCGGCACGCGCCGTATCACGCTGTCGGCGTCGGGAGGCACGTCGGCATAGCCCAGCAGCGTGTAGTCCAGCAGGTCGGCCTCCGGCAGCACGGCGTTCACCGCGTAGTCGTAGACCTCCGCGGCGTCCGCCGGCAGATGGATGTCCGCCTCCGGGATCGCCATGTCCCGCAGGTACGGGATGCGCGCGCCCCGGTCCTCCCGGCCGTCGGGGCTGTTTCCGAATACGTCGTCGTCCGACCACTCCGCGATTGTCCCTTCCGACGGAGCCATGAAGTTGCCCGGGAAATAGTACAGCAGCAGCGCCGGAAACGCTCCGCTCTCCACCACGGATGCCAGGCGGTGCGCGAAGTGGATCGCGGACTGCTCGCAAAGCAGGCGGCTGACAACGTTCAAGGTTTCGTGCGCAAGCGCCTCCGTGCCCGGAACCGTTATGCGCTCCAGGTCCGCGATCAGGCTTTCCATGCGCGCCTGGGACTCGCTGACGCGGTTCGTGGCCGCCTCGCCGACGGCCTCGTTGAACACGATATCGAACCCCAGAACCGTGGGCCGGAAGTACTCCTGCAGAAACATGATCAGGTCCAGGTAGGGCTCGCGCGAGGTCCATTGCGGCCCATTCCAGCGTCCGACCCGTCCCTGCGTGCGCTCGTCAATGGCAATGAGGGTAACCTCCTGGCAGGCGTAGCCGCCGCCCGCGCCACGCAGGTGATACCTCACGCGCATCCACAGATCGGCCGCCACCCGGTCCCAGGTGGCCAGCAACGGGGCGGTCAGGATCGACGCTTCGAGCGCCAGCACCGACAGCAGAATCACGAAGGGCGGGCCGAAACGGCCGCGCGCCCGGCGAGAGTCTGTTTCGCTGGCGTCCCGCACGGCCGTCACCATATACCGGTCGGCGGACCGCCCGCCACCAAAAAGGGGAGTTCACGCTTGACCGCCGCGGCGAGGGGGGCGTAGCATAAAGTGAGAGTGGCGGGGATTGAACGGCCGCTTGCGACACATAACATACAGGGAGAGGTGCCATGCAGCGTAGACTCTGTTGCCTTCTCGTTCTTGCTCTGGCAGCGTACGGGCTGGGAGCCGCGGCGCATGCGGCGCCCTTCGATCCCCTCTTCCGCACGACCAAGATCACGGGCACGTGTACCGTGCGCCTCCCCGACGCCAAGGAATTTGTCGCCGCCGAAGAAGGCCGGGCCTACCCCTACGGCACGACCGTCCGGACCGCGCGGCGCTCTTCCGTGGTGATCGAGTTCTCCAAGGGCAACACCTGCCGCGTGCTGGCCGACGCCGTCGTCACGATCCGGGAGGACGCCCAGGACAAGAAGCTCAAGACAATCGTGCTGGATGACGGCAAGGTCGAAGTCGACCTCGAAGAGAAGTTCCACGAAGACAACGGTCTGCGCGTGCAGACGCCCACGGCAATCTGCGCGGCCATCGGCTGCGAATTCTGGGTTGAGGTCAAGCGCGAAGGCGACATGCTGGTCGTTTCCTTCGTCGTCACGGAAGGCCAGACCCAGGTCTTCAGCGAGCACTTCACCGTGCCCCTTCTGGACGCGAAGAAAGGCGTTTCCATCGCCACCTCCACCGACGGCAGTTTCCTGCGCCTAAAGGCCATCATGGGCGGGCTCAGCATCACCGTCCGCGACGCCAGCGGAGCGGAGCGGGTTATCGAACTGCCGGAAGACGCCGTCATGAAATTCTGGTTCAAGACGTCCGACGACGGCAAACTGCTGACCATTACCCTGGTCATCACGGACGCCGAAGGCAATCTGGTCGAAACCATCGTTCGCACCGTTGCGATACCCGGCGAAGAAGAAGAGGAAGAAGAGGAAGAAGAAGAAGAAGAAGAAGAAGAGGAAGAAGAAGAAGAAGAAGAAGAAGAAGAGGAAGAGGAAGAGGAAGACATCTCCACCACTGAGATTCCGGACAAGACGCCGGTGGGGAACTTCTGAGACACACCACACGCATTTGACGAAGTGCATCCCTGGGATTGACACGGGGATGCACTTTCTTTTAGCGTTCCGCTCATGTTTATCAGTCATTTCAACAAGATGATTCGCAACCGCCTGCTCTGGGGGGCGTTTGCCGTCATCATCGTCATTGCTTTCGTCGGCGTGTTTTCGCCCGATGTCGGGTCAAGCCGGCGCGCGTCATCCGGCGGCGTGGGGCAACTCTACGGCGAGGACATCAGCCGGGGCGAACTCAGCATGGCCAGGTTCTTCGTGATGGGCATGCGCGACCCCCGCGGCCTCTCCGAGGAGATCCAGGCGCGCGTCTCGCGGGAGGCCTGGCGGCGGCTTGCCGCGCTGAAGACGGCGCAGCGCATGGGCATACGCACGGGCGACGAGGAGGTGGCGCGGCAGATTCAGCGCGACCCGAATTTCGCGGCCAACGGCCGCTTCAGTCCCGAGCGCTACAAGGCCGTGGTGCAGTCGCAGTGGGGCTTCCAGGACAGCGTGCAGGCCTTCGAGGAATATCTCCGCCAGGAGCTGACGCTGCGCAAGCTTGCGGCCCTGCTCGAATGCGCCGTGTGGGTTCCGCCCGCGGAGGTGTCCGATCGCATCGCCAGCCTGACGGACGAGTTCACGGTGGACTGCGTACTTATTCCCGCGTGGACAAACGCCCCCGCCGCGCTGGACGATCAGGCGCTCCTGGCCTTCTACGAGGCGCACACCAATCTGTTCGCGGAACCCGATCGGACCCGCGTGCGCTACGTGGAGCTTCCGGTCTCCAACTACCTGGCGGGCGTAACCGTGGGCAACGCCGAGATCAGCGACTACTACACGAATCGGATGGATGAATACAGCTACACCAACGCCGACGGCACGGTGGCGTACCAGGGCCTGGACGAGGTGCGCGAGGCGGTCAGCAACCTGCTGGCCTCGCGCCGCGCCGCGTTCGAGGCCAAGGACGACGCGGTGCGTTTGGTCATGGCGCTGACGCCGGACCGCGCGGGGCGCGCCCCCGGCTTTGAGGAAGCCGCCGCCGGCGCCGGCCTCACGGTCGCCACGTCGGCCTATTTCGCGGCCTTTGAGACCGTGCCGGGGCTGAAGGTGGACCGCGAATTCAACCGCGCCGCCTTCCGCCTGGACGCGTCCGATCCGGAGGGCTACTTCAGCGACGCGATCATGGGCGACGAAGCCGCCTACGTGCTGGCGGCTCTCGATTCCGTGGCGTCGCACGTGCCGCCCTTCACGAATGTCGTCGAACTCGTGCGCCCGCTTGCCGGGCGCGACGCCGCGGAGGCGGCCGGGCTGAAACGGGCCGGGGAACTGCGCGAAACGCTCCTGGCGGACGTCGGCGCCGGCGCCGCTTTCGGGAAGGCCGTGGCCGACCGTGGCCTCAACATCGCGACCTCGTGCACCTTCTCCGCCTACTCCGCCGACCCCGACGCGATCTTCCACGCCGAGATCCTGCTTCCGGAGGTGATTGCGCTGGACCAGGGGCGGCTCACGCCGCCGCTGGAGACCGATGACGGCCTGCTGTTGGGCTACGTTGCCGAGCGTCGCGCCCCGCCCTTCGGGACGGCCTCGCTCCCGCGCGGGGAGGTGCTCTCCGCTCTCAACCGCTACCGGGCGGAAATCCTTTTCGGCGACTGGCAGCAAGCCGCGCTGGAAAAGGCGGGCTTCACGGAGCCGCGCCAGGAGCCGGAGACGGAGAACGGGACGGACGCGGACGGCGCAGGCTCGTGATCACATCGGCCGCGCGCCCGCACGCCGCGCACACTCCGTTCCGCACGCCGCGCATCTCGCCCGCGTAGCCGCGCCGCGACACCAGCACCGCGCCGCAGCCCGGGCAGAGCGTGTCGCGCCCCTCCGCGCTGACCACGTTGCCGATGTAGACGTAGTCCAGCCAGCGGCGGCCGATCTCACGGGCGCGCTCGAGCGCGTCGGCGGGCGTGGCCGGCGCCCTCATCTTGTACATGGGGCGATAGGCGCTGAAGTGCAGCGGCGCGCCGCGCCCGAGATGTTCCGCTACCCAGCGCGCCAGCGCCTCCAGGCCCTGCGCGTCGTCATTGAGTCCGGGAATCACGAGGTTCGTGATTTCCACGTGGCACCCCGCGCCTGCGGCCTGCACGGCGAAGTCCAGCACGGGCTGCAGCCCGCCCCGGCAATGCCGCCGGTAAAAGGCGTCGTCCATGCTCTTGACGTCGATATTCAGCGCGTCGGTCAGCGGCAGGAGCTCGGACGCCGGTTCGGGCAGGACATAGCCGTTCGTCACCAGGACGTTGGCCAGGCCCGCCTCCGCGGCCCGGACCGCGCAGTCGAGCACGAACTCCGCGTTCACGAGCGGTTCATTGTAGGTATAGGCGATGCCCCGCGAACCGCGCGCCGGCGCCGCCGCGACGATCTCCTCCGGCGCGTAGCGCGAACCGCCATTCTCGACGCGCTGCGAGATGCTCCAGTTCTGGCAGAAGGCGCAGGCGAAGTTGCAGCCCCACCCCCCGATGCTGAGAATCGCCTCGCCCGGCATGAAATGGTACAGCGGCTTCTTCTCGATCGGATCGAGGTTGACCGACGAGACCAGGCCGTAGCCTTCCGCCGCCAGCGATCCCCCGCGCCGCGCGCGCACGCCGCAGAGCCCCGTTCGCCCCTCGGCGATCAGGCAACGGTGCGGGCACAGATCGCACCGCGCCTTGTCCCCCTCCGCATGCCAAAAGCGCGCTGTCTTCACGGCGTTGTCCGCCTCGGTGGCTTCGACTTGTTCAACCCGCTTCGCCCCGCCGCGTCACCACAGGCGCCAGGCCTCGGCCAGTTTCCCCCGCCGGAACCGGACCCCCTCCTCCGCCAGCCGCGCCAGCTTCCGCTTCAGCGCCGCGCCCCCGCGCCGCCCCGCGAAGCCGCCGGCCGAAAGATCGGCCGCGATCACGCGGTGGCACGGCACGCGCGGCGCAAACGGGTTGCGCCGCAGCGCCTGGCCCACGGCGCGCGGCGAACGGCAGCCGATGCGCGCGGCCAGCCGTCCGTAGGTCGTCACGCGCCCCCGCGGCACGCGCGCCAGAGCGCGGTAGACCCGCCGCTGAAAGGCCGTCAACCCCTTGCGCGCCACGCCGCCCCTCCCCCGCCCGGTGGAGCCGCGTTGCGGGATACCGCCAGGCTGATGTCGGGATGGCGGACGAATTCGATCAGGATCGCCTCCCAGATGTCGTTTTCCGATCCGCGCCGTTCCCGCGGCTTGACGATGTAGCGGATGGTCAGCAGCACGCCGCTGTCGCGCACGCTCGTGTAGACGATGGGCGTGAGCTTGCGCAGGAAACGCACCGTCCAGAGCACCAGGAGCAGCGCGGCCGACTTCAGGAGTTTCAGCATGGCGTCCGTCGAAACGCCCGCGTATCCGGCCATGATTTCGATCATGAGCCCGTTTTCTCCGCCGGCAGCATGTTCCATTCGCCGAGCCGCCGGCGTGCGTGCCCGGCGTATTCCCCCGAGGGCGCGGCCTGCAGATACGCCCGGTAGGCCTCGGCCGCCTCGCGGCGGCGGCCCATCTGTTCGCAGCAGTATCCCTTGAAGAACAGGGTGTTCGGGTTGCCCGGCAACATCCGTTCGTAGGACTGGAAATCGGCCAGGGCCGCTTCGAACTTCCGGGCTCCCACCCGCGCCAGGCCGGCCACGTGCAGCGCCTGCGGCTCGCCGGGATACACGAGCCGCGCCTGCGCCGCGAGACGCTCGGCCTCGACGACATCCTTCAGCGCCAGGGCGCACTTGGCCGCCATGAGCAGCGCCGCGTAGTCGTCCGGCGCCTGGCGCAAAGCCCGTGCGAAGTGCGTGCGCGCCTCGGCGGGGCGACGCGTCATGAGCGCCTGCTCGCCCGCCTGCATGCTTTCCACGGCCGCCGACATGGCGCGCAGCGCGGCGGTCCGGTCCATGAATCGCTCCCGTCCCGCGTCGCGCCCCGCCTCGCCGGCGTACGCGGCCGCAAGCGCCGCCGACGCGGTACGCAGGCGCTCGTCGGTCAGCGGATGCGTCGCGAAGATCAGGGCCACCGCGTTTGGCCTGGACTGCTGCAGCCGCCGCAGGATCCGCATCATTTCGACCATGCCGCCCGGGTTGTGTTCCGCGGCCGAGGCGTACCCCATGCCCAGCGCGTCGGCCTCGCGCTCGTTGTCGCGGCTGTACCGGGCCAGCAGCGCCTGGGCGCCGACGGCGCCCAGGCCCGCCGCAAGGTCGGCGTACTGCTCGCGCTCCATGCGCACGTAGGCCGTGATGCCCGAAACCACCCACATGGCCACCATGGCCTTGCTCATGCGCGCGCCGGTGTGACGGGCGTTGACGTGCCCCATCTCGTGCCCCAGCACCGCCGCCAGCTGGGCCTCGTTCTCCATGGCCAGCATGAGCCCTCGCGCCAGCCCCACGCTGCCCGCCGGAAACGTGTAGCCGTTCACCGCCGGGGCGTTGACGACCCGGAAGTTGTAGGACAGGTCCGGGCGGTGCGTGACGCGGGCCATCCCCCGCCCCACCTCGCTCACGTAGGCGTTCAGCCCCGCGTCCTGCGCCGCGCCGTAGTCCGCCGAAAACTGGTGCGGCGCCCACTGGCGGTCCATCTCGAGCTCGGCGGAAGGGCTCACCAGCATGAACTGCCGACGCCCCGATGCCGGGTTGGTCGCGCACCCCGTCGCCAGCGCCGCCGTCGAGGCGGCGGTCAGCCCGATGAACTGCCTGCGGTTCACTGCCGCGCCATACTACACGCCGCGCGCCCCCGCGCACACTTCAAATTTCGGCCGCCCGTTGAAGCGGACCGCATTTTGCTGGACGCCGCCGCCGAAAGGTTCTTCAATGATTTCCCATGCAGGCCGCGGACTACTCGGACATGACCGTCGTGCTCATCGACGACGAGCCCATGGTTCTGCGCAGCCTGACAACCTCGCTTACCGAGCTGGGTTTCGCGATCACGCCTTTCCAGCACCCCCTCAAGGCCCTGGACTGGATCCGCCACAACGGGGCCGACATCGTGATCGCCGACATCTTCATGCCCGAATGCGACGGCTTCGAGGTGCTCAAACAGGTCAAGGAGATCGACCCCGACTGCGAGCTCATCTTCATCACCGCCCACGGCCATATCGACATCGCCATCCGCGCGCTGCGCGAGGGCGCCGCCGACTTCTTCGAGAAACCCTTCACGCCCCACGCGCTGCAGGCTGCCATCGAGCGCACCGCCCGCTTCCGCATCCTCGCCCGACAGCGGCAGGTGCTCGCGGAGCGCATCGGCCTCCTGCAGGGCGAACTGCTTTCGCAGGCCGGGCGGCGCGCCGTCATGCTCGGCCAGTCGCCGGCCATGAAGAAGGTGGCCGAGGAGATCGTCAACGTCGCCGCGGCAAATACCACCGTCCTGATCGCGGGCGAAAGCGGCACCGGCAAGGAACTGGTCGCCAACGCCATTCACCAGGCCAGCCCGCGCCGCGACCGCCCCATGCTGACCCTGAACTGCGCCTCGATTCCCGAGGATCTCTTCGAGTCCGAGATGTTCGGCCACCGCCGCGGCGCGTTCACCGGCGCCGTTGAGACGCGCGGCGGGTACATCGAGGCCGCCGCGGGCGGCACGATCTTCCTGGACGAGATCGGCGACATGCCCCTCGGCATACAGGCCAAGGTGCTGCGCGTGATCGAGCAGAAGACCTTTCTGCCCGTGGGCGAGCGCCGCGAGAAGGAGGCCGACGTGCGCATCATCGCCGCGACGAACCAGGATCTGGAAGCGCGCACGCGCGACAAGCTCTTTCGCGAGGATCTCTACTACCGCCTCAACGTCTGCGCGATCACCTGCCCTCCCCTGCGCGCGCGCATGGAGGACATGCCCATGCTGGCCCTCTACTTCGCCCTGCAGTTCGCCGCCGAAACGGGCAAGCGCGTCGAGGGCATCGATGACGAGGCCTTCGCCGTGCTCGCCGCCTACGATTATCCCGGCAACGTGCGCGAGCTGCGCAACATCGTCGAAAGCAGCATCATCCACTGCCGCCACGACGGCCTGCTGCGCGCGGAGGACGTCGCGGCGCGGATGCCGGCGCGGACGCCGGAAACGCAGGGCGGAGCCGTCTGGCCCATGGCAAGCATCCGTTTCGCGGACGTCGAGCGCCGCCTCTACGAGGAGGCGCTCAAGCGCGCGCAGGACAACGTCTCGGCCGCCGCGCGCCTGCTGGGCGTCTCGCGCGGCAAGCTGCGGCGGCGCCTGGCCGCCCTGCACTTGCAGGCCAGCGACGACGCCTGACCGCGTCCCGGGAGCGCCAGTGACCGCCGCCGCGCACAAAGCCAACTACCGCGTCGCCGACCGCGACCTCAAGTACTACATCTTCGACTGGGACGACAATATTCTCCACATGCCCACGCGCATCCACATGGAACGCCGCGGGCCCGGCGGCGCGTGGCTCCCCCACCCCGTATCCACGGCCGTCTTCAGCGTGATCCGGTCCGACACGGCGAACTACCGCCCCGAGAACGGCGACTGGGAACTCGCCTGCCGCGAGTTCCGCGACGTCGAAGTCGGGGACGAGAACGTCTTCCTGCGCGACACGCGCCTGGCCGTGGATCGCGTGGCCGACGGCCGGACCCCGCCAGCCCCGAGTTTCACGCGCTTCCGGCAGGTCCTCGTCGAAGGCCGTATCTTCGCCATCGTCACCGCGCGGGGCCATGCCCCGGACGTGATTCGCGCCGGCGTGGCGTATTTCATCGCGCGCGTGCTCAGCCCCGGCGAACGCGAGACCATGCTGCGCAACCTGCGCGGCTACATGGACATCTTCGACCCGGCGCACGGGCGCGGGTCCGACGCCGAAACGCTTGACTACTACCTCCGCCACAACAAGTATCACGCCGTGCGATCGCCCGCGTTCGAGACGCTCGCTTCACGCTCCGGAAACGGGGCGCGAAGCACCGAGGAGCGCAAGCAGTTCGCCGTCCGGGACTTTGTGCGGCACGTCATCCGCATCGCGCGCGAGCGGGGCCTGACCCGCCCGATCAGCGTGGGTTTTTCCGACGACGACGCGGCCAACGCCCGCGCCGTCGAGTCCTACGTGCGCGAGGAGCTGCGCCGCGAGTTCCCCGCGGTGAAATTCGTGGTTTACTACACGGCCGATCCGGACATACCCTCCGGCCGCAAGGTTGAGGTCCACGGCCAGTTGAGCCTGCCGCTCGGCGGCGCGGATCAACGCGCGGATCGCTCTCCCGCGCGCATGCCGCGCCGGCCCGCGCCGGCCGGGGAGGAGGAGATTGCCGATGCCTAGGTCATACGATGCCGGCCTGAAGGAAGGGCAGAACGTCGCGGGCTTCGAGATCGGGCGCGTCACGCCCCTCGACGAGCTGCGCGCGGTCGCCGTCGAGATGCGGCACGCGCGCAGCGGGGCGCGGCTGCTGCACGTCCGCGCCGACGATCCCGAAAACCTTTTCTCCGTGGCCATGCTCACGCCGCCGCCCGATGACACCGGGCTGCCCCACATCCTGGAGCACGCGGTGCTCGCCGGGTCGCGCAAGTTCCCCGTGCGCGAGCCCTTCTTCGAGATGGTCAAGATGAGCATGGCCACGTTCATCAACGCCATGACCGGACCGGACTGCACGTACTACCCCGTGGCCAGCAACGTCCCGGCCGACCTGTTCAACCTGGCCGACGTGTATTTCGACGCGGTGTTTCATCCGCTGCTCTCCGCACCCACCTTCCGCCGCGAGGCCCACCACCTCGCCCCGGCCGACCCGGAGTCCCCCGGCGGCGCCCTGGTCCGCAACGGCGTCGTTTTCAACGAAATGAAAGGCGCCTACTCCGATCCGGAATCCCTCCTGCACCGCTATGCCACGCAGGCCCTTCTGCCCGACACGATCTACAGCCTGGACGCGGGCGGCGACCCCGACCGCATACCCGACCTCACGCACGACGACCTGCGCCGCTTCCACGAAACGTTCTATCACCCGGCCAACGCGCGGTTCTTCTTCTACGGCGACATCCCCACCTCCGCCTACCTCGAATTCCTCGCGCCGCGGCTCGAGCCCTTCGGGCCGCGCGCCGCCGCGCCCGAAATACGCCCGCCGGCGCCGTGGAGCGCGCCGCGCTCCGTCGCGCGCGTGTATCCCGTGGGCGCCGACGAGGACCCGCGGGAGAAGACCTACCTGGGCCTCCACTGGCTCACGGGCGACGCCACCAGCGCCCCCCACGCCCTGATGCAGATGATCATGGGCCTGATCCTGTGCGGCAACGAGGGCGCGCCGCTCAAGAAGGCCGTGATTGAATCGCGCCTGGGCGCCGACCTGATCGGCGCCGGCTCCGGAGCCGCGGGCCGGCTCAGCACGTTCAGCCTCGACCTGCGGGGCAGCGAGGCGGACCGCGCGGACCGGTTCAGCGCGCTTGTGCTGGAAACGCTCGCCCGCGCGGCGGCGGCCCCGATCGACGCGCGGCGCGTCGAGGCCGCGTTCCAGCAGGCCGCCTACCACTACCTGGAGGTCGCGCCCATGTTTCCGCTGCACACCATGAGCCGCGCGCTGCACGCCTGGATCTACGGCGGCGATCCGCTGGAGTTCCTGGCCATGGGCCGCCACCTGCGCGCCTGCCGCGAACGCTGGGAGCGGGACCCGCGCCTCTTCAACGCGCTGATCCGGGAGTCGCTCCTGGAAAACACCCACCGCCTGGCCTGCGTTCTGGCGCCGGACCGCGATCTGCAGGCCCGCCTCGACGCCGCGTCGGCGCGCGCGCTGAAGGCCGAGCGCGACCGCCTGGACGCGGAGCAGCTCGCCGCCGTCGCCGCGCAAAGCGCCGAGCTGGCGCGGCTCAGCACGGAACCGAATCCGCCCGAGGCGCTGGCCGCCCTGCCCCAGTTGCGGGTCCTTGACCTGCCGCGGAGCCTGACGCACGTGCGCACGTCGGTCGAAAACGCCGGAGGCATCGAATTCCTGCGCAACGACGTCTTCGCCAACGGCATCTCCTACCTGGTCCTGGATCTCGACCTGTGCGGCCTGCCAGCCCGCCTCTGGCCCGTGCTCCCGCGCTACGTCGAAGCCGTGGAACGCATGGGCGCCGCGGGCCACGATTTCGCGGAAATGGCGCAGCGCCTGGCCTCGTACACCGGCGGACTGGACTGCCATCCCCGCCTCACGACCCACGCCGCCGACGGCGGCCGTTCCCTGTGGCGCCTGCGTTTCGCGCTCAAGGCCCTGGACGCGAACATGCCGCGCGCGCTGGAGCTCCTCCGCGATATCCTCTTCCGCGTCGACCCCCGCGACGCAGCGCGCCTGCGCGACGTCATTGCCGAGGCCCGCGCCGGCTATCGCTCCGACCTGGTCTACGAAGGCTCGCATACGGCCGCGCAGCATGCCTCCCGCGGCCTTACCGCGGAAGGGCACCTCACGGAGATCCTGGCCGGGCTGCCCCAGCTGGCGATCTGCGAACGCCTGGCCGCGCGCTTCGACGCGGAAGCCGCGGAAACCATGTCCGGCATCGAGGCCGTGCGCGACTTCCTGCTCGCGCGGCAGCGCGTCAGCGCAAGCTTCACGGGGTCGGACGCGGCCTGCGCCGCGGTGCGCGACGCGCTGTCCGCGTTTGCCGCCCGCATGCGGGACGAAGCGCCGGCGCCGGCGCCGACCGGCTTCCGGCCCTTCGCCGCTCCGCCGCGCGAAGGACTGGCCGCGCCCATCCAGGTGGCGCACTGCGTGCGCGTCATGCCCGCCCCGCACTTCTCGCACCCGGACGAAACGCTGCTCACGGTCGGCGCCCACATGGTCACCATGGACTGCGTCATGCCGGCCGTGCGGCTCAAGGGCAACGCCTATGGCGCCTGGTTCCACTACAGCCCCTTCGGCCGCACGATGTCCGCGGGCTCGTACCGCGATCCGCGCATAACGGAAACCCTTGCGGTTTTCGAACGTCTGCCGGACTACGTCAGGGACGCCGCGTGGACGCGCGCTGACGTCGATCGCGCCATAATCGCCACGGCCAAGCGCGAACTGAGGCCGATCCGCCCCGGCGCCGCCACGGCCGAGGCCCTGGACCGGCATCACGCCGGCCAGACGCCCGAGCTTCGCGAAGCCAGGTACGAGGCGCTGCGGCGGGCCGACGCGCCGGGCATAAAGCGGGCGCTGCTGGCGGCCCTCGCCGCCGGCGAACGGGACGCCGCCGTCTGCGTGGTGGCCGGCCGCCGCGCCCTGGAAGACGCCGGCCGCCGCATGTCCGGCGGACTGGAAATCGCCGACATCCTGCCCGCCGCCGGCGCCGGCTGAGGAACTCCGCATATGGACGCGCAAACGTCACGACGGCCCCGGAAGGATCAGACCCGGCCGGCCGGGATCCCGGCATGAAGCCCGGCGGCGTCAAAGGTTCCGAGGCCCTGCTGCTCGCCGTCTGGCAGCGGATCGGGCGCCATCTCGGCATCGTCGAATGCACGCGCGCCGTGCACGACATGCTCAGGGACATCATGCCCCTTGAACAGGCGCTGGTCTTCGGCGTGAACTCCGAAGGCTCCCTGATCGAGACCCTCGCCTCCGTTCCCTCCGGTCCGGACGCGGTCCCCGTGCGGGGCCGCGCCGGAATCGCGCCGCGCCGCACCGGGGCCGTCCTGGCCTGGTGCGCGCGCAGGGAAACGGCGCACGGATGGCGGGCGATCCCGCCCGGCCTGCCGCTGACGGAAATGCTTCCCGGCTCGGAACGGCGCGACCTGCTCGCGGCCCCCCTCGATGCCGGCGGGGGACGCCGGGGCATTCTCCTGTTCCTTTCCACGCCGGGGCGGCGTTTCGGCGCGCGCGACCTCGTCCTGGCCCAGTCGCTCCTGGAGCCTTTCTCCGCCGCCATGGCGCACGACCGCGAGCTCAGGGACCTGACCAAGCTGCGCGAGACGGCCGAGGCCGAGAAGAAATCGCTCCTGGACCGCCTGGGCAGCGCGAGGCCCGGCGACACGATCATCGGCGCCGAAAGCGGACTGCACGAAGTCATGGACCGCGTGGCCCTCGTCAGCGGCACGGACGCGCCCGTGCTGATCTTCGGCGAGACCGGATCCGGAAAGGAAGTCGTCGCGCGCGCCATTCACAACCGCTCGCCCCGCGCCGGCGGCCCCTTCATACGCGTGAACTGCGGCGCGATCCCGCCGGAAATGATCGACTCCGAGCTGTTCGGGCACGAGCAGGGCGCTTTCACCGGCGCGGTCAAACAGCGCAAGGGATGGTTCGAGCGCGCCGACGGCGGAACGCTTCTGCTCGATGAAGTGGCGGAGCTGACGCCGGCCGCGCAGGTGCGCCTGCTGCGCGTGCTTCAGGACGGGCGCCTGGAGCGCGTGGGCGGCCAGGATCCGATCCATGTCAGCGTGCGCATCATCGCCGCCACGCACCGCGATCTCGCCGCCATGGTCGCCGCGGGTTCGTTCCGCGAGGACCTGTGGTATCGCATCGCGGTCTTCCCGCTGGTTCTCCCGCCCCTGCGCAACCGCCGGGACGACATCGAAGCCCTGGCGCGCCATTTCGCGGAGCGCGCGGCCGTCCGCTTCGGTCTGCCGGTCGTGCTCCCTTCCGCGGAAGACGTCGCCCTCCTGGCCTCCTACGCCTGGCCCGGCAATATCCGCGAGCTCGCGGCGGTGATCGACCGGGCCGCGATCCTGGGCGACGGCGCCCGGCTCGAAGTGCGGCAGGCCCTGGGCGCGCCCTCCGCCGCGGCCGCGCCCCGGCCCGCCGCCTCCGGGGCCGCCGGCGCCCGGGACGCTTTCCTCCCGCTCGACGACGCCCTGCGGCAGCACATCGCGTCCGCGCTGCGCGCCAGCGGCGGCCGTATCGAGGGGCCCCGCGGCGCCGCGGCGCTGCTGCGCGTCAATCCCAACACCCTCCGCGGGAAGATGCGCAGGCTGGGGATCAGGCGCCTGCCCCCGCCCGCGAACGAGGCCGCCGGATAGCCCGCTCAGGCCCCTGCGCGGCGCACAGCAGGTCAAGGATCGGCTTGTCTTCCGACGCGGGCGGCGCGCCCCACAGCCACGTCAGAAGCCCACGCGCATAGTCCGCGGTGAAACGGCCGGCCGGCGGCGCGCGCAGGGCGGCCGGAATCCCGTGCGCCTCGGCCTCCGCCAGGACGAGCTCAAGGGCCGCGGCCGCGCCGCGCGCCATGTTCGCGGGCCTGATGCCGCGCGCCAGCGCCAGGCGCATCGTCCCGAAGATGCGGTCGTCGCGGCCCAGCTTGCGCAGCGGATCGCGCGCCGCGCGCGCGACGGTATCGGCCAGGTGCGGATTGGTCATGCGCGCCAGGAGATCCTCCGCGTAGGCGCGGTAGCCCGGCGCCGTGAAAAGCGGGTCGCCCAGCCCGGCATATTTGCCGACCAGCGCGCCGCCGCTCTCGTCGATGAATGCCCGCCGCCCCACGTCCAGCAGGTCCGGATGCTCCCGCAGTTGCCGCATGTGGGTCAGTCCCCGCCGCGCGCCCAGGAAAGCCAGCAGCGCGTGCACCGCGTTGTGCCCGTAGAGCTTCGCCTCCTCGAAGGGCAGCAGGTCCGGCTTCTCTTCAAACGCCCCGATGCCCGGCGTGAAGCCCGCAAGGTTGTGACGCGAGACAAGAATGCGATTGAAGGCCTCCACCAGGAACGCGCGCTCCAGCCCGGGCGCGACGGGCTTCAAAGCCAGCGCTTCCATCTCGGCGCGGTCCGCGACCACGCGGCTCATCTTGCCGATCACGGTATTGACGAACGCCGCGCCCCGCGGCGGCGCGGGCAGACGCCTGCGCACGGCCGCCTCCAGGATCTCCGCCGCGTGATTGTTGTTCTCCGCGGCATAGACGAGCATGGGACGGTCTTCGCCGCGGCCGCGCAGCCCCTCCGCCAGAAGATCCGCGACCGAGGAAATGCCGCCGGACTCGAAGAACGCCACCGACGGCAGGCACGTGGCGGCTTCCGTGGCCCGCGCCAGCGCCTCGACAAGCGCCTCCCGCTCCCTGCCGACCCGGGGGTTGACCAGGCGCACGCCGCGCACCTCCACCGCTTCGATGCGGTCGGCGTGCGCCACGTTGACCACGTAGGCGTCGGCGTTGGCGCGTACGGCGTCAGCCAGCGCCGCGTCGATTTCGGCCACGGTGATCGCGCCGAAGTTGCCGCCCGCGCGGGCCTCGGCGGCGAACAGGCCGGCCTGGATGGGGCCGAACCCGAACCCGACGAAAGCGTGCTTCCCGCTCACGCCGTCACCGTGAACACAAGCTCATAGGTGCGGGCCTCGCCCGGCGCCAGCATGATCAGCGTGCCCTCCCCGGCCGCCCCCTTCTGTCCGATCGGGAAATTGGTGCCCGGCTCGATGCCGGTCACGTACTCGCCGGGGCCCCAGTGCTGCCAGTTGGCCAGGCACGGGAGCTGTTCCTTCCGGAACGCGACCTGCGCGGTGAGCCCGAGCCGCTCGTTCCGCACCCCCGCGCGGCACCATCCGTCGGTCTCGGGCTCCGGCGTGACGAACCCGCAAGCCTCGCCGGTCCCGCGGTGCTGCGGCAGCGGCGCCGGACAGCGCTTGTAGTCGTTGCTCTCATTGAAAACGGCCCGGTCCTGTTCCGAGGGCCGCGGCCGGCAGGCGCCGCGCCAGAACAGCCGCGCCCCTTCGTCCACCAGGGGCCAGCCGAAATTGCAGTGGTACAGGATCATGTGCGGCGACGGCGCGTTGCCCCGGTTCGTAACGCGGTCGGTAAGCCGGAAGCCGGCTTCTCCCGCGCGGCAGGCGATGGTGCGGTGCAGCTCCAGGCAGGGCCCGAACACGCGCGATTCGCGCACCGTGCCCGAAATCAGCATCTCGCTTTCGTCCGCGCCCGGTCCGGGCTGCCGCACCGTCTCCAGCGACGCGGGCAGGTTGCTGACACGTCCGTGCAGGCCGCGGCTTCCGTTCTCGTCCGTTTCCGGCGGCCCGACGTGCGTCAGGCCGCACGTCGTAAGCAGCCCCCCCGCAAACGTCCGCAGCCACTCCAGCCCCGCGATCGCGGCCGGGTTGGGAGCCACGAGCCCCCCGTGGCTCAGCCACGCCAGGCTGTGCGCGCCGTGGAACGCGTCCACGATGTCCAGCGCGCGGTCCACCGCCACCTTGAATCGCAGCGGCGAACCGGTGTTCACCCAGGCCACCCGTGTGCCGCGCGCCGGGCCGTCCTCCATCGCGCAAAGCTCGATCCCCGCCACCTGGGCCATGTTCGACACCTTGCCCTGCCATGCCGGATGCTTGGTCATCGACTTTCCTCCTGGCTTCAATCCGTCACGCTTTCAGCCTGCCGAAAGCGCCCTCCACCTTCCGCCTTCCACCTTCCGCCTGCTCAGCCTGCATTCCGCAGCAGAGCCCTCTCCTGTCCGGCGTCCCAGTGCTCCACCGCGCGCAGTGGCGTGCGCGGCAGGTGCGGATAGAGGATCGCCTTGCCGTCGATGCTCGTCTGCTCGATCATGCGCAACACGTCAATGGCATTGTCCAGCGATCCCACCGCCGCTACGTAGTTGCCCGGATCGATGTCGCCCGCCGCGATCGCCGACAGCGTGGCCGCCATGTCGCTGGGATCCCCGCCGCTGGAGCCCACCACCTTGATCTCGCGGTAATGCACGTCCAGCGCGTTGAGCTGCAGGAAGTGCTTGCCCCGCGGCAGTCCGCCGAAAAGGTTGGCCACGCCGCCCTCGGCCAGCAGATCCAGCGCGGCCTGCTGCACGGGCTGGATGCCCACCGCCAGGATAACGTCGTCCGCGCCGCGGCCGCCCGACGCCCCGGCCACGGCCGCCTTGAGCTCTTCGGGCGCGGCGCAGGTCAGCTTGGTTTTGCGCTCTTCGGCCTTGGCGCCCAGCGTTGCGCGCGTGCGTTCCAGGCGCGCGGGCACCGGATCCGAGACAATCAGCGCGCGCGGCCGGAACCGCAGGGCCAGCTCGGCGTGCATGCGCCCCATGGCGCCGGCGCCGATCACCACGCACACGCCGCGCTCCAGCGGCCCCAGGCGCGCTTCGCGCGGGGCCCGCGGCCCGGCCTTGAGGATGTGCACGTTGCGCTCCTGCGCGGAATACACGCAACTGATCGGTTCGGCCATGGAAGCCGCGAAAAAAGGCATGTCCGGCGCGGGCAGCGGCAGAAGGCACTCGGCATCGAAGACCTCTTCCTGGAGCAGGACGTACTGCGCGAGGTGTCCGGGCAGGGTGTAGCCCACCGCGCACTTGCGCATGCCCGCGGCGCCGTCGCGGTACCGCTCCCGGTGATTGACCGGCGGCACGCCGACCGCGGGCTGCACGGCGAAGCGCATGCCGGACCGGTAGCGGTCCGCCAGCTCCGCCCCGACCCGCGCCAGCGTCACCGATCCTTCGTCGCCCAGGATCACGGGCCAGCGGGCCATGTCCCAGCCGTTGATGAAGGTGTGGTCTTCGCCCTGCGCGATCAGCTTGAGGATGCTCGTGCACACGCCCGCGGCGTCCACGCGCGCCAGGGCCTGGCGGGGGCCGGGCCGCGGCACGGGCACTTCGGCCACGCGCAGGTTCTCGAAGCCGCGGCCGCAGGCCAGCACGGCCTGCATCCTGTCCGGCACGTCATACGCTGTGGCACTCGCGGCCGCCATTGTCTTTTCTCCTTCGCCCCCGATTCCCCGCATCGTGAAAGCACAGGTGCTCGTATAGCAGCGCTTTCGTCTTGCGCATCCGGGCGAGCGTCAGATCGCTTCGTGCATGCCGCAGCCAATCCTGTGAGGATCCTGCCTCTGGAGCATCAGATGGCATAGACCTCTTTTCCCTGAGCGAGGATTTCTCCGTAGACAAGCCCGGGATTGTCGCGTTGCCGGTCAAGCATGGCCTCGGTCACGACCATGAAATCGCACGGCATGGGTCGGTCACGAATCCCCATGTTGAGCCGATCCGTCAGTTCCTCAAGGCGGGCATTCCCGCGAACAACGACGAGGAAATCAAGGTCACTGCCTTCCTCGGTCTGGCCCGACGCGGCAGAACCGAACAGGATGACGCGCCGCGGGTGAGCGAGTGCCACAACCTGATCGACGACCTGACGGATGTTCCGCTGCAAACGTGTCCGATTCATGCCGCGAGTCTATGCCGACGGACGCAGGACGGCAAGCCAACATGCTGCGGACATGCTACCATCTGCAGGTTCGGCCTGGAGCACGATCTAGCACCCCCACCGGTCCTTCGGAGCAATGGCGATCGCGGGGTTCTCCGAGACATCCTGATTCGTCATTCCGAAATCAAGAGCTTGCTCGGATACGGGAATGCGCCCTGGGACCGGATACTGCCGAAGCACCATTCCGCTTGTGTCGCCGTCCCGCGGCGCTAGGATGTTTGCCTCATGAATGACGAGCGACTCGGCGGGCGGCCGCCGCTTTCCAACCGGCGGCTGGTGGCGCGCCTGCTGGGCATGGTGTGGAAATACCGCCTGGGCTGCGTGCGCACGCTGCTGCTGCAGACCGCCCTGCTCGCGCTGGGCATCAGCGGCCTGGGCCTCACCGGCGTCGGCGTTGACTTTCTCCGGTGCGTCCTGGCGGACCGCGCCGGCGGGCTCGGGGTTCCGCCGCGCTGGCCCTTCGGCCTGGCCCCGCCCGCGAGTTGGGCGCCCATGCACGTCATCGCCGCCATCGCCGTCGCGGTGCTGATTTTCGCCGCCCTGCGCTCGGCCCTCAACGTCTGCTACGCCGTCTCCATGAACCGCCTCCTGCAGGGCCAGGTCGTGGTGAACCTGCGCAGCGCCGTGTACGACAAGATGCAGCAGCTCAGCTTCACTTTCTTCGACGCCAACGCCAGCGGCGGCCTGATCAACCGCGTCACGGCCGACGTGCAGCAGGTGCGCGGTTTCGTGGACGGCGTCGTATTGCAGAGCGTCGTGCTGATCCTGTCGCTCGGCGTCTACCTCGCTTACATGATCCGCATCCACGCCACGCTCACGCTGGCCAGCCTGGCCACCACGCCCCTGCTGGCCGTCGCCACGACCGTCTTTTCGCGTCGCGTGCGTCCGGCGTACGTGCGCAACAGGGAGCTTTTCGACAACCAGGTCGCCACGCTCAGCGAGAACGTGCAGGGCGTTCATATCGTAAAGGGTTTTGCCCGCCGCCAGAACGAGATCGACAAGTTCACCGCCGCCACCCGCAAGGTGCGCGACCAGAAGCGCTGGATATTCGACCAGCAGGCGTTATTCCAGCCCTTCATCGGCATGCTCACGCAGGTGAATATCGTGGTACTGCTGGCCTACGGCGGGTGGCTCGCGGTGCGCCATGCGCAGGGCGGCGCGGGCATCACGGTCGGACAGCTCCTGGTCTTCGCCGGCCTTCTGCAGCAGTTCTCGGGTCAGGTGGCGGGCATCGCGGGCATCGCGGACAGCATGCAGATGAGCCTGACCGCGGCCCAGCGCGTGTTCGAGATCCTCGACGCGCCGGTGGCCGTGCGGTCGCCGCCCAACCCCGCGCGCCTGACCGGCCGGCGGCACGCGCTGCGCTTCGAACACGTCGGGTTCGCCTACCGGCCCGGCGCGCCCATTCTCGCCGACGTGTGCCTCGAAGTCGCGGCCGGCATGCGCGTGGCCATCCTCGGCGCCACCGGCGCCGGCAAGACCACGCTGCTCAGCCTCGTGCCGCGCTTCTACGACGTCACCGGCGGGGCGCTCGTCGTGGACGGCAGGGACGTGCGTTCGCTGGAACTGGCGCAGTTGCGGCGCCATATCGGCATCGTGTTCCAGGACAGCTTCCTGTTCAGCAATACCGTCCGCGCCAACATCGCGTTCGGGCACCCCTCCGCCACCGCGGAGCAGGTCGAGCGCGCCGCGCGCCTGGCCGCCGCCGACGACTTCATCGCCGCCATGCCGCAGGGTTACGATACCGTGCTGCGCGAAGGCGGCTCCAATCTCTCCGGCGGCCAGCGCCAGCGCATCGCCATCGCCCGCGCTCTTCTGCTGGACCCGCCCATCCTGCTGCTGGACGATCCCACCGCCGCGGTGGACCCGGAAACCGAGGCGGAAATCCTGCAGGCCGTGGAGCAGGCCATGGCCGGACGCACCGTGCTCCTGGTGGCGCACCGCCTCAGCGCCCTGCGCCGGGCGGACCGCGTGGTGGTGCTCGAGCGCGGACGCGTCATCCAGTTCGGCCCGCCCGAGGAGTTGATACGCGCCGACGGGCTCTACCGCGACGTGGCCGCCCTTCAAACGGCGGACGACTCCGCGGACGGAATCACGGAGGGCAGGCCATGAAACCCGGAGGCCTCGTCTCCCATGCGCCCGCCCAGGACCGGGAGCGCGACCGCCGCCCGCTCAGCCCGCGCCTCATCGCACGCATGATGCGCTACACGCGTCCCTACGCGCGGCGGCGCAATACGCTTCTGCTTCTCGTCGTCGCGCGTTCCATCCAGCTCCCCACCCTGGCGTGGGTCATCGGCGCGGTGCTGGGCGGGCCGGTCTCGCGCCTGGACCCGCGGGGCATCTGGCTCGGCGCCGCGGGCTACCTCGCGCTCAGCCTGTTCACGCAATGGGTGCTGCGCTACCGCTCCCTTCTCGCGCTGCGCCTGGGCGAGGACGTGATCAGCGACCTGCGCGTCGCCATGTTCACCCGCCTGCAGATCATGCCCCTGGCCTTCTTCGACCGCACGCGCCTCGGGCGCATCATCAGCCGTTTCACGTCCGACTCCGAAACCGTCCGCGAAGGCGTGCAGAACGTCCTGTTCGTAAGCCTCGTCAACGCCGGGCAGATGCTTTTCGCCGGCGTCTACATGGCGCATTACGACGGGGCGCTCTTCCTCGTGGTGGCGGTCATGGCCCCGCTGCTGTGGCTCGTCATCCGCTATTTCACCGCGAAGCTCAGCGCCGCCTACCGCGCCATGCAGGAGAGCTTCAGCCGCGTGACCGCCACGCTGGCCGAATCCGTCAGCGGCATCCGCGTCACGCAGGGCTTCGTGCGCGAAAAGACCAACGCCGGGCTGTTCCACGAGCTGGTGCTGGACCACTCCCGCTACAACCTCGACGCCGCGCGCACGGCCGGCGTGTTCATCCCGCTGCTGGAGTTCAAGACCCAGCTCTTCGTGGCCCTCGTGCTTTTCGCGGGCGGCTGGCGCGTGCTCCACGGCGCGGCGCAAGTCGAGGATCTCTACCACTTCATCCTCATGGCCGGCGTGTTTTTCGGGCCCGTCCAGAGCCTGGCCAACCAGTACAACAGCGCGCTGGCCGCCATGGCGGGCGCGGAGCGCGTGTTCGAACTGCTGGACCGGGAGGCCGAATGGACCGACCCGCCCGGCGCGCGCGCCCTGCCGGCCATGCAGGGCCGCGTGGAATTCCGCGACGTGACCTTCGGCTACGATCCCGCGACGCCCGTGCTGCACAACGTGTCCTTCGTCGCGGAACCGGGAAAGACCGTCGCCCTCGTCGGCCAGACCGGCAGCGGCAAGACCTCCATCGTCAACCTCATCGCCAAGTTCTACCTGCCCACGCGCGGCCTGGTCCTGATCGACGGCCATGACATCACCGCGCTCGACAGCGACGCCCTGCACCGCCATATGGGCATCGTCATGCAGCAGAACTTCCTGTTCAGCGGGACCGTTCTGGAGAACATCCTCGTGGGCAGGGCGGGCGCCACCCGCGAGCAGGCCCTGCAGGCCGCGCGACGGCTCGACTGCCTGGACCTGCTGGCCGACCTGCCGGACGGGCTCAACACCGTGGTGGGCGAAGGCGGCGCGGGCATCAGCATCGGCCAGCGCCAGCTCGTCTGTTTCACGCGCGCCATGCTGGCCGACCCGCGCATCCTGATCCTGGACGAGGCGACCAGCTCGGTGGACGCCATGACCGAGGCCCGCATCCAGGATTCGCTGGAGCGCCTGCTCGCCGACCGCACCAGCTTCGTCGTGGCGCACCGGCTCAGCACGATCCGCAACGCGGACCTAGTGCTGGTGCTCGACGGCGGCCGCATCGTCGAGCGCGGCGCCCACGCCGAGCTGCTGGCCGCGCGCGGCGCCTACGCCGAGCTCTACCGCCTCTTCATCGCGGAGAACTGACCTGCACTCGCTACTCTCTCCAGCCTCACTTCCAGACGGTGATGCCCTGTGGTCGACCGCCGGAGGGATCGGTCACGCGCAGGCTGAAGTTGTAGACGCCCGGATGGCCCGCGCCGGGAGGCAGTTTTGTTCCGGCCACCTTGACCAGGACCAGGTGCAGGCCCTTTTCGAGCCGCGCCCTGGAACCGGTCGCGTCGGGCGCCCCGCGCGCCGGGGAGTAGTCCCCGACCGGTTCATGATCCAGGTACATCTTCCAGCCGTCGTCGGCCGTACCCGCCCTCAGCTCGCATTCGGTGTCCCTGTCCGCCGCCAGCCAGCATGCGGCATAGACGACGAAATGCGCCTCCGCGTGTTCAAGGCCGATGTTGAGATGCTTGACCTCGAAGACGTCCACCGCGTTGCCCGGCGACGAGTAAGGGAGCCATCGGGCCGTGCCGCCCGTGCCGGTAACGACTTCCACGTCGTCGTTCGGAACGTGCCTTGGTTCCCCGCCGACGCCCTGAAGGAAGTCTATGCCCAGCCCGCCCTGTGCGGGCGGATACGGGAAATACCCCAGCACCAGCCAGTTGGTTACGTGCAGGGAGTCGTTCAGTTGGTACGGCCCCTGTCGCCCGGCCTCGATCTCAGACTTGCGCTGATACCACGCGCGCACTTCCGGCGGGAGGGCGTCCACGCCCCCGAAGCGCCGCATCAGCTTGTAGAACGAATACGGGAACGGCTGGCTCTGCCCGATGACGGAAACGTACTTTCGCAGGCTCTCCACGGCCCTGGCCGGGTCCACCGGGCCGCCTGAAGGGGGATACGGCGGCATTTCCGCCGCCCACGCGTCGTAGATCCTCCGCAGTTTGGCATACAGCCCCCGCGATTCGGGCAGGTCGGGCAGATCGCGGACGACAGCGAAGACCGCGTCCTCTTCGTCGCGGCTGAGGGGGTGATACCCGATCTGGATATCATCGCACGCGATGACCTTGACCGGGCCGGCGAGCCCCCGTTCATCGAAGGCTTTCAAAGAGAGCACCCCCTGGACCCATGTCCTGGTCCGCGTCAAAGGCAGGGCGAGTTCGTAGATATGCCTGAGTGTCTTGAGGTCATGACCGATGCCGGCCTTCGCTTCGATCATCTGTCCCCTGCCGTCGGCGGGCTCGGGCTTGTAGATCGGGCCGCCGCTCTCGTCGAGACCAATCCGGACGTGACGCTGAAACGGACCGTCTCCCTGTTCGACAGTGATCCGGTCACCGCTGTTGTATGCGCCTTCGCCCCTCAGCGGGTCAACCCGCGGATCATCGTAGGAGAGTGCCGCGAAAAGGTTCCGGCCGTCCTGGGCCAGCAGAAGGCCGGCGGGTTTGCCGTCCGCGTCCCGGAGCGGCAGTTCCACGTGTTCGTCCGCGGTCCATTCGCTCAGCGAGCCGTCCGCAACGATCGGCTCGCGCCGCCGGTACAGCTTCGGAAACGCCCGCGGGGGCCAGGGCTCATCCACGCGATCCGCCGGAACCAGGACGTGCAGACCCGACCTGTCGGTCACCGCGAGCAAACCCGGCCCCCGGATGACCTCGTTCTCCCATGAGCGGCGGCCCGCCATCTCGCCGTCGTCGTGCTTGTCCGGCTTCCATTGCGTGCAGTCAACTTTGTCAAGCACCTGGCCGCCCCTGTGAGCGCAGGATTCGGCGTCGAACACATCGGCGCGCACGTCCCAGACGGCCGAGAGAACAACCAGCGAGTCGCCGGCGAGGCGGAAGTCGGTGATCCTGGCGGGGACGCGAGGGTCCGACGCCGGCCAGGAGGGGATCGAGCCGCTGGCGAGCATGCGTCCGCTCTTCAGATCGAAGACCCGCACGGTGCCGGTTCCGTGCAGGGCATCGTAATACCGATCTCCGCGGATGATGCCTGGAATCGCGGATGCTTCCTCCTCGCGGCCGAAGCATCCGGCGGTGAAAACCCATGACGGATCGTCTTCCCGCACGATGACCACGCCCGTTTGAGCGTCGCGGCGCCACGGGACGGAGCCGGCGAGCTGCAGCGCGACGTAGGGCCCGCTCTCCGCAAACACGCTCAGCGAGTGCACCCATCGGAAGGCGAGCGCCTGGCATTCCGGCACGGGCTTCGCCGGTTTGCCGTCGAGGCCGTAGCGGTAGAGCACCTGCTGCGGCTCCTGCTCCGAGCCGCGAGTCAGCAGGCAGAAGCACGAGTTGCGGCTGAACATCACCCTGACCGGCCCGCCCTCGGACTCGGGAATGACGGGATGAATCGCAAGCTTGCCGCCGTCGGCGAGACCGCACACGACGTCCACGATATCGCGTGGGTCCCCCTTCTTTCGCGGCCCGACCACGTGCACATTGGCGCCAACCTGCCGCGGCGCACCCCACTCGATCTCAGGAATGCCTCTCGTCCACATTCGCTCGCCGGTCGCGTTGTTGACGACCTCAACCCGGTTGCCGTTCCCCGTCGCACGATATAGCGCGGACGGATCGTTCGCGCCGCCGGCATCGGACAGGAAGTTCTGCTCCCGGACGGCGCCCGTTTCCCCGTCCAGCCACACGGGGCGCGCCGGGTAGTCAAGAATCACCGTGCCGCG
>VGWJ01000038.1 GCA_016873635.1 Lentisphaerota bacterium | reverse complement strand
CCGAGCTTGCGCTGCTCGTCGGCCAGCGCTTTCAGCCGCTCGAACTCCGCCGCGTAGTCCTTCTCCGCCGGAATCGCGAACTTCTCGCCGGCAGGGCTGATGGAATACTGCTTTTTCGCCATGGACGCTCTCCTTCGCCTTGCTTCCTGATTCGCTTTCTTCCGTCTCGAGGTGGCCCGCGACCTCCGGGCGCGGGCAATCAGATTCAGGCGCGTATCCTTGTCCGCCCGCGCCCGGAGGTCGCGGGCCACCTGCTTCATTCGCCTGTTCTCACCAGCTCCATCCCCTCTTCGTCCACCCGCAGCCAGTACAGCGGCGGCTCGGTCCAGGCGCCGGTGTTTATGTACCGCACCCCGTCCACGCGGGTGTCCTCCGCGGAGTGAATATGCCCGCAGGTGATCGCCGCGTAGCCGTTGGCCTTCGCGTAACGCACCGCGCGCCGCGCCACGTGCCGGCGCAGGACCTCGTACAGCGCCGGCCATTTCTTGGCGTAGAATGCCACATGCACCGGCTCCGCGCCGAGCCTTATGCGCAGGGCGTGAAACCAGCGGAACAGCACGATGAACAGCGCGCTGGGCCGCTTGATCGCGTCGAACTCGTTGCCGTGCGCCGCGAAAAGGCGCTTGCCCACGCTGAACGAGGGCCGGAACTCCACCCCGCCCGTGCCGCCGCGCGCAAGATGCGCGTCGTGGTTGCCGGGAATCCAGACCACGCGCCGCCGCCGCGACTCGGCCGCGATCCGGTCCAGCGTCTCACGGTCCGGCCCCGTCATGCGCGCGCGCCCGTCCAGCACGTCGCCGTTGAGCACCAGCGCCGCGCCGGCCGGCAGTCCGTCCAGGAACGCCTCGAACTCGCGGCGGTGGAAATACGACGAGCCGACGTGCAGGTCGCTGACAATGTAGATGCCGGCCGCTCCGTCCATCACGCGTTTCCCGCGGCCTTCATCCTTCCCGCGCCTCCGCCTGCTCGACCACCCCCAGCGCCAGAATCGCTCCGAACAGCCACGTCGTGGCGGGGAGCTTCAAGTTGAAATCGCCCAGGGAGTGAAAGGCCAGCGCGATCAGGGAGAGCAGCGCGCCCAGCGCGATCGCGTGCGACACGGGCTCCGCTTCGCGGCCCAGGTCGCGCGCGCGGCGGCCGCGCGCGCACACGGCCCGCGCCAGCGCCGCGAAGACCGCCAGCGCCGCGACCGCGAACAGGATCAGGCCCAGCGTCCCGTATTCCTCCAGCAACTGCACCCAGTCCGAATGCGCCTCGTAGGCGTAGTACCGGTTGCCCGGGTACGAAGGCCAGACCCCCAGCTCGCGGTCGCCGTCCGGCGTCGGCGCGAAGTGCGGCCACAGGTGCCGGTGCATGCCCGGGCCGATGCCGAAAGCCGGATTGGTCCGCCAGGCGCGCAGCGCCGCCCTGACCATGAGACCGCGGTCGGAGTACGAAAGCGCCTCCAGAACGCGCGCCGCCGCCACGCCCGCCGGACGGCCGCGCGCCTCCTGCCACGCGAAGTACTGGTTGAACCGGGCCATGTAGGGCTCCGCAAACCGCGCGAAAAGCACCAGGGCCAGGGCCGCGGCGACCAGCATGCCCCCGCGCCAGGCCCAGCGGACCCGCGCCCGCCACTGCAGCACGCCCCAGACGAACGCCGCGCCCAAAACCACGATCACGGTCAGGCCGCCGCCGCGCGACTTGCTCAACACGACACCCGCCAGGGCCATCAGCCCCAGGGCCGCCGCCGCCAGCTTCCACGCGGCGCGTACCCCCCGCCCGAAGAGCAGGCCCAGCGCCAGGCACAGCCCCAGCTCCATCACGCCGGAAAAATGATCGGGGCAGAAGTACGTGCCCGTCGCGCGCGCTTCCTTCACGTACTGCGGATAGCCCTCGCGCCACAGCACCAGGCGGCTTTCCGTCACCGCGTGGTTGACCAGCCCGTAAACCGCCAGCAGGGCCAGGTTCGCCAGGATCAAGCCGTACAGAGCGCGGCGCTGCGACGCCGTGAACCCGTAGAACACGTGCGCCGCGACGAGCAGCGGCAGAACCAGCAGCAGCACGCTGCGCTCGGCGTCGAGATGGACTTCCGCGGCAACCATCCCGGTAACGGCGTACAGAACGAACGGCACGCACGCCAGCAGGGACATCGCGGCGGCGCGCGTTCCGGCCGCCGAATACGGCGGCTCCTGTTCGTCCCCGGGCCCGACAGCGGCCCGCGCCATGAGCCGCAGGCCGGAGAAGACGGCGGCCAGGAACAGGAACAGCGCAAAGGGCCAGAAAACCCACATCTCCCAGGCGCCGAAGAACCACGGCCCGACGAGCACGGCCGCGGCCAGGCATGCGAACGCCGCCCAGGACAAAACGCCGTCGGCAAATCTCATCCGCGGTCTCCGAACACACTCCGTGCCCGCCGCTTATGCGTCGCTCCGCGCGCGCATGCGGTACTCCCGATCAGGATAAGGGCGACGCCCCCCCGAAACAAGCGCCAAGGAGCGCGGTTTTGCCGGTTGCCGGCTCCCGGTGGCGCGCAGGGCGGCGGGCGGCGAGCCGCGCCGAGCGCTCCGGCAACCGACCGCCGGAATCCGCCGACTACGGGCTTCGCAGTTCTTCGGCCAGCCGCAGCAGGTACCGCCCGTATTCGTTGGCGTTCATGCCGGCGGCCAGGGCGGCCATCTGGTCGAGCGTGATGAAGCCCATGCGGCAGGCCACTTCCTCCAGGCAGCCGATCTTGAAGCCCTGCCGGTGCTCGATGGTGGCCACGAAGTTGGCGGCGTCGAGCAGGCTTTGCGGCGTGCCCGTGTCCAGCCAGGCCACGCCGCGGCCGAGGACGTCCACGCTGAGCTCCCCGCGCTCGAGGTAGTGGCGGTTGACGTCCGTGATCTCCAGCTCGCCGCGGGCCGAAGGCCGCAGGTTGCGGGCCACCTCCACGACGCGGCCGTCATAGCAGTACAACCCGGGCACCGCGAAGCGGCTCTTCGGCTTCCGGGGCTTTTCCTCGATGCTGACGGCCCGGCCCTGCGCGTCGAACTCCACCACGCCGTAGCGCTCCGGATCCTGGACCGCGTAGGCGAAGACCGTCGCGCCGCGCCGGCGTTCGAGGGCCCCGCGGAAGAAGCGCATGTCGCCGTAGAAAAGGTTGTCGCCCAGGATCAGGGCCACGTTGGAGGGGCCGATGAATTCGGCGCCCACCAGGAACGCCTCCGCGATGCCGCGGGGCGCGGCCTGCTCGGCATAGACGAACTCGACGCCCATCCGGCGCCCGTCGCCCAGCAGCTCGCGGAAACGCGGCAGGTCGCCGGGCGTGGAGATGATCAGGATGCGCCGGATGCCCAGCAGCATCAGCGTGGAAAGCGGGTAGTAGATCATCGGCTTGTCGTAGACCGGCAGGAGCTGCTTGCTGGCGGCAATGGTCAGGGGGTGCAGCCGCGTGCCGGTGCCCCCCGCCAGCACGATGCCCTTCCAGTCGGCGCCGGGTGCTTCGCTTCTTGCCATGGCCGCAGTCTCCGCCGCCGCGCGGACGGTGTCAAGGATCGAGATCGAGACAGGATCGAGACCGAGATGGGCATCCGTCGGAGAGGTCCGCTCACATTTCGCCGAGCAAGTCGCGGTACCCGTGTCTTACCCCATGTGTCCAGGCGTGTCGTCCGGCGTCATAGTGCCAGCCCCGCTTGCGCAGGGCCTCCGCGAAAGCTTCACGCGTGACCGCCAGTTGCGAAAGAGAACGATGCTTCCAAGCTTCAAGAACGATGCGGTTGAACAGAAACTGGCTCGTCACATCGTCACGATCTCCACAGTCGCTGAGCACCGTTCCCAGCAGTTCATCGAAGTACGCGGTTCCTGATTCGCGAACGATGAGCTCCGTGTGTCCCTTTTCGGGTTTGTAGAAGGAGAGGATCATTTCGCCCGCAAGCATGGTCTCGCGGTTCTTCTTCTTGTGCATTGACCAGATGACTTCTCTCTCTTGGGTTACCGCCGCCCGGAGGTCGGCGCCGGCGCCGGTTGCGGCCGCCAGAATTGTCTCGAAATAGCTCGTGTCCCAATGCTGGAAGACGATTGAAGCCCAGCGATCCGGCTTCAGTAGTTCAATGCAGGCGCGAATGCTCCCTGCGAGCTTTCGCTTGTAGTGCTCCTCCGTGAATCCCAGTTGGCCGCCGACAATCGCTTCGTCCTTCCTGGCTGCGGCGTTCAGCGGAAGCTCAAGCGGGAACATTGATCAGATCATGCTTCAGACAAAGAATCACGGCGCGCGGCAGCGGCTTGTAGCGATCCATCTGGTACCGAAACCCGCGGGAATCTTTCTTTGTTTCGACGGCACACTCGTAGGGGGGAAGCCCCCGGAACTCAAAACGGCTGGCGCAATCATAGCCCTTGACCAAGTATGGGCCCAGCCTAAGGCCAAGTTTCGAGAACGCCCCGGCAGTGCGTTGAAGGTCGGCTTCGTGAATACGTTCCGCGGAGCCCTGCGCATGATCCCGAACCACTCTTTGACGACAGGAGTGGCTGAATGAAAGAAGTACTGTGGCCCTCCCGACCTCCGACTCCGATCCTTGGTCTGCTGCAGGTGCAAGGCCTTCCCTCCTCGTCGACGCTCCATTGCGGAATGCGGGCAAGCGTAGCAGTCCAGTCCGCGGAATCAACTCCTAATGCCGGTGCTTGTCAGAAGCGACTGCGGATTCGGGGCCAACCGTCGCGCTTGCCTGTCCGCGCGGCCGCTGCTAACTTACCCGGCATGCGCATCCTGGTCACGGGCGGGGCGGGGTTCATCGGCAGCCATCTGGCCGACCGGCTGCTGGCGCGCGGGGACACCGTGGTCGCGGTGGACGATTTCAACGACTACTACGACCCGGCCGCCAAGCAGCGCAACATCGCCGGCGCCCTGCGGTCGGCGCGCATGACGCTGGTCAAGGGCGATATCCGCGACGCCGCCCTGCTGGAGCGCGTGTGCGCCGCGCGCGCCTTCGACGTCATCGTGCACCTCGCCGCCCGCGCCGGCGTCCGCCCCAGCCTCGAACAGCCGCTGCTGTACGAGGACGTCAACTGCCGCGGCACGCTGAACCTGCTGGAGTGCGCCCGCCGGCACGGAATCCGGCGTTTCGTTTTCGCGTCCTCGTCCAGCGTGTACGGCAACGTCAGGGAAATACCCTTCCGGGAAGACGCGCGCATTGACCGGCCCGTCAGCCCCTACGCCGCCACCAAGGCCGCGGGCGAGCTGTACTGCCACAACTACCACCACCTCTACGGCATCTCCGCGACGGCGCTGCGCTTCTTCACCGTCTACGGCCCGCGCGGCCGGCCCGACATGGCGATCTACAAGTTCACCGACCTGATCGAGCGCGGCGCGCCGGTCCCCTTCTACGGCGACGGTTCAACCGCCCGCGACTACACCTACTACACCGACATCATCGCGGGCGTGGAGGCGGCCATCGACCGCGATCTCGGCTTCGAGATCATCAACCTGGGCGAGTCCCGGACCACGACGCTGGCCGCGCTGGTGGCGATCATCGAGCGCGCGCTGGGCAAGCCGGCGGGAATCCATCCCCTGCCGCTGCAGCCGGGGGACGTGCTGTTGACCTGCGCCGACGTGTCCAAGGCCCGCCGCCTGCTGGACTACAACCCGTCGACCACGGTGGAAGAAGGCGTCGCGCGGTTCGTGGAATGGTACCGGCGCCGGCAATGACGAATGACGAAACACCCGGGCGCGCATCGCGCAACAGGCGGTTCAGTCCGTCGCTTCCAGGAACTCCCGCGCCACCTCGACGGCCACGGCCCGTCCGATAAGGTCCACGTTGAGCATCACGCGCGACACGCCGCGCACCGCGTCCACCACCCCTTCCACGCCCATGAACGGGCCGCCCGTGATGCGCACGCGCCGCCCCCTCTCCAGGGCGGCGCAGGCGCCCAGCGTGGGATCGACGTCCAGCGCCTTGCGGATCTGGTCCAGTTCGCGCAGCAGCTCCGCCTCGTCCGGCGGCGTCAATATGCGCACCACGTAGTTCGTGCGCAGCAGCGTGACGCGCGTTTCGCGGTCGAAGTCCACGAACAGGTAGCCCGGAAAAACCGGTTTGTGCACCGTTACCTTGCGCCGCTGGTAGATCTTGGTCTCGCTGCGCAGCGGCAGGTAGTGCGCGATCCCGTGACCGGCGCAGGATTCGGCCGTCTTCTTCTCGGTTCGCGGACGCAGGTGCAGCACGTTCCAGCTCACGCGGGGACAATACGGCCGGCGGCCTTCGCGCGCAAACGCTTTCCGGAAGGATCCGATCCCCGCGCGGCGGAAGATCTTGACCGGCGCCCGGAGGCGCGGTAGGCAGGAACAGGAACATGAACATCGCGGGCATTGAGGCCGTCATCTTCGATTTCGGCAACACGCTGATTCCGTTCGGCCGGCGCGAGGTCGCCGCCAACTACGCCGCCGTGGGCCTGGCGCTGGCCGAGATGTTCGGGCCGTGCGACGCGGCCGCGCTGGCCGCGCTGCAGGACGCGCAGATCACGGCCCCGTTCCGCAACGGGTACCGGGAAAGCCTCACCGCGGCGCTGTGCGCGGAGCTCGTCCGCGCCCTCTACGGGAGGGAACCCGCGCCCCGCCAGACGGCGCGGCTGGCGCAGGCGCGGTACGACGCCTTTCTCGCCGCCGTGGCGCTGCCCGCGGGCGTGTCCGACTGCCTCCGCCGCCTGCGGCACGGCTATCGCCTCGGATTCCTTTCCAACTACGCGTGCGGCCGGACGATCCGCGACAGCCTGGACAGGATCGGGCTGACCCCGTTCTTCGAAGCCATCGTCGTGTCCGGGGACGTCGGCTTCGTGAAACCGCACCCCCTGCCGTTCCGGACCGTGTGCGGCGCCATGGCGCTCCCGCCGGAAGCGTGCCTGTACGTGGGCGACCACTGGCTGGCCGACGTGCAGGGCGCCAAGAACGCGGGCATGAAGGCGGCCCTGACAACGGAATACGAGCCCTATGCGCCCGCCTTTCCGCGGCCCGGCGACCATGAGCCCGACGCGCGCATAGCGCGCCTCGCCGACCTCGAAGCGCTGCTGGCGTGACAAATTGAGGCTGGATTCCCCGGGTTTCCCGCGGCAGTATTGGCGCCGTGAGGACCGTATGACCGGGCAGTCGCGCGACCACACGCTGGCGGGGCAGTGGGCCCTGGTGACCGGCGGCGGCAAACGCATCGGGCGCGCCGTCGCGCTGGGCCTCGGCGCCGCGGGCATCAACGTGGTGGTGCACTACCGCTCGTCCGCCGCGGAGGCCGCCGAGGTCGTCAGGGAGCTGCACCACCTGGGCGTGGACGCGCGCGCCGTACAGGCCGACCTGGACCGGCCCGACGAGGCGGCCGCGCTGGTGGCGCGGGCGCGCCAGGCGGCCCCCGCCCTGGACGTCGTCGTCAACAGCGCCGCGATCTTCCCGGACTCGACCCTCGCCGGAATGGCCTTCGACGACCTGACCGCCTGCCTGCGGGTGAACGCCTGGGCGCCGTTGCGGATCGCCCTGGACTTCGCCGCCCTGGAACGGCCGGGCTCGATCGTCAACATCCTCGACAGCCGCATGCTGCTGAACGACCGCCGGCACGCGGCCTACCACGTCAGCAAGCGCGCCCTGTTCACCCTGACCCGCATGCTGGCCCTGGAGCTGGCGCCGCGCATACGGGTCAACGCCATCGCGCCGGGCCCGATCCTGCCGCCGCCGGGCAAGGACCAGACCTACCTGGAGCGCGTGGCCGCGCAGAACCCGCTGCGGCGCTGGGGCAGCCCCTCCCAGGTCGCCGAAAGCGTCCTCTACCTGCTCAAGTGCGAGTTCGTCACCGGCCAGGTGCTGTTCGTCGACGGCGGGCTTCACATGAAGGGAAGCATGTATGGCTGCTGAGCGACGGCCCGACCGCATCCACATCCGCGACCTGCGCCTGCGCTGCATCGTGGGCACCAACGGCGAGGAGCGCGTGAAGCAGCAGGAGGTGGTGATCAACATCACGCTGGAGGCCGACCTGCGCGCCGCCTGCGCCTCCGACCGCATCGAGGACACCGCGGACTACAGGGCGCTCAAGCTGCGGGTCGTGGAGATGGTCGAGAAATCGCGTTTCTTCCTGATCGAACGCCTCGCCGAAGCCGTCGCGGCGCTGTGTCTGCGGGAGCCGCGCGCGGCACGGGCGACGGTGACGGTGGACAAGCCCGGCGCGCTGCGTTTCGCGCGCAGCGTGGCTGTGGAAATCACGCGGGACAAGGAGGCCGGAGCATGAACGGGAAGCGCGTGGCGGAGCTGGTGCGCGAACTGCTCGTCGAGATCGGCGAAGACCCGGAGCGCGAGGGCCTCAGACGCACTCCCGAACGGGTGGCCGAGTCGTTCCAATTTCTGACCAGCGGCTACGGCATCGACCCGCAGAGCGTCGTGAACGACGCGGTCTACGAGTCGCACGCCAACAACATGATCATCGTGCGCGACATCGAGGTCTACAGCCTGTGCGAACACCACATGCTGCCGTTCTACGGGCGCTGTCACATCGGCTACATCGCCGCCCGGGAGGTGCTCGGCGTCAGCAAGCTGGCGCGCATCGTGGACGTCTATTCGCGGCGCCTGCAGATCCAGGAGCGGCTCACGGCCCAGATCGCGCACGAGGTCCGCAAAGCGGTCAACGCCGAGGGCGTGGGCGTGGTCATGGAGTGCCGCCACCTGTGCATGATGATGCGCGGGGTCGAAAAGCAGAACTCGGTCATGACCACCTCGTCGGTGCTGGGCAGCTTCCACGACGACTCCGCCACCCGCGCGGAATTCCTCAACCTGATCCGGGTGCGGGAGCGGGAAGGGTGAGTGCCGCCGCGGATTCCGCGCGAGGGCACACCGACGATTTGCGGCTATGACCGGCAAACTGAACGAAGACGATTAAGGACGGGTTGCGGGATGATTGAAAAGCGCTTTGACGTGGCATTTGTTGCCGATCTGGCTTTGCGTGAGAAGCAGATCCAGCAGAACTACCGCCCCCCAATCGCGGTTCATAAGTGGTTTGCGCGCCGGCCCGGCACCTTGTTCCGGGGCCTTGTCCTCTCCGAGTTCGTGGACAGACCACTGCAGGACTCCTTCTATGAGAACAACGACCTCGGGGGGCTCCGGATTGCGGACCCGTTCATGGGGGGGGGCACACCACTGATGGAGGCCAACCGCGTGGGGTGTGATGTGGTCGGTTACGACATCAATCCCATGGCCTACTGGATTGTGCGGCAGGAAATCGAACATCTTGACCTGAATACCTACTCTAAAGCGGCATCACGTCTGCGCAAGGTTCTGGAGCGAGAGGTGGGCGAACTGTATCGTACGAAGTGTGTCCTTTGCGGACGAACGGATGCGCATGCCAAGTATTTCCTGTGGGTTAAGACCGCAGCCTGCCCGGCATGTGGGACGGACGTAAGGCTTTTCCCTGGGTTCCTGATTGCAGGCGACAGAAGGCACCCCAGGAATGTGTTCTTCTGTCCGTTCTGTGACCATCTCACGGAGACTCGTGATCGCGAGAGCCCCGGTCCCTGCTCGCACTGTGGCAAGGCCCTTTCGGCGTCGGGCCCGGCACACCATCGTTCGGCACCGTGCCCCAAGTGTTCGGGCAAAGTACGCTTTCCGGACCGAACCAAGGGTCCGCCCCGCCATTCATTGTTCGCGATGGAGTATCACTGCCCCGCCTGTCGCGCCACGCATGAGGGCCGATTCTTCAAGACTCCGGACAAGAAGGACAAGGAGAGAGTCGGACGAGCCGAGACCCTCTGGAAAGAAATCGAGCCTAAGTACGTGCCAGATGACGAGATTCCCGCCGGCGATGAGACAGATCGTCTGCACCGGTGGGGATACCGCCGCTACCGCGAGATGTTCAACACCCGGCAACTCCTCGGACTCGAGCTCAGCAGCAGACTGATCTGCCAAGTGGAGGATAAGAGAGTCCGCAATGCCCTGGCCACCAATCTTTCGGACTTGCTGCGGTACCAGAACATGCTCTGCCGCTATGACACGATGGCGCTCAAGTCCATGGATATCTTCTCCGTCCATGGCTTCCCCGTGGGACTGATCGAATGCGAGTCAAACCTCCTTGGAATACATAACGGCGGGGGGGAAGGGAATATCGGGAGCGGGGGATGGTCCAACATCACCGAGAAGTATGCGAAGGCCAAAGCCTACTGCGACCATCCGTTCGAGTATCGGCACACAGGGCTGTCGCGGAAGACCAGAGTCAATCTGACCGGCGAGTGGATCGGTGACAGCAGTAACGGTAATCGCGGCGGTCGCACCAGAAGCGTTGAGATTGCCTGCGTGGACGCGGCGGAACACACACTTCCCAAGGCGGACCTGGACGCCGTCCTTACGGACCCGCCGTACTTCGGCAACGTTCAGTATGCGGAACTCATGGATTTCTGCTACGTATGGCTGCGTCGCATTGCGGCGGATGAAGCGAACGGCGGGGCCTTCCGTTCCCCGTCCACAAGGAATCCGCACGAACTGACCGGCAATGTGAACATGGGACGGGACCTCCAGCATTTCACGGAAGGATTGTCGTCCGTCTTCCGGAGGATGGCGGAGGCGCTAAAGCCCGGGCGACCGATGGCGTTCACGTACCATCACAACTCCATCGCCGCCTACTACCCCGTAGCCGTGGCCGTTCTCGATGCTGGTCTTGCGTGTTCCGCTGCGATACCCTGTCCGGGCGAGATGGCCGCTTCGATTCATATCAGCGGCACCGGATCCTCCATCATTGACACGGTTTTTGTGTGCCGTTCCACGGGCTCCGTTCCTCGGCGGATCATCTCGAGCGAACCGGCGGCCGTGGCGGAGATGGTCAAACGGGACCTTGGCGATCTGAGTCGCGGAGGCGTCAAGCCTACGGCGGGAGACATCCGCTGCGTTGGGTTCGGACATATCATCCGGCTCGCCATCTGGTATCTGCGCCCGTCTTGGAAGCGCGATGCCCCTGCCACAGACCGAATTGCCGCCGTGCGTTCATGGATTGACGCGAAACTCGGGGGCGTCTCCGCCGTCCTGGATGCTTTGTCGGACGAGTTCGCAAAAGCGCCGAGTCGCCAGCCGCTGTTCTTGCGCGAGGAGCCGGTCCCGTATGAAACCAACGAAGCAACCGTATCCTTTTGAAGTTCCCTTCGAGGAAGTCAGGGCAAATCCTGACGCCTATGTGGCGGCCGTGGTGGAGAGCCTCCAGTCCAAGTTCCTTGTGTTGCCGCGTGGACTGGGGTTTGTTTCTTACTCAACCTTTGAGCAGGGATATGAAGCTCTGAAGAAGGCAACGGACGGGTTTGTCGCCGTCGACCCGGAACCACTCGTCTTGCTGGCCTTTTCGGCACCCATAACGATGGTGGTTCTGCGGGCGCTTCTCGGTTTCACGCCGCCAGAGTGGGCGTACGTCACTTCGCAGAGGACGGGGATCAAGATCGATCAGAATACGGCACGCGCTCTCGACCGGAGGGTGCGCCTTGATCCAACCACTCCGTTGAAGGCCACTCCGGCCACAGGTGCCCGTGTGCGGGCGTTAGTCCAGACGGCCTGCCAGTTGCTCAATGAAGGGCCTCCTGATGTCGGCGTTGACAAGATCCACAGACTGGACAAGGCTGATACCGCCGATGGCGTAACAGGCGTCAAGCGGTTGGCGGACATGGGCGTGCCGTACGCAATGTTGCTCTACGAGCGATTCATGGGCCGGCCGTTTGCCGGCCACAGAGACTCCGTGAGCGAGATCGTCGGAGACGTCATGGAGTCGGCCATTGAGGAAGTCCTGCACAATGCTGGCGTCAGTTACCGGAAGACCAAACGCGCGGAGCGGATCGCGGGCTTCGATCAGGCGCCCGACTTCATGGTCCCGAGCGAGTACAACACGCAGGTGATCATCGAGGCCAAGTTGACCGAGGATGACGGCACGGCTCGTGACAAGGTCACACGCATTCAACATCTTGGGGAGTTGAGCATGGTCGGAAGTCCTGACGGCAGTCCGAAGTACGAGGTGATCGCTTGTATTGACGGGCGAGGGTTCGCCGTGCGCCGAGAGGACATGAAGAAGATGCTTGTCGCCACCCGAGGCAAGGTTTTCACCTTCAGGACCCTCAACCGCCTGGTGGAATGCACTCGTCTGAGAAACTTCGCCGCGCGACGTTGACCGGGAAGGGAACAAATGAGCAACCCGGCATCCACGCAACTGATACCTGCTGAGCAGGCGGAAAAACAGATGCACCTCGCGCGAGGGCGTGAGCCTCAATTCCTACTGCGCCAAGGTGCTGCGTGAGGGCAGAACCTCATATGGGTCGGCGCCAACGGGGCAGAGACTGAAAGGCGGGGCATCCGTCAGGAGAAGCCGTTGAGCCGTCGCCCTGAAGACCTGCACTTGACAACGCGGCGCAAGTTCGAGCCGGCGATCGCCGATTTGCGCCGTATTCTGGCCGCGCCTGACATGGACGACCGGGACATGGTCCTTCACCACGCCACGTGGAACCTCTACCCGTTCATGGATGAAGTGGCCCGCGATGCGCAGAAGGCGCGGACACTGATCGACGTTACGCGTGCGGCCAGAGAGGCCAGCGGTCCGGGGCGGGACGGAGCAGAAGAGGAACTGATGAAGCGTCTCGACCACGTCGTCCACAACTGTGGGGATGCGTTTGATGCCGCCGGTCTCGATCAGTTTTTGGTATTCCCTGACTGTGCCGGTTGTCCAGCCGATCTCGAAACGCCATGCACGATCATGCGCGACATCTGCACGTATGCCCTCGACTGCTTTACCTACACGCGGCCGCGCGACCAGTTCGCCGGACTGCGCCGTGCGGGGGCATTCCAAATACTCGGTTCTGCCGGGTGGGTACTTGACATCCCGTCCGCCATGCCGCTGGCACTGGCCGCGCTCAAGCGGGACCGGCGGCTTGAGGCACGAGGCGCGATCGGTTTTCTCGATGAGTATTTCAGGGCGCGGGAGGGCGGGCCGGCGGCGGATGAGATCGACAAGCAGTTGCTGGCCTTTGCCGAGCGCACGGACAACCGTTCGAATGCGGCTGGAGCGTTGAACCTGCTCGTCGAGGCTGGCGCCATTGCCGGCAGGACATACGGACGGTTGACGGGAAAGGGGACGCTCCTCAACTCCTGTTGCGCCAAGGCGCTGCGCGAGGGCCGGGTTTCGTACGGCGGCGGGCTTGATTCCCGGCCGCAAAGATCCTAACTTCATCCCCGGCAACGAACGACGCTCGGGAGGCTTGACCGCATGAAGAAAGTGCTCATTCCCACCAAGCTGGACCGCGCGGCCGCCGGTTTGCTCACCGCGAGCGGCCGCTACGAGGTCGTGCAGGAACCCGCGGCCGACCTCGCGGACATGGCGCGACGCCACCCCGACGCCTACGCCATGATCGTGCGCAGCGAGAAGGTTACCGCCGACATCATCGACGCCCTGCCCGCGCTGAAAGCCATCGTGCGGGCCGGCTCCGGCTTCAACACCATCGACACGCGCCACGCGCGCAAGAAGGGCGTGGACGTGATGAACACGCCCGGCGCCAACGCCAACGGCGTGGCCGAGCTGGTGATCGCGATGATCCTGGCCGACGCGCGGCACATCGTCGCCGCCGACGCCTCGGCGCGGGCCGGCCAGTGGGAAAAGAACCTGTTCATGGGCCGCGAACTCGCCGAGAAGACCGTCGGCATCGTGGGGCTGGGCAACGTCGGCCGGCTGGTGGCCAGACGCCTGAGCGGGTTCGACGCCCGCCTGCTGGGTTTCGACCCCATGATCTCGGCGGAGCGCGCCCGCGAGATGAACGTGGAGCTGACCGACCTGCCCGCGCTCTTCGCCGACTCGGATTACGTCACGCTGCACGTCCCCGAGAACGACGAAACCCGCGGCATGGTGGACGCCGCCCTCCTGGAGCGCATGAAGGAGGGCGCAACGCTCATCAACTGCGCGCGCGCCGGCGTGGTCCGCGAGGACGACCTGCGGCGCGTCCGGGCAACGAAGAAGCTGCGCTTCCTGAACGACGTCTACGCCCGGGACGCCGAGGGCGCGAAAACCGTGCGCGACATCGCGGACATCATGCTCCCCCATCTCGGGGCCAGCACGATCGAGGCCAACAGCGTGGCCGCGCGGCGCGCGGCCCAGCAGCTCATGGACTTCGACGAGAAGGGCATCACCGCCTACATCGTCAACCGCGATATCCCGGAGGGGCTGGACCGCTCGTACTGCGAGCTGGCCAATACCCTGGCGCGGCTGTGCCGCTGCCTCGTGGGCCGCTCCGCGCCCCTCAACCTGATCGAAACCACCTTCTACGGCACGCTCCAGCCGTTTGCCGACTGGCTGCTGGTGCCGGTCATCGCGGGCATCTGGGAAGACTTCGACCGCGCCATGGACTGCCGCGCGGCGCGTCAGTACCTGCGGGAGATGGGTATCGACTACGTGAACCGCACCGTGGACCCCGAGAAGGGCTACGAGGCCTCCATCACGCTTGACCTGTGCGCGGCCGAATCGGCCGATACCCTGCGCCGCGTGAGCGTGCGCGGCACGGTGGTCGAGAGCACGTTGATGGTCTCGCGCATCAACCAGTTCAACAAGCTGTACTTCGAGCCCGTCGGGCCCACCGTGTTCTTCATGTACGACGACCGGCCGGGGGTGATCGGCAGCATCGGCACCAGGCTCGCGCAGGGCGGGGTCAATATCGCCGATATCCGCAATCCGCTCGACCCCAAGACCAACCGCTCGCTGGCAATCATGAAGGTCAGCCGCCGGGTGCCCGACGAGCTGACGGCCGAGATCGGACGCGAGATTCGCGCCATTTCCGCCTTCAGCATTGTGCTGTAGCGCCGGGAGCGCCGCGATCGCGGGCCGGCCGGCGACGGCCGCCTCCAGGGGACGGCGGATGAAAACCGCGACCATCGGACAAACCGCCGACGCGCGGCTGCGGGCGTTCGAGGAAACCGTGTCGCACTACGAGGCGGCGCTGCTGCGCTACGCCGCGCGGGTGCTGCGCAATCCCGACGCCGCGCAGGACGTGGTGCAGGAGGCTTTCCTGAGGCTCTTCGAACGCTGGAAGCAGTTTTTCGAGCCGGGCCCCCAGCTCTCAAGCTGGCTCTACCGCGTGACCCACAACTGCGCCGTCGACCATCTGCGCAAGGAGCAGCGGCGCGGCCTCCTGCACACGCGTCAGGCGCGCGAGGAGGCGGATTTCGCGCCGCCCGACCGGGGCGAGGCTTTCCGCCTCAGCGAAGCCGCCGAGCGGGCCGCGGCGGCCCTGAAACACCTCAGCCTCCGCGAACAGCAGCTCGTCATTCTAAAGATCTACGAGGGACTGTCGTACAAAGAGATTGGGGCGATCAGCGGGCTCAGCGTGGGCAACGTGGGCTATATCCTGCACCACGCCATGCGCAAGATGGCCGCGGAACTGAAAGAGGCAAAGGCGATATGAGCCGCGACGACGCACACGGCAGGCCGGCGACGGCCGCGACGGACGGCAGGATCAAGTGCGACGAAATCCAGGCCGTGCTGTTCGACTACATGACGCGCGAACTCGGCCCGGCCCGTTCCGAACTGGTCAGGGAGCACCTGCGCAAGTGCCCGGCCTGCCAGACGGCGGCCGCCGAGATCCGGGCCACGCTGGACCTGCTGCGCGAAGCGTCCGGTGACCGCGCCGGCGTGCCCGCGCGGCTGTCCGATGAACGTCGCCGCCGTTTGCGCTGGGCATTCGCCCACCCGGTGCTGAACTGGATCGAGCGCCATCACGTCCTCGTCTCCCTGATTGCCACCGTCCTGGCCGTCGCGCTGGCCCTGACCCTCCTGCGCAGCGCGCGCTTGCGGCCCGCAGAACCGCCCGAAACAATACCCGTGATCATCGGCCATCCGCCCGGCCCGGCCGAAACCAACGCCGCTGCGCCCACGCCCTGACCCCGAAGATATGAAAAGGGGCCGGAACAGGGCGGAAACAGCGCCAATTGCCCGGAAAAACAGACGCCGCAGCCGCCGGACCGCCCGCGGCCAAAGCCGCCGGTTCTCTGCCGCGGCACAGATAACATGCTCAGGCTCAACTGGTTATGAATCCGCGCGGCGCGGCGCCGCAGGCCGTGCGCGAACGTAACCCTCTTGGGTTGAATATCTAACGCGATACGAACAGCGATTCGGGGTTCTTCACAGTTATGAACAACTTGTATACAGCGTCACAGTCTGGTATTTGAACGCCCCGATATGCCGAACAGGCCCAATCCGCGCGCATTCCGCTATCATCGCGGCGACTTCGCTCCGCGCCCGGTCAGGCTGGAGCACATGGAGATCAGCCTGGGGTTCTTCGATGACCGCGTGGAAGGCGTCAATACGCTTGCTTTCACCGCGCGCAAAGCGCTGGACGAGTTGCGCCTGGACGCCGCCGCGGACCTCCGCGTACGCGCCGTGGAATGGATCCCGCCCGGCCCGGCACAGCCCGTCCCTCCGTCGCCCGAACCGGGCGCGCCGCTCGCCTTCGAGACCCGGCCGTCCGAAGCGGCGCTGCTTGTCCGTCTCCCGCGCCGGCTTGAACAGGGCGAACGCTTCGCCGTGCGCACACACACGACCTGTTTCCCTTCCGAAACCGTCCTGGAAGGCATCTACCGCGATACCACGCCGCCGGGCTGCCCGCCGCAATACATGTCGCAGTGCGAACAGTGGGGCTTCCAGCGCATCCTGCCGGTGATCGACGACTGCACGGCCAAGTGTACGATGCGCACCACGCTGGAGGGCGACGCCCGCTACACGCACCTGATCTCCAACGGCGACGTGTGCCGCGACACGAACCCCGACGGCCTGCCCGTGGCCGTGCCCGGCGCGCCCGGACGCCGGCGCATCACCTACGTCAACGACATCCCCATGGCGCCCTATCTGTTCATCGCCTGCGCCGGAACCTGGGACGCCGTCACCGACGAGGTGGTCTATCCCTCGGGACGCCGCGTGCGTCTCGCCTACCTCGTGCCGCCCGGCCGCGCCGCCGGCGCCGACCTGCCCATGCGAATCCTGAAAGAAGCCGTGCTGTGGCAGGGCCGCACCCAGGCCTACGAATACGCGCGCGAAGTCTACCGCACCATCTGCATGGAGCGCTCCAACTGGGGCGGCATGGAAAACGTGGGCAACACCACGATCGTCACGTCCGCGGCGCTGGTCGACGAATACACGCACGACCGCCGCCTGGAATACGCCCACGGCGTCATCGTGCACGAATTCGAGCACAACCAGTGCGGAAGCGACGTAACCATGGAAACGCCGTTCGACATGTGGCTGAACGAGGCCTTCACCGTGGACGTGGAACGGCAGTTCATGGCCGAACGCTTCGACGCCGACCGCGTGCGCCTCGCGGAGGTGGACGCCATGCGCGCCCCCGTGCACGGGCCCCTGGCCGTGGAAGACGCCGGCCACCTGGGCAACATCGTGCGCGAGGGCTTCAACAGCCCGGACGAGCTGGTCGACGGCGTAACCTACGTCAAGGCGGCGGAGGTGATCCGCATGCTGCGCCTGATCCTCGGCCCGGAGGTCTTCCGGCGCGGCAAGAACCTGTATTTCGAGCGCTACGGCGGCGGCAACGCCAACACCGGCCAGTTCTTCGCGTGCTTCGAGGAGGTCAGCGGCCGCGACCTCGCGCAGTTCAGGCGCGAGTGGCTGCACACGATCGGCTATCCGCGCATCGAGGCCGCGCACGCCTACGACGAGGCGACGCGCACCCTGATCGTGGACCTGCGCCAGTCGCGCGCGGGCAAGGGCGGGCTGTTCCACGCGCCCGTCGAGATCGCCGTTGTGGACGAACAGGGACGGGACATCCCCGGCGCTTCGCGCGTGCTGGAACTGGTCGACGGCGGGCCGCGCGGAGGCAGCGCGGCGCACGTCCGCGCGGCGTTCCACGACGTGCCGCGTTCCGCGTTCCTTTCGCTCAACCGCAACTGCTCGTTCTACGGCGCGTTCTCCGACGCGAGCGCGACCGCCGCCGATCTCATCCGCCGGATTCACCTGGACCCCAGCCTCTTCGGCCGGGTCGAGGCCATGCGCACGCTGACCGATCTCGAACGCGTGCGCCTGATTCACGACCCCGAAGCGCCCGTCGGCAATGCCTGGCTGCGGACCATGGGAGACGTCATCCGCAACGACGCCCTGCCGCCCGGGCTCAAAGCCTACCTGCTGTCGATCGACGAGGCGTCGCTCGACCGCCGCTATCTGCCCTGCTACCGGGAACGCTACGCGGCGCGCGGCCGCCTGCTGCGGACGGCGGCCGAGGCGCACTGGGACGCGCTGGTCGCCGCCTTCCGCGCCACCGACACTTACCGGCCGGCCGCCGAGCCGGCCGAAGGCATCGAGGAACGCCGGCTGAAGGCCGCCCTGCTGCGCATCCTGGTGGAGACCGATACGCCCCAGGCCCGGCAACTGGCCGAAGAGCATTTCCGGGCGGCGTGGAACATTACCGACCGCCTTTCCGCGCTGTCGTGCATCAACCTCACGGGCAGCCCCGCGCGCGAAGCCCTGCTGGAAGACGCCTACGGCGCCTGGAAACACCACGTCGCCGCCTACGCGGGCTACCTGTCGGTCATCGCCGGCCGCCCGCGCGACGAAGTGTTCGACATGATCGCGCGCGAGGAGTCGCGCGCCACGTTCGACATCCGCCATCCCGAGCACAGCCGCGCGCTGTATCTGCCCATGGGCGCCAACAACCGCATGCTGTGGACCGACCGCGGCATCGCGTGGCTGGCGGATACGGTCGCCCGCCTGGCGCCGATCAACGAGAACACCGCCAACCGCCTGCTGGCCTGCTTCCAGCACGCGCGTCAGCTCGCGGACGATCTGCGGCCCAAGGTGCTGGCCGCCCTGGAGCGGCTGAGCGGGGCCGTGAGCGAGACGGATTCGCCCTCCGTGGCCGGCCGCGTCAGGGCCGCTCTGAGCCGGCAGGCCGATTGAAGGGACCGGAATCGTCCGGCGTCCCGGAAGGACCGTCCTGCGCCGCGTCTTCCCCGGCGGCCGGCGCCAGCGGCTCAAGGCGGCCGATCAACGCTTCGGCCTCCGCGGCCAGGTAGCTGCCCGGCCCGCCGCGCAGGCGGATTTCCCGCGCGCAGGCCAGCGCCTCGGCTGCCTCTTCCGCCTTGATCCGCGCGCCCTCGCGGCTGAGCCGGGCTTCGATCGCCGCGAGGTTCTCCTTCGCGTCGTCGTACTCCTCGGCGCCGGCGGCGGCGACGCGCGACTTCTGGCTCCAGAGCTCGTCCAGCTGCTCCATGGCCTCGGTCGAAACCGCGTCGGTCGGAAGGTATCCGTCCACGATCTCCATGAACTGCAGCCGGGCCTCATGGGTGCGCAGCGGGCTCTGCGGCCCCTCCAGCAGCGCCCGCGCCGTCTTCAGCTTCCGCTCCGCCTCCGCCGCGCTCATGGGCGGAGCCTGGCAGCGCAGGCGGGCGTCAATGGCCCGCGCGCCCGCCCACGTGGCGGGATACCACTCGCTGAGCTCCAGCATGGCCCAGCGGAACTCCGTTATGATGCGCCGGCGCCCGGCCAGCAGGCGCGGATCGTCGCTCAACGTGTAGGCCATGGAATAGGCGTACTCGCCGTCCGGCGGCAGGGCGCGGAACGCGGTCCAGGCCTTCTCGTAGATCCCGTACGCGGCTTCTTCGTCCGGATAGACGCACTTTTCCATGACGCCCGCCGCCTTCTCCGCGGCGCGGTCGGCCAGGGCGTCGCCGGCAAACTGCCCGGCCACTTCCTCGTAAATCCGCACGCGGGCCACCACGTTGGCCGGATCTTCGTCGGCCTTCGCAAAACGGTTCTCCACGTAGGCCTCGCTCCCGGAAAGCATGGCGCGCGCCTCCCGCGCGGCGGCATCGTCCTCCGGCCCCGCCGCCCGCTCGCGCACTTCGGGCATGCGCCGGCCCAGGCTCGGGCGGTCCTGCGCCATGCCCCCGGCCAGCCCGGCCAGCTCCTTGTAGGGCCCGCCCAGCATGTAGTCCGGCGCGGCGTCCAGCGCCTTGACCACGGCGCTCTCCAGCCTGCGCAGCCCGCCCGCGTAGACCATCTCGCCCGTGTGGTCGAAGACGGCGGCCCAGGGCATCTGTTCCACCGGCCAGGGCGAGACCCAGCCCTGGTAAAGGACCGGCCAGGCCGGCTGAAGGCGATGACACGCGTATACCAGGTGGTTCTCGATGATCCACGGAAAACGGCGGCACTGGAATCCCGCCACGACCAGCCCCCGCTCCCTGTACTTCGCGTACAGATCGTTGATGCGCGCGATCTCGCGGCGCGAAAGCGGACAGGTCACGCACCACGTGTAGGCCACCACGACGCGGCCTTCGAAGTCCAGCCGGCTCAGCCGTTCGCCCCACACCTGACGCCCGAGCCGCACCTGGCTGAGCGGGTAGTCGGCGGGTTTCATGGACAGGTCGATTTCCTGTCCGGCGGCCGCGGCCGCCAGGCCGGCGGCCGACGCCGCGATCAGAAGGCGGAGGCGGCCGAGGCAGTCTTGCCGTTTCATACGTCCCTCCACGCGCCCTGCGCCCCGGAGCTGGCCACCGCCGCGGCCACGAAACGCATGCCCGCCACGCCCGTTTCGGCGCCGGGATGATCGTAAGGCGCCGGCGCCTCTTCGCCGCGGCGCCGCCGGATCGTGCGCTCCATGGTGCAGTGCAGGTTCGCCAGCGCTTCCAGGAAGTCCTCGTGATGGCCGGCCGGAACGCGCAGGTAGGAGCCGACGCTCTCGGGGAAGAACGGGGCGCCGCCGCCGATCCAGTAGGTCCGGTCGCATTCCCCCGCGCGCACGAGCAGGCTTTCCGCGCGCTCCTGGCGCCATTCCAGCGAGCCCTTGGCGCCGAAGATGCGGAACCCGTTGTCGTTCTTGTAACCGATCGCGATCTGCGTGGCCGTGATCAGCGCCGTGGCGCCGTTGTCCATCTCGGCCGTGACGTTGAAATCGTCGTCCAGGTCGCGCCCCTGCACGAAGCTGTTCAGCCGCGCCGAGACTCGGCGGACCTTGAGACCCGAAACCCACGTCGCCGCCACGAAGGCGTGCGTGCCGATGTCGCCGCCGCAGTTGGATATGCCCGTGCGCGCGCGGTCGGTGCGCCACGCGGCCTGCTGCTGGCCGTCCTTTTCAAGCGCGGTGGCCAGCCAGCCCTGCGTGTACCAGGCCTCGATCTTGCGGATCCGGCCGACGTCGCCGCGCCGGACCATTTCGCGGGCCAGCATCATCATGGGATGCCCCGTGTAGGTGTGCGCCAGCACGAACGGCACGTCCTTCTCCTTCACGCGGGCCGCGAGGCGCTCCGCCTCGTCGACGGTCATGGTCATGGGCTTCTCGCACAGCACGGGGATGCCGGCTTCGACGCAGGCCATGGCCGGCGCGAAGTGCGCGTTGTTGGGGGTGGTGATGACCGCGTAGTCCAGCTCAAGCCTGCCCCTGGCGCGCGCTTCGATCATTTCGCGCCAGTCGCCGAAACCGCGGATGCCCCATTCCGCGGCTGAAGCCAGGGCCGCTTTCGGGTCCGTGCGCAGCGCGCCGGCCACGAGCTCCCGCGTGCCGTCCAGCGACAGCGCCCGCAGATGCACCCGCCCGAAGAATGCCCCCGGCCCCCCGCCGCCGATCATGCCGACCTTCAACTTTGCCATGTCCCGCCTCCTTCCGGTCCCGTGAATATACCGCCCGCCCCGCGCGCGATCAAGCCGCACCAGCCCGCCGCCCCGCCGTCCGGCGGCCCCACGCCCGGCGGCCGTCCGGGATGACAATCCGGGAATCCGCCCCGACGGCGATGCTCATATTGATGGTGCGCGCTGCAGATTCGCTTTTCGCAGCCGGAGCGCGTTGGTCACAACCGAGACGGAACTGAAGCTCATCGCCGCGGCGGCGATCATCGGGCTCAGGAGGATTCCGAACACGGGATAGAGCACACCCGCCGCGATGGGAACGCCGAGAGAGTTGTAGACGAAAGCGAAGAACAGATTCTGCCGGATATTGCGCATGACGCAACGGCTGAGGCCAAACGCCTTCACGATCCCGCGGAGATCTCCCTTCACCAGTGTCACCCCCGCGCTCTCGATTGCCACATCCGTGCCCGACCCCATGGCGATGCCGATGTGGGCGGCGGCAAGCGCGGGTGCGTCGTTGATCCCGTCGCCGGCCATGGCGACAATGTGTCCCCCCGCGCGCAATGCTTTCACCCGTTCCTGCTTGTCCTGCGGGGCCACGCCCGCCTGCACATTGTCGATCCCCAGTATGTCACCCACGTGACGTGCGGTACGTTCGTTGTCTCCCGTGACCATGCAGACCTGCACCCCAAGCCCATGCAGCGCACCGATGGCCTCAGCCGTCGTCCTCTTCACCGGATCGGCAATGGCGATGATGCCTTCCACCTTGTTGTCAAGCCCCGCGAAGATCACCGTGCGCCCGGTTTCCTGCAGCTCTTGTGCCGCGGCCCGGAGCGGCCCGGCAAGTCCGGCGCCGCCCCCATCGAGAAATTCGGCCTTGCCGACCCTCACTGTATGCTGTTCCACGGTTGCCGTTACCCCGCCGCCGGTCGTCGATTCGAACGCCTCTGCCCTGGCGAGGGCCAGGCCGCGCTCACGCGCGGCGCGCACGACGGCCGCTGCCAGGGGATGTTCGCTGCTCTGTTCTGCCGATGCGGCCAGGCGAAGCACCTCGCTTTCCGCGAGTGATCCTGTGCTGCGGATCTCCGTCACGGAGGGCCGGCCTTCCGTGAGCGTCCCCGTCTTGTCCACGATCACGGTATCGACGCGTTCCATCATTTCCAACGCTTCGGCGTTCTTGATGAGGATGCCTTCGCGCGCTCCGCGCCCCACGCCCACCATGATCGACATGGGCGTGGCCAGGCCCAATGCACACGGGCAGGCGATGATAAGCACGGCCACGGCATTGACCAGGGCGTGGGCCAGACGCGGTTCGGGTCCAACCCATGCCCACGCGATAAAGGTGACAACGGCGACCGAAATGACGCCCGGAACGAAAAGCGAGGCAACGCGGTCGGCGACTCCCTGGATGGGCGCCCGGCTGCGTTGGGCCTCGCTCACCATGTGCACGATCTGCGACAGAACCGTGTCGGCGCCCACCTTCGTCGCGCGCATCAGGAATGAGCCGGTCTGATTGATCGTCGCGCCGGTCACGGAATCGCCGGGACTCTTGTCGGCCGGCAGGGGTTCGCCGGTGATCATCGATTCGTCCACGGCGCTTCGGCCCTCGACGACATCCCCGTCGACAGGAATCTTCTCGCCCGGCCGCACCCTCAATAGATCGCCCGGCTTGACCTCTTCGATCGGGATCGCGTGCTCCTGGCCGTCGCGGACGACTCGGGCCGTCTTGGGCGCAAGTCCCAGCAATTCCCTGATAGCACCGCTTGTGCGTTTGCGCGCCCGAAGTTCCAGGACCTGCCCCAGCAGGACCAGCACGATGATTACCGCCGCGGCCTCGAAGTACAGGGCCACTTCGCCGTGATGGCGGAACGATTCGGGAAAGGCGCCGGGAAAGAGCGCCGCCGCGACACTGTACAGATAGGCCGTGCCCGTACCGACGCCAACCAGGGTGAACATGTTGAGGCTGCGCATGACGATGGATCGCCACGCCCGCTTGAAGAAAGGCAGGCCCGCCCAGAGTACGACGGGCGTGGCAAGAGCCAGTTCCACCCATTTGGCGATCGCGCGGGGGAGCAGCCGGCCTATGGGGTCGCCGGGGATCATGCCGCCCATCGCGATGAGAAACACGGGCACGGTCAGCGCCAGGCCGATCCAGAAGCGCAGCGCCATGTCGCGCAGTTCGCCGTCGTCTTCCCCGGTTCCCGCGTCCACGGGCTCCAGCGCCATCCCGCACTTGGGGCAATCGCCGGGATGATCCTGCTCCACTTCGGGGTGCATCGGGCAGGTGTAGAGATTGCCGATTCCGGACCGCGGATTCCGGATCTCGGGAGACGCGCCGCCCTTGAGGAATCTCTCGCGGCAATGGGCGGAACAGAAGTGGCGGGTCCTTCCTTCCCGCTCGACGCGAAAATCCGTCGAGGGGTCGACGTCCATTCCGCATACTGGATCAACCGGCATCTTTCCGCATCCTCGTCGTGGCGCCGGAGTGCGGCGTCACATCACGTGGTCATGGGCGTCGTAACCGTGATTTTGTTCGTCTTCGCCTTCAGTTCCTCGATCCAGCAGTACAACACCGGCGCCATGAACATGGTCACGACCTCCAGCAGCATGCCGCCGAAGGAAGCGAGGGACATCGGAACCATGATGTCGGCGCCGCGGCCGCGGGACGTAATGACCGGCAACAGGGCCAGGACCGTCGTGGCCGTCGTCATCAGGCAGGCCCGGACGCGCCGTTCGCCCGCATGGATGGTGGCCGCGCGGATCTCGTCGCGTGTGCGGGGATTCACTTCCTCGAACCGTTGCTTGAGGTACGTACACATGACAACGGCATCGTCCGAGGCGATTCCGAAGAGAGCCAGAAATCCCACCCATATGGCGATACTCATGTTTACGGTGTGCACCTGGAAGAGGTCCCGCATCGGCACTCCGAATGCCGAGAAATTGAGGAACCACGGTTGCCCGTACAGCCAGATCAGCAGAAGTCCCGAGCCCCAGCAGACGAAAATCGTGCTGAAGATCAGCGTCGTGGTGATCACGGAGCGGAACTGGAAGTAGATGATCATGAAGATGACGAACAGGGTAAGCGGCAGAATGAGCGCCAGCGTCTTCTGGGCGCGCAGTTGGTTCTCGTAGCTGCCAGCAAAGCGGTACGACACACCGGGAGGCAGTTGCAGTTCGCCGGATTCCTGCATGGCCGCCAGGTAGGCCTGGCATTGCTCGACCACGTCCACTTCGGCGAAGCCCGGCTTCTTGTCGAAGAGCACGTAGCTGACGAGGAAGGCGTCCTCGCTTTTCACCGCCTCCGGGCCCCGCACGTAGCGGATGTCCGCAAGCTGCGCGAGCGGAATCTGCGCGCCGTCCATGCCGGGAATGAGGATTCTTCCCAGCGCCTCGATGCTGTCACGAAGCTCGCGGAGGTAGCGCACCCGGATCGGATAGCGCTCACGGCCTTCGACAGTCGTGGTCAGCGGCACGCCGCCCACCGCGACTTCGATGGCCATCTGCACATCCGCGATCATCATCCCGTGGCGGGCGATCGCCTCGCGGTCGACGTCGATTTCCAGGTAGGGCTTGCCGACGATGCGGTCGGCGATTACCGCGGACGCCTCCACGCCGGGGACGTCCTTCAGAAAGCGCTCGATCCGGATGCCCGCGCGCTCGATGGTCTCCAGGTCCGGCCCCTTGACCTTGATGCCCATGGGCGCGCGCATGCCGCTTTGCAGCATGACGAGCCGCGCGGCAATGGGTTGCAGGCGGGGCGCCGTGGTGCTGCCCGGAACGTCGGCCGCGCGGGTGATCTCCTTCCAGATGTCGTCCGGCACGCGGATATGCTCCCGCCACTGGCGGAACGGGCGGCCGCGCCTGTCCGGAACGAGATTGCCCGTTGCGTCGCGCGCGAAATCCCGCGCGGCCTTGTCGTACCTGTAAAGAATGAGCCGCCCGCCCTTGTCCGCGGCGTACTCCGGCTTGTACGTGATCACCGTCTCGATCATGTTGACCGGCGCCGGATCCAGCGCGGAGGCCGACCGGCCGATCTTGCCCACCACGGTGTCCACCTCTGGGATAGCGCGCAAAGCCATGTCCTGCTTCGCAATGATGTCCATGGCTTCGCCGATGGAGGCATGCGGCATGGTCGTCGGCATGTAGAGGAACGATCCCTCGTCGAGCGGCGGCATGAACTCTTTGCCGAAGCCGGGCAGCTTGTGCGCCGCCAGCGACCACGGCCGGCTTTGTCGCACGAATTGCCCCGCGGCCGGCCAGACCTTCCCCAGGCTGGCGGGGATGACGCCAAAAACCCGATCGAATCCGAGCCAGGCCGTGTATCCTACGACAATGATCGCCGCGGGCAGCGCCAGGAACACGGCTTTATGCGCGAGGAACCAGCGCAGCATCCTCGCATAACGACGCTCGATCAGATAGTACAACCCTTGAAGTCCGCCGATCACCACACCCACGAATATGAGATTGCGCCACAGGCCGCGCTGCGGACCGAGCGGCAGCCAGTGCTCGGTAAGGAGCACTCCGACCACAATCACGCCCGCAACGTTGGCCAACGTGGGCGCTGTCTTTCGGATACGTTCCGGCAGGCGGTCCGAAACCGCGACGTACCCTCCCCAGGCCGCCAGCAGGAGCGCGGCGCGCCACCAGCCGAACAACGCCGCGATCAAGACACCGACCAGGATCAGGCCGACGCCAAGTCGCCGCTTGCCTCTGGCATCGAGCGGCCGCCGGGCGAGCACGAGATGCGCCACGGCCGGCACAACGGTAATGGCCGCAATGACGGAACCAATCAGGCAGAATGTCTTCGTGAACGCCAGCGGCCGGAAGAGCTTGCCCTCCGCGCCGGTCATGGCGAAGACCGGGAGGAAGCCGATAACGGTGGTGGCAATCGCGGTCAGGATCGCGCCGCCGACCTCGCTGGCGGCGCGATAGACGACCTCAAGAGAGGTGGCAGGTGTGAGGTGTCGGGTGTTAGGGGAAAGCGAGGTCGCAGGTGTCATTTGGGAAGTGGGAGGGGAGGCGGTTCCTTCGCCTGACACCTGACACCTGACACCTGACACCTTCTCTCTCTCCGCCTCGAGATGCTGCAGAACGTTCTGGCACATGATGATGCCCATGTCCACGATTGTGCCGATGGCGATGGCGATGCCGGAGAGCGACACCAGGTTCGCCTCCACGCCGAGCAGCTTCATGGCAATGAAAGAGAACCCCACTGAGAGCGGCATGACGGCGCTCATCATGATGGACAGCTTGAGTTGCGCCGCCATGATGATGATCACGATCATCGTGATGAGTATCTGCTCGTACAGCGCGGCGTTGAGCGTGCCCAGCGTTTCGTAAATCAACCCCGTCCGGTCATAGAACGGCACGATCGTGACCCGGCTCAGGGTCACCCCCTCCGGCCACCGCGACCGGGGGTTGGTCCCGAGCCACTTCCGCCATGCGTCCTGGTCCAGGTCCGAGCCTTCGAAGGCCGCGAAACCGTGCGCCTGCGCAAAGGATTCCACCTGCGCCTTCGTCGTCCGGCGGAAATCGGCCACGGCTTTGACCGGCAGCGTCGGGGCGATCTCCGCGATCTTGGCCTTGACGTTCTTGATGGCTTCCAGAGGGTTCGATCCGTACCGCGTCACCACGACGGCGCCGACGGCTTCAGCGCCTTCCTTGTCCAGCGCACCGTCCCGGAAAGCGGGACCCAGCGTGACCTTTGCCACGTTGCGAACATAGATCGGAACGTTGTTGTTGACCTTGACGACCGTGTTCTCGATGTCCGCCAGGTTACGGATGAATCCGCGCGCCCGGATGAGATACTCCACGCGGTTCAGTTCAATCTGCCGTGCGCCCACGTCAAGGTTCGACATGCGCACGGCCCTGAAGACTTCTTCCAGGGTCACGTTGTGCGCCCGCATGGCGTCCGGGTCAACGTCCACCTGGTATTCGCGGATGAACCCGCCGACAGAGGCAACTTCCGTTATGCCTTCCGCCGCCTGGAGGTGGTAGCGGATCGTCCAGTCCTGGATGGATCGCAGTTCATCGAGGTCCCAGCCGCCGGTCGGGCCGCCCAGTCCGGCGAGCCAGGGAGCGGAGGAAGAGGTGTCAGGTGTTAGGTGATAGGTGTTGGGGTTCTGCTTCTCGCTGCCTGACACCTCCCACCTCCCACCTAACACCTCTCTCCCCTCGAGCGTGTACCAGAAGATCTGCCCCAGCGCCGTGGCGTAGGGCCCGAGCGCGGGCTTGACCCCTTCGGGCAACGTACCCTCAGGCAGGCCGTTCAGGCGCGCCATGACGCGGTTCTGGGCCGCCTCGAACGCCACGCCTTCCTCGAAGATGATGTAAACCATCGAGAACCCGAACATGGAGTAACTGCGAACCGTCTTGACCCCGGGCATTCCGAGCAGTGAAACGGTGAGCGGGTACGTGATCTGATCATCCACGTCCCTGGGCGAACGCCCCATCCAGTCCGTAAAGACGATCTGCTGGTTCTCGCCGATATCCGGGATCGCGTCCACCGGCACGGGCGTGCGGATGAGCCCCTTGATCTCCCAGTCGAAGGGCGCCACGATGACGCCCCACACGACGATGAACAGCACGAGCAGCGCCACGACCAGCTTCTGTTCGAGGCAGAAGCGGATGATTCTGTCAACCGGCGATGGGACCGGTGGGGAAGGTGTTAGGTGGGAGGTGGGAGGTGTCATGGCGATCTCTCGGGCTCGACGCCCTCGGCCCGCAGCTTGTCCAGGTACTTCTCCGGCTCCCTCAGGAAGGGTTCCCTGCACCCGGGGCAGCAGAAATAGACCCGCTGCCCTTTGTAGTCCGCGTAGTGCTCCCGGTTGATCGCGCCACCCATCACCGGGCAGTGCGTCTGAGCATTCGCCCCTTCTTCCATCTTCCCTCCCACCTCCCACCTTCCACCTTCCACCTCTTCCCCGGGCTGCATCATGCTCGCCTTCCCCTGGATCTGGAGGGAGCTGTCTATCTTGAAAGCGCCATTTGCGACCACGAGATCGCCTTCCTTCAACCCGTCTCTCACCATGTAGGCCTCACCTGCTCTGGGGCCGAGGACGATCTCCCGGCCTTCGAATGCGCCCTCCTTTCCGGGAACGGCCACGTACACCACGGCCCGCTCGCCCGTGACCAGCGGGGCGGACGCGGGGATCACCAGAGGCGCGTTCGCGGCCGAGACCTCCGCGCTCGCGTAGCCCAACTCCTCGGCCGGCACAAGGGGCATGCCGCACACGTCGCAGGAACCGGGGCCGTCCTTGACAACTTCAGGGTGCATCGGACTGATCCACTTGCCGGCGAGGTCCGGCTGGAGCACTTTGCCTCCGTCGGCGGCCGTCACGCGCACGACGGCGCGCACGAACATCTCCGGCTTGAGCCGGCCGTCCCGGTTTGCCGCGTCAACCCGTACCTTGACCGTGCGCGTCATCGGGTCGAGAACAGGATCAATGAAAGCGATCGTTCCCTGGAACGTCTCGCCGGGATAAGCCTCAACCTGAAACTCGACCGGCTGCCCGTAGCGCAGCCAGACAAGGTCGGACTCGTAGGCGTCCAGCTTGATCCACACGCGACTGAGGTCCGCCACGGTGAAGAGCTTCATCCCCGTTTCCACATACATGCCTTCAAAGGTGTCCATCCGTTCCACGACAACGCCCGCCAGAGGCGAGTAGAACGTGATGTGGTCGCTGGGCCTGCCGCTGCGCTCGATTTCGGCGATCTGTTCGGGAGTCAACTGCCAGAGGCGGAGCTTTTCGCGCGCGGACTCGAGAATGGCGCGTGTTGAATCCGAACCTGCCGGCGCCGCGCCGGTCTGACGACTGCCCGCGGCTCTGGCCGCCTGGATCAGCTCCTGCTGGGCGGAGACCAGCTCGGGGCTGTAGAAGTCGGCCAGGTGGTCGCCCTTCTTGACGGGAACGCCCACGAAATTGACGTAGAGGCGGTCGATCCGGCCGGGAACCCTGGGCGCGATGTAGGCGATGCGGGTTTCGTCCATGTGCACCTTGCCGACCATTCGAACGGCGACCTCCACAAAGCGTCGTTCCACCGGTGCAAGACGTATCGCGGCGAGCTTCCTGGCCGCTTCGCTCATGACCAGTTCCGACGGTCCGGTCTTTTCCTCGCCCCCCGTGACGGCGGGAATGAGGTCCATCGCGCAGATTGGACATTTGCCTGGCCCGGGCTGCCGGATCTGCGGATGCATGGAGCAAGTCCACACCTCGGCTTGGGAAGACGAGGCAGGTGTTAGGTGTTGGGTGTTAGGTGTTAGGCGGTGACGCGGACCGCGCAGGATATACCCGGCGATAAACGCAACCAGTAACGCTACCACCACGAGCATGATCTTCTTCGGTCCTGACTTCTTTCTTGTGTTCATTCCTGGCCCCTCTTTCAAGGTGTTAGGCAAACGCCACGGTCCGTTCCCCTCTTCTCCCTCCGAACCCCTAACACCTACCACCGAACACCTATTCTCTCAAAGGAATGCCGTACTTGCCGATGCAACAACCGATGTCGGCCAGGGCGATTTCCCGGTCCGCCACGGCGCGTTCGCGCATGAGCTTGAATTCCAGGAGGGTGCGCTGGGCATCGATCAACGTCATGAAATCGGCCTTGCCGGCGGAAAACTCCTGGCGCGCGACCTCGTATGCCTGCTCGGCCTTGGGGACCAGCGAATCGCCGAACAGCCGCATCCTCCTTTCCGCGTCCCTCGTCATGAAAAGCGCCATCTTCAGTTCCGCCTTGAGCGCGTTTTCCATGTTATCCCGGTCGGTGGCGGCGGCCTCAAGCATGGCCTCCGCTTCGCGGATCTCGGCGGAGTACCTGCCCTGCCAGAGCGGCAGGCTGATGCCGGCCATCAGGCCCGCCTCCGTTTCATCCGCGCCGCCTTCCATGCCGGGCATGACCATCAGCCCCGCGCCGACCATGAAGTCCGGGTAACGGCTCCGGCGCGCGAGTCTGACCGCCGCCCGCTCGCGCCTGACCATGGCATCCAGGGCCTTCAGCTCCGGGTTGAGGTCCCTCAGGATCGCCGTCAGCCCCTCGTCGGGAATCAGTCCCTGGGCCGACGGAGTCATGACGGGCCACGGCAACGGCCCGTCGAACGGAAGATTGAGCAACGACGCCAGTTCCGCCGACCGCGCGGACCGCTCGTCGCTCAGCGTCGCCAGTTCGTTATTGAGGCGGTCCAGTTCCACCTGGACCTTGACCAGGTCCGCGAAACCCGCCGATCCCGCCTTGTACTTTGCCTGCACGACGCTCTCCAGGTCGGCGAGCAGCCTCCTGTTCTCCTCCGTCACTCCCGTAGCCCTGCGGAGGTAATCGTATTCGTGAAAAGCGGTCACGGTCTCGCCGTAGAGCGTCAGCCGCGCGGCCTCGAACTCGTGGGCGGCGGCCTCGGCCTCCGCCAGCTTCTCCCGGGCGCGGAGTCCCAGTTTGCCGACCCCGGGAATCGTCTGCGTCGCGGCGAAACGGTGCAGGAAGTCCCTGCGGTCAAGGGAATACTCGTACGTGAAAGCCGGATCGTCCAGAAAGCGCGCCTGGGGTATGCGATCGAGCGCGGCCCTCCAACGCCGGAACGCGGCCTTGAGCCCCGGATTGTTGAGAAAGGCGTAGCGGACGTAGTCGTCGATCGTCGCGTTTCCGTCGATGCGGGGAGGCTCTTTCAAAACCGGCGCCGGGGCGTCCGGCATCTCAAACCGGCTCGTTTCGGCCTGCGCATAACGGCGCAAAGCGTCCTTCTCGCCGGGCGACGCGCACCCGCTCAGAACAGCGAGGCCGGCCGCGACGGCCAGGGTTGCCTTGACTCGCGAACGCGCGCCTCCGCGTCCGTTATCGCTTTCCGTCATGAACACGTCCTCGCGCGTCAGTATGACTGCGCCTTGTGCCCGCCGCGATACTATTTCTGCTCTCCGCTCTTGCCCGCCGGATCAAGCGCAATGCCTTCGCTCTCCAGCTTCTTGATGTATTTCACGGGATCGGCTTTCAGCGCTCCGGCGCACCCCGGACAGCACATGTAGATGCGCTTGCCGTCGTGGTCCACGTAGGAGGCCTTGTCGATCTTGCCGCCCGTGACCGGGCAGGCCTCCTGCAGCGCGACGGCTGCCGCCGGCGCCTTTTCCTCAGCCTGCTTCCCGGGTTGCTCCGGATGTTCGCCGGCCGCCGCCAACCCCGCGACCAGAAGTCCCGCCACCGCCGTTGCCAACAGCCTCATCTGTGCCTTCTGCCTGTTCTTCATCCGACTTCGCTCCTTCCTTTGCTTCCGTCACTCCTCATTGTTTGCGCCCGTCCGGCGCCGCGGGCTGCCGCGATGCGCCGCACGACTGACATTGGCGGCAAAGACACGCCGTCAGCATCCGGTCGAACCGCGCCCTTTGTTTCGCGTCCAGCAGGCCGCGCACCCGGCGGATATGATCCAGTGTGGCGCGCTCGCTCTTCTCGTAGGCGCGGCAC
>VGWJ01000037.1 GCA_016873635.1 Lentisphaerota bacterium | reverse complement strand
CGCGGCAGGTGATGTTGATGTCCAAGCATGGCATGAACCGGGTCTGGAGCTGGGATCATTGCTTCAACGCCCTCGCTTTGGCCGGCTGCCATCCGGACCTGGCCTGGGATCAATTCATGGCGTTTGCGGACCATCAAGACGCCAACGGCTGTTTCCCGGACAGCTACAACCCCATGAGCTATGGCTGGGAGTTCGTCAAGCCGCCTGTTCACGGCTGGACGCTGGCGCGGATGATCGAGTGGGCCGACCCCGGAACGGCCCGCTTGCGCGAAGCCTACGAGATGCTTGTCCGCTGGACGCGCTGGTGGCTCAACGCGCGCGACTCGGATGGCGACGGGTTGCCGGAAATTCATCACGGCAACGACACGGGCGCGGACAACAGCACCATCATGAACCTCGGCATGCCGCTGGCCACGCCCGACATCGCCGCCTATCTGGTGCTGCAGCTCGATGCGCTGGCGCAAGTCGCGCAGCGGATTGGCCGTCCCGCGGACGCCACGCTCTGGCGCGAGGAGTCGGCACGCCTGCTGAAGCGGCATCTGGCCCTGCAATGGCGCGCGGGCGAACCCCGCGCGATCCGACCGGGACAGGGCGCCCTTCCGCAGCCCGGCGATGCCTTGCAACCCTGGATGACGGTGGTGCTCGGCGACCGCCTGCCGGCGGCAAAGCAGAAGGCATGCGTCAAGGCCATCTCCCGCTTTCGCTGCGTCGCGGGTTTGGCCACGGAAACCCTGAAAAGCCCGCTTCACGAGCGCGATGGCTACTGGCGCGGCCCGGTCTGGGCGCCCTACACCCTGCTGGCCTGCGACGGCCTGCGGCGGATGGGGCAAGCGAGAATGGCGTCGCAAATCGCCGCTGATTTTATCGGTAACTGCCGCGTCGCCGGCTTCGCCGAGAATTTTGCCGCCGACAATGGCGACCCGCTTCGCGATCGCGCCTACTCATGGACGGCGAGCGCTTATTTTGTACTGATGCAACATATCAGGGAAGGGAACGACCAGAAGAAATCGTAATCCGTAATCGTCGCCCGTCCTCTTCCATCGAAAGAGGGAAGATGGGTTGACGATGGCGGGCGACGAGAGCGGATAACGAGTAGAGTTCGTCTTAATCGTCCACCGCTATCGCGCGCCAGGCCGTAGCCCGCAGGGCGAAGGCTGGTCGCCCGCTATCGTCCACCGGAAGAAAACGAGGAAGCGCGTGTTTTACGAATTGGATGACGGAAGTTCGGTTGACGATTACGGCGACGACCACGGATCACGAGTGGAACATGTCGCCCCGTACACCGTTGTCGTCGCCGTAGTCGTACACCGAAAAAGAAGCTGATGTTTTCGAAAAAGAGGAGCTAAATGAACCGACGTGACTTCATGCGAATGACCGGACTGGGAATCCTGGCGGCCGGGATGCCGGGGGTTGGCATGGCGGAAGGCGCTTCGCCAAGCAGCGGCAAGCCCAACATCATCTTCGTGCTGGGCGACGATATGGGGATAAATATCGGCATCGGATGCTACTCGGACCGCAAGGGGCTGACCCCCAACCTGGATGCTCTGGCAGCCGGCGGCGTCCGGTTCGAACGCTGTTTCGCGACCCCGATCTGCGGACCTACGCGGTGTTTGCTTATGACCGGCCGATACCCGTTCCGGACGGGCGGATGGGATCATAGCAGCGGGGCAGTCCCCGCGGTTCTTGCCCAGAATGAATATCCCATGGCGCGGATCCTCTCCGAGGCCGGGTACGACACCTGTTGCGTTGGCAAGTGGAGGCAAATGGCGCAGACACCGCGTGAGTGGGGCTTCGATGAGTACGTCATGTCACCGACTGCCACCGGATATTATTGGACGAAAAAGTACACAAAGAACGGCAAGGAAATTACGGAGGACAAAGATGTCTTCTTCCCGGACGTTTGTCAGGACTATGCGCTGGAGTTCATCCGGCGGCATGGCGTCGGCGGCAAGGCCGCCGGCAAGCCGTTCTTCCTGTACTACCCGACGCATCTCATGCACAACCATCTCGCACCCACGCCCGATTCCAAAACCGGCGTGAAAAGCAATCCGGGAGAGCGCAGAGCGGAGAATCTGATCTACCTCGACAAGCAGATTGGGGCGTTGGCAACAGAGCTGGACCGGTTGAACTTGCGTGAGAATACGCTCATCATCTTTGCGGGCGACAATGGAACCGACATGGCAGGATACACGATAAATAAGCGCCGAATCAGCGGGGGGAAGCACACAATGTTGGAGGGCGGAGCACTGGTGCCGTGCATCGTCAACTGGAAGGGCACCGCCCCGGCTGGTAGCGTTGTAAAGGATCTGGTTGATTTCAGCGACCTCCTGCCGACCTTCGCCGAGCTCGCGGGCGCCAAACTGCCGGACAAGGTGCCGTATGACGGTTTGAGTTTTGCGCCGCTGCTGCGCGGGAAGAAGGGCGTATCGCGCGAATGGATCTTCATGGGCTGCGATGACAAATGGTATGTTCGCGAAGATAAGTGGAAACTCAATCAGGCCGGTGAGTTGTTCGACATGAAGGACGCCCCGTTCACGGAGCCGCTCGTGCCGGCCGATTCGAAGGACCCGGAAGCCGCCGCCGCGCGCAAACGGCTGCAGGCCGTGCTCGACAAACTCAATCCGGCCGGCGGCAAGCTGCCGCCGAAGAACTCGGATAAGGACAACGAAAAGGAATAATGGCGCCGACCTAGGTCCGATGACAGAAGTGTGAATCGGTGAACGATTACGTGCGACGATTACGGTGGACGATGGGGAGCAAATCCTCGTAATCCGTAATCGCGTGCCAAGCCGTAGCGCGAAGCGCGAAGGCTGGTCGCCCGTAATCGTTAACCGAAAAGCAAATGGTGTATGCAAACAAGGAGGCAGAAGATGAACCGACGTGACTTTATGCGACTGGCCGGACTGGGTGTGCTGGCGGCCGGGATGCCGGGGTTTGAAATGGCGGAGGGCGCTTCGCCAAGCAGCGGCAAGCCCAACATTATTTTCGTTCTGGGCGACGATATGGGCATTGACTCCCGCATCGGCTGCTACGGCTCCGGAGACAATCCCAGCCGGACACCCAACCTGGATGCCCTGGCGGCCGGCGGCATACGGTTCGAGCGATGCTTCGCGTCCGTGATATGCGGCCCGACGCGGTGTCTGATCATGACCGGCCGCTACCCGTTCCGGACTGGCGGGTGGGATCATGGCCCCGGGCTCGCCTCGGTTCTGCCGCAGAATGAATATCCCCTGGCGCGGATTCTTAAGGAGGCGGGGTACAGCACGTGTTCCGTCGGCAAATGGCGGCAGCTTGAGCTGACGCCGCGCGACTGGGGTTTCGATGAATATGTCACCGACCCAACGCCCGCAGGTTTTTACTGGCTTGACGAGAGCAAGCAAAAGTACGACAGGAACGGGACTGCGGTTAGTGTCAAAAATGGAGACAAGCCGGTCTTCTATCCTGACATATGCCACGATTACGCGATGGAGTTTATCCGGGCGCATGGCGCCGGGGGCAAGTCGGCTGGAAAACCGTTTTTCCTGTACTACCCTTCGCATATCATGCACGAGGGGCTCAGACGCACGCCAACCAGCGCTCCCGATGCGGATCGTGAGACGATCGTCAAAGATAATCTGATCTATCTCGACCGACAGATCGGCGAGATGGTGGCGGAATTGGATCGGCTGAATCTCAGAGACAATACCCTGATCGTATTTGCGGGCGACAACGGCACGGCCAAGGGTACGGCCACGTCACCTTTCATCGGCTGCACCCTCAACGGCCGCCGAATCAGCGGCGTGAAGGGCCAGATGCTGGAAGGCGGCGCGCTTGTTCCGTTTATCGTGAACTGGAAGGGCGGCGCACCGGGCGGTCGCGTGGTCAAAGACCTGGTTGACTTCACCGATCTACTGGCAACCTTCACGGAACTCGCCGGCGCGAAACTGCCCCAGACGTTGACCTATGACGGCCGGAGCTTACTGCCGCTGCTTCGCGGAGAGCCGTTCACTCCGCGGGAATGGATCTTTGTGGGCGTGTCCTTTGGCAGCCCGATGTGGTACGTCCGCGAGGATAAGTGGAAGCTGGATCAGTCCGGCAAGTTGTTCGATATGAAGGACGCGCCGTTTGCCGAGCCGCTCGTGCCGGCCAACTCGAAGAGCCCTGAAGCTGTCGCCGCGCGCAAACGGCTTCAGGCCGTGCTCGACAAACTCAATCCGGCAGCCGGCAAGCTGCCGCCGCGGAAATCGGACAATGACGACAACAAGGAATGATGTGTTGTTCGAATAGGCGCTTCCGGGATTAGCGGGGGATTTCCTGTTGGGTAATGGGCCGAAGCATGGGGAGATAAGCGTGTACGAGTAGGTGTACGAGTACGGATTCTGTGATGAGATCAGCGTTTGGCCATTGATGTTAGCGCCGTGGGGCAGACGAAGAGCAAGCAGGCTGTAGTCGCGGGCAAGAAGCGCCTCGCCGATGCTGTGCGCATGCTCGTAGCGTGGGAACGAAGCCTGGAGGAAGAATAGCGTGCCTGGAAGGCAAACACCATACTCGTACACCTACTCGTACACTCGAATCTCTTTGGATACCGCCGACGGTCACAATGGCCAATGTGAAATCACCCGGGAAACCCGGAAGAACCTTCGAATAAGGAGAATGCCAAATGAACCGACGTGACTTTATGCGACTGGCCGGACTGGGTGTGCTGGCGGCTGGGATACCACAACATGGCTGGACTGGCGAACCGGAATCTGGTCTTCCCGCAAAGCCTTCGAAAAGGCCCAACATCCTGCTCATCATGACCGACCAGCAACATGCCGGCATGATGAGCTGTGCGGGAAATTCCTGGCTGAAGACGCCGGCGATGGACAGCCTGGCGGCAGCCGGGATGCGATTCGAGCGCGCCTATTGTGCCAACCCGGTTTGCCAGCCGTCGCGGTTCAGCATGCTGACCGGGTTTATGCCCAGCCGGGTCGGGTTGGAAGCCAACAAATCAGGATTTCATATGCCGCCCGAGACCGTCACGAACGGCATGGGAAATGTCTTCCGCAGGGCCGGATACCGCGCCCTTTACAATGGCAAATACCACGTCACGGCGAGTCACGAAAGCATGGGATTCGAACATCTTGTCGGTGACAAGCAGCTCAAGGGGCAATCGCCTGTCGTTCAGTTCCTGCGCCAACCGCAGGACAAACCGTTCCTGTTGGTGGCCTCTTTTGAAAACCCTCACGATATTTGCTACCTGGCCATTCTCGCTGAAAAGCAGCGCGACCGCACGACGATCAATTACGGCGACGGAGCGCTCGGCAAAGCCATGCAGTTGCCGCCCGGGGTAACGCGGGAAGAGTTCTTCGCCAAACTCTGCCCGCCTTTGCCGGCGAATTACGAGATCCCTGAGGGCGAACCAAGTGCGCTGAAGCGAATGCCGCATGGGTGTACGCAGTACGTACGAGAGCACTGGACAGACGAGCAATGGCGCATGCACCGATGGGCCTATGCCCGGCTTACTGAATCGGTGGATGCGGAGATCGGCCAGGTGCTGACCGCGTTGCGGGAATCCGGATTGGAAGAGAACACCCTGGTTATCTTCACAAGCGACCATGGCGACATGGATGCCTCCCACCGGCTGGAACACAAATCGGTCTTGTACGAGGAGTCCGTCCGCGTGCCCTTTCTCGTCAGTTGGAAGGGAGTCACCAAGCCGGGCGGTGTGGATAGCAATCATCTCGTTTCGACGGGATTGGACCTGATTCCCACGATGTGCGACTTTGCCGGGATTCCGACGCCCAAAGAGTTTAAGGGACGTAGCGTGCGCGCCTTGGCGGAAGGAAAAGAGACTGCCTCCTGGCGCGAAACGCTGGTGACGGAGAGCGAGGGCGCGCGGATGCTGCGCAGCGCACGGTACAAGTATATCCGCTACAGCGGGGGAAGTGAACAGTTGATGGATCTGGAAACCGACCCCGGCGAGATGCGCAACCTCGCAACGGATCCTAAATCCGTGTCGGTTCTCGAGGACCACCGCCGGCTGTTGAAGGAGTGGTATGCGCAAAACGGGGAAACCTGGTCGCCAAGGTGAGCGAAGAATTGGATGTGCGGAAAGATGAAGGCTCGGTTGACGATAGCGGGCGACCAGCCTTCGCGCTTCGCGATACGGCTTGGCACGCGAGAACGGATAACGAGTGGATCTCATCCCAATCGTCCACCGCTCTCGTCGCCCGTTCTCGTCAACCGAAAACAAAGATGAAGTTTGCGAATAGGGAGGACCACCAATGAACCGACGCGACTTCATGCGCTTGACGGGAATGGGGTTAGTGGCGGCCGGGATGCCGCGCTTCGTCAGGGCTGAGGAACCCGGCGCCCGGAAAGGCGCGACCGGCAAAGACGCCAAGCCCAATATCGTGTTTATTCTCGCCGACGATCTGGGCTGGAAAGACACGGCTTGCATGGGCAGCCATTTCTACAAGACGCCACGCATCGATCAACTGGCGGCACAGGGCATGATCTTCAGCGACGCCTACGCCAACGCACCCAACTGCGCCCCCACGCGCGCCTGCCTGTTGACGGGCCTGTATTCGCCCCGTCACGGCGTGTACACCGTGGGCGCTTCCGCACGCGGCCGGCCTGAGGATCGTAAACTGATCCCCACGCCCAACACGGAAGTGCTCGACCCGCGATTCGTGACGATCGCCGAGGCGCTCAAGTCCGCCGGCTACGCTACCGCTTCCATCGGCAAGTGGCATCTGGGCCAGGACCCCAAGAGCGGGCCGCAGGCACAGGGCTTCGACGTCAACATTGGCGGCAATCAGAGCGGCGCGCCAAAATCGTATTTCAGCCCCTATGGCAATCCTGACCTTCCTGACGGTCCCAAGGGCGAATACGTCACCGACCGACTGGGCGATGAAGCGGTGAACTTCATCAAGGACAACCGGCAACGCCCTTTTTTCCTGTACCTGCCCCACTTCGCCGTGCACACGCCGCACCAAGCCAAGCCGGAATTGATCGCACAGTACAAGGGCAAGCCCGGCGAAGGCAGGCAACGTGACCCGACCTACGCGGCCATGATCGAGAGCCTGGATCAAAGCGTCGGGCGCGTGCTGGACTGCCTCGATACCGAGGGCCTGGCCGATAACACGGTCGTGGTGTTCTTCTCCGACAACGGGGGCTTTGGACCGATCACGGACATGACACCGCTGCGGGGGAGCAAGGGCATGCTCTACGAAGGCGGCATCCGCGAACCGACCATCGTCCGCTGGCCCGGCCGCGTGAAGCCCGGCAGCACATGCGACACGCCCATCATCGGCGTGGACTTCTTCCCGACGCTGCTGGAGATCGCTGGCGCCAAGGCGCCGACCGAACAACCGCGGGATGGCGTGAGCCTGCTGCCGGTTCTCGCCGGCGGCGCGATCCCGCCGCGCGACCTGTTCTGGCACGAGCCGGTGTATCTCGAGGCCTACGAAAAAGCACAGGGCAGGTGGCGATGCACACCCAGCAGCGCCATCCGCGGTGGCGACTGGAAACTGATCGAGTTCTTCGAGGACAACCACGTCGAGCTGTATAACCTGAAGGATGACATCGGCGAGACGACGAACCTTGCGGAAAAACTCCCGGAGAAAGCACAGGAGCTTCGCAAGCGTCTGGCTGAATGGCGACAGGCTGTCAACGCGCCTGTGCCGACGCAGTTGAACCCCAGATATCAACCCGATGCATCACAAGGGAAGGCCCCCGCCGTAAAGGGCGACTGGGATTGAAAACGAGTACACTATGAACCGACGAGACTTCATGCGTTTGACGGGAATGGGAATGCTGGCGGCCGGGATGCCGGGATTCGGAATGGCGGAGGGGGCGGCGGCAAGCAGCGGCAAACCCAATATCATTTTCGTTCTGGGAGACGATATGGGGATCGATTGCGGCATCGGATGCTACTCGAACCGCAAGGGGCTGACCCCCAACCTGGATGCTCTGGCAGCCGGCGGCGTCCGGTTCGAACGCTGTTTCGCGACCCCAATCTGCGGACCTACGCGGTGTTTGCTTATGACCGGCCGGTACCCGTTCCGGACCGGCGGCTGGGATAACGGCCAGGGAACCGCAGCAGTCAGGCCGCAGAATGAATATCCCATGGCGCGGATCCTCTCCGAGGCCGGGTACGACACCTGTTGCGTTGGCAAGTGGAGGCAGATGGTGCAGACACCGCGTGAGTGGGGCTTCGATGAGTACGTCATGTCACCCACTGCCACCGGATATTACTGGGAGAAAAAGTACACAAAGAACGGCAAGGACATTACGGAGGACAAAGCTGTCTTCTTCCCGGACGTCTGCCAGGACTATGCGCTGGAGTTCATCCGGCGCCATGGCGCCGGCGGTTCTGCCGCCGGCAAACCGTTCTTCCTGTACTACCCGACGCATCTCATGCACAACAAGCTCGCGCCCACGCCCGATTCCAAAACCGGCGTGAAAAGCAATCCCGGAGAGGTCAGAGCAGAGAATCTGATCTACCTCGACAAGCAGATTGGGGCCCTGGCAACGGAGTTGGACCGGTTGAACTTGCGTGAGAGTACGCTCATCATCTTTGCGGGCGACAATGGAACCGACAGGGCAGGATACACGATAAATAGGCGCCGAATCAGCGGGGGAAAGCACACAATGTTGGAGGGCGGAGCACTGGTGCCGTGCATCGTCAACTGGAAAGGCACCGCCCCGGCTGGTAGCGTTGTAAAGGATCTGGTTGATTTCAGCGACCTCCTGCCGACCTTCGCCGAGCTCGCGGGCGCCAAACTCCCGGACAAGGTGCCGTATGACGGTTTGAGCTTTGCGCCGCTGCTGCGCGGGAAGAAGGGCGTATCGCGCGAATGGATCTTCGAGGGCTGCGATGACAAATGGTATGTTCGCGAAGATAAGTGGAAACTCAACAATGACGGCGAATTGTTCGACATGAAGGACGCCCCGTTCACGGAGCCGCTCGTGCCGGCCGATTCGAAGGACCCGGAAGCAATCGCCGCGCGTAAACGGCTTCAGGCCGTGCTCGACAAACTCAATCCGGCAGCCGGCAAGCTGCCGCCGCGGAATTCGGACAATGACGACAACAAGGAATGATGTGTTGTTCGAATGGGCTTCAGGGATTCGCGGGGGATCGTACTCGTACACCTACTCGTACACTCGGATCTCTTCGGATACCGGCGACGTCCGTAAGAGCCGATGAAGAATCCCACGGAGAAGCCGGAAGGACCAGAATATGAAGCAACCGAATTTTCTGGTGATCGTAGCGGATGACATGGGGTTTTCCGACGCCGGTTGCTACGGCGGGGAAATTTCAACACCCAATCTCGATGCTCTCGCGGCTGGCGGCTTGCGCTTCACGCAGCACTACTCCGCGGGACGATGCTGGCCGTCGCGCGCCTGCATCATGACCGGCAACTACTATCAGCAGGTGCCGGGCGTGCCCAAGGATGGAAGCATTCCAAATTGGGGGCGGCCGGTTCCGCACTATCTGCGCCCGCTTGGTTATCGCTCGTATCATTCCGGTAAATGGCATGTGAACCAGTATCCGTGGCCGATGGCGCACGGCGGGTTCGATCGGTCCTACTACATACGCGATTACGATCATAATTTTGCCGTCCGTGAGCACAGTTTGGACGATGCGCCGTTGCCTCCTGTCGAGCCGGAGAGCGGGTATTATTCGTCCACCGCCATTGCCGACCGCGCCATCGGCTTTCTCAAGGAGCATGCCGCAGGGCATGCCGACAGCCCCCTGTTCGTGTATCTGGCCTTCATTGCCCCGCATTTTCCGCTGCATGCGCCGGCTGACGATATTGCCTTCTACCGGGGCCGGTATGACCGCGGCTGGGATGTGATTCGCGAGGAGCGAATGGAGCGACTGGCCGAAATGGGTATCGCGGATTGCGAACTGTCGCCGCGCCAGCCGAACACCAAACCGCGGTGGAATCTCTCGCCGGCCGAACTGACCAGCCAGATCGGCGCGGGTGAAGCCGCGCATGCCGTGAGCTGGCGAAGTCTGAGCCCCGAGCAAAAGGCGTTTCAGGCCCAAAAGATGGAAATCCACGCCGCCATGGTTCACCGTCTGGATCGCGAGGCCGGGCGGGTGATAGACCAGTTGAAGGCCATGGGGCAATGGGAGAACACGGTGACCCTCTTCGTCTCCGACAACGGCGCGAGCGCCGAGCAGATCATCCGGGGCGATGGCCACGACAAGCGGGCGACGCCCGGATCAGGGGAGTCCTACCTTTGCCTCGGGCCGGGCTGGTCAACAGCGGCGAACACCCCGTTTCGTTACCACAAGTCCTGGGTGCATGAGGGAGGAATCGCCTCGCCGCTGATCGTGCACTGGCCCAGGGGCATTCGGGCAAAAGGCGAACTGCGCCATACACCGAGCCACTTTGTGGATATCGTTCCCACCATGCTCGATCTGGCCGGCCAGAAAAAGCCCCCGGCCTGGCGCGGGAAAGACACACCCCCACTCGCCGGCGTGAGCCTGACGCGGGCCTTCCGGGAAGACGTTGACATCGAGCGGGAATGCATCTTCTTCCGGCACATCGGCCACCGCGCACTGCGGGTCGGCAAATGGAAACTGGTGGCCGTGCATCACGGCAAATGGGAGCTCTACGACATGGAGGCGGATCGTTCCGAACTGAACAACCTGGCCGACAAATACCCCGCCCGAGTCCGGCGCATGGCGGCGCTCTGGGATGAGAGTCACCGCAAATTCGTCGGCCAATCGGGAGGAGTGCGGGATTGATTGCCTGGAGTCCGATCCGCGAGAATATGAACTCCTCCCGGGAAGCCGGCCAACAGGGCACCAGACGACGCGGAGCCCGAAGGGCGAAGCCGGATGCAAGCACGAGTACCCGTTGGCCTTCTCCTGCAAGGGACGGTGGTTCTGCCCATCATGCCACCTGCCCGCGCCGAAGCGGCTTCGGCAGGCAGGCCAAAGGGCAGCGGTTCAGGATTCAGCGCGCAGTGTATGCACATTCCCTTCCTTGCCATAGCGCAGGATCGCTTCATCTGCCGTGAGAAGGGACGCCTCGGATTCACGGGCTGTGGCGATAAGTACGCGGTCCGCGGGGTCGCCGTGAAAGATTCCCGGCAACCGCGTACTGCAGACGGCGATATGGGGCGTGAGTTCCGCCAAGTGGATACCAGGCGCGGCAAGCGCCTCCCGAACCCAACTCTCACAATCCGACGCCAAGATCAACCGCCCTTTCGCCTCCAACATCGCGACTTCCCATGCAGAGATGATCGAGACGCGGATCCGACCGTCCGGAACGGCCCTTTCCAACATGCGCCGATTGGCGGTGCCCAGGCGGTTGTCGCCCAACATCAGCCAAACCCACACATGGGTATCCAGCAGAATCGGACGCGTCATCGCTGCGCCTCCCATATTTCACCGGTCGGAGCCACGATGTCGCCCGTTATCCTCCCCTTCTCGCGCAAGTAGCCGAACAACGCGCGCCGCGGGGTCGGCTCAATCGGCACCAATCGAGCCACAGCCTTACCACGCTTGGTCACCGTGATCGCCTCATGATTCTCCGCCACACGATTCATCAGTTCCAGGCACTGAGCCTTGAAGAGACCCGCCGCGATTTTCATAGCCACCTCCCGGGTACGCTTCCTCCTAGTAGTGATATGACTATGGTCACATGACCATAAACGTCGCGACTTGTCAAGCCCCTTTGTGGTGGTCTGTCGCGGCAGCATGCAGCGGTGTTCACGGACGACGCGGCCGACTTCCCTCCCAGCGCATGGATCAAGCGGCTCTTGACTGTCAGAACGGGAGGGACCGCGGTCCCGCGGTCCGCCGAACACGGATCGAAACTGACGGGAGAAGGTCCCCGGCAGGGTCTTATCCGCGAATTCGGGACCCCTGTATGGTGCGTTGCCTGGCGAAGCCCATGATGGGCGCCGCAGGAAAAACCGGGAACAAACACCCCCCGCCAGACGTCTCAGGAGCCAAAGGGACGCTCCCCCGGGGCGGTGAGGTCCGTCGCGTACAGGCGTGTCTGATGGGCAGAGGAGGAGGCGTAACCATGCGCAAGATCAGTACTGTCGGGCTGCTGTGTCTGGGGTTCGCGCTGCAGGCGGCGGCGGCCGGAACGCGGGACGAGCTGTGGAAGAAGGTGGAGGAGGCCCAGCAGAAAGGGCTCCCCAAGACGGCGATCGAGAGCCTGGGCCCGATCATGGAACAGGCGACGCGGGAGAAGGCCTGGGCCGAGGCCGTCAAGGCGATCGGCCGCAAGATTGCGCTGGAAGGCAGCATACAGGGCAACAAGCCGGAGGAGAAGATCGTCCGCATGCAGGCGGAGATCGAGAAGGCGCCGGCCGAGATGAAGCCGGTGATGAACGCCATCCTGGCCAACTGGTACTGGCACTACTTCCAGCAGAACCGCTGGCGTTTCATGCAGCGCACGCGGACCGCCGAGCAGCCCGGCGCGGACTTCACGACCTGGGACCTGCCGCGCATCCTGGCCGAAATCGACAGGCAGTTCACCACGGCGCTCGCCGAGGAGAAGTTCCTCAAGACGATCCCCGTCGCGGAGTACGATGCGCTTCTGACCAAAGGCACCGTGCCCGACACGCACCGCCCCACGCTGTTCGACGTGCTGGCCCACAACGCCCTGGAGTTCTACCAGGCCGGCGAGCAGGCGGGCTCCAAGGCCGAGGACGCCTTCGAAATCCGCGCCGACAGCCCCGTCTTCGCGCCCGCCGCCGAGTTCCTGAAGTGGACGCCCGAGTCCGCCGACGAGGGCTCCGTCACGCTGAGGGCCGTGAATCTCCACCGGAACCTGCTGGCCTTCCACGGCGGCGACAAGGACAAGACCGCGTTCATTGACGCGGACCTCCTGCGCCTGAACTTCGCCGGCGACAAGGCCGTGGGCGAGGAAAAGAACGAGCGGTACAAGGCCGCCCTCGAGCGGCTGGCAAAGGAATGGGCCGACCACGAAATCTCGGCGCGCGCCCGCTGCCACTGGGCTGGCGCACTGAAGGAGGATGGCGATCTCGTCGAAGCGCACAAGGTGGCCCGGCAGGGCGCCGACGCGTTCCCGGACGCCGCCGGCGGCAAGATGTGCTGGAACCTGATCCAGGAGATCGAAGCCAGGGAGCTGTCGCTCCAGACCGAGCGCGTCTGGAACGCGCCGTGGCCGACCGTCAACGTCGCGTACCGGAACGTCACGAAGGTCCACCTGCGCGCCGTGGCGTGGGACTTCAACCAGCGCCTGGGCAACAGCGGCTGGGGGAACGTCGAGTATCTGGACGACAACGACCGGAAGGCGCTCCTGGGCAGGAAGGCCGATCTGGAGTGGTCGGCCGACCTTCCGGCCACGGACGACTATCAGCAGCGGGTCGAAACGCTGCCGGCCCCCAAAACCCTCAAGCCGGGCTTCTACTTCATCGTCGCCAGCCACGACCCGTCCTTCAGCGACAGGAACAACCAGGTGACCTACGCGCCCGTCTGGGTCAGCGACCTGGCCATCGTCGGACGCAGCCGGCAGAACCAGGGGCTCGTCGAAGGCTTCGTGCTCAAGGCCGCGAGCGGCGAGCCGGTGGCCGGGGCGGCGGTAAAAGCCTACGTTCGCCAGGACCGCAACTACACGCTCCTGGGCCAGACGGAGACCGACGAGAACGGCCTGTACCGGTTCACGGGATCGAACAACCGCAACCTCATCATGGTGGCGCAGAGCGGCGACCATTCCCTGGCGACGCGCGACTACAGCGCGTACGTCCACGACGACACCCCGAAGCCCTACGGCCAGACGGTCTTCTTCACGGACCGCTCGCTCTACCGGCCGGGCCAGACCATCCAGTACAAGGGCATCTGCATCCGCGTGGACCAGAACCAGGACAACTACCAGACGCTCGGCGGGCAGGCCCTCACCGTGATCTTCGCCGACGTCAACGGCAAGGAGATCGCCCGCCAGTCGCACAAGGCCAACGACTGGGGCAGCTTCAGCGGCAGCTTCACCGCGCCGCGCGACCGCCTGATGGGCCGCATGCAGATAGGCGTCGCGGAGGACAGCGTCCGCGGCAGCGCGTCGGTCACGGTCGAGGAGTACAAGCGGCCCAAGTTCCAGGTGGCGGTGGACGCGCCCAGGGAAGCCGCCAGGCTGAACGCCGAGGTCAAGGTCACGGGCAAGGCCACGGCGTACACGGGCGCGGCGGTCGGCGGCGCCAAGGTCAAGTGGCGCGTGACGCGCGGCGTGCAGTACCCGGTCTGGTGGCGATGGTACTGCTGGTGGGGGTGGCCGCGGGCCGAGGTCCGGGAGATCGCGCACGGCGCGGCCACGACGGCGACCGACGGCACGTTCCCGGTCGTCTTCACGGCCAAACCCGATCTCGCGGTCGAGGAGAAGGACGAGCCGACGTTCGTGTTCACGGTCTACGCGGACGTGACCGACACGACCGGCGAGACGCGCAGCGCCCAGCGCCAGTTGAGAGCGGGCTACACCGCGCTCGCGGCGACCCTGGCGGCCGACGACTGGCTGGAGGCCGGCAAGCGGGTGAGCGTCAAGGTCAGCACCGCGACCCTGGACGGGGTGGGGCAGGCCGCCGAAGGCACGGTCCGCGTCTATGCCCTCAAGCAGCCGGCGGAAGTCGCGCGCGCGGAGTTCTCGCGTTCGCGGTCCGACTGGTCGGACCCGTCGGACAGGTCCGACGGCAAACGTTCCACCGAGCCCACGCCCGACCCGTCCAATCCCAACTCGTGGGAACTGGGCGCGGTCGCCGCGGAGCAGCCGTTCAAGACCGACGCCTCCGGGGCGCAGGAGCTCAAGTTCGACCTGAAAGCCGGCATCTACCGGGCCATGCTCGAGACCAGGGACCGCTTCGGCAAGCCCGTCACGGCGCGGCTGCCGGTGCAGGTGGTGGACATCAGCAGGAAGCAGTTCGCCGTCAGGATACCGAACCACGTGGCCGCGCCCAGGTGGAGCCTGGAGCCGGGGGACAGCTTTCTCGCGCTGTGGGGCACGGGCTACGAGATCGGCCGCGCCTACGTCGAGATCGAGCACCGGCGCCGGATCGTGAAGAGCTTCTGGACCGCCAAAGACTGCACGCAGGAAGTGCTGGAGTATCCGGTCAACGAGGAGATGCGCGGCGGCTTTACGTTCCGCGTAACCTACGTTCGGGAAAACCGGGCGTACCTGACGTCCCGGACCGTGGACGTCCCCTGGTCGAACAAGAAGCTCGACGTGAAGTGGGAGCGCTTCACCTCGAAGCTCGAACCCGGCGCCAGGGAGACCTGGACGGCGGTGATCACCGCGCCCGGCGCCGAGAAGACCGTCGCCGAGATGGTGGCCGGGCTGTACGACGCCTCGCTGGACGCCTATCTGCCGCACAACTGGATGAGCATGTTCAACGTCTGGCGGACGGAGCGCTGCAACCTCTACTCCCGGTTCGAGAACGACGCGCAGGGCTTCAGTCACCTGCACGGCAACTGGCCGTATGACTTCAGGCCGGTCGAGTTTACCTACCGCGGGTTCCCCTACGAAATCATCGCCAACCTGTGGGGCTACGGATGGTTCGGCGTCGGGGGCGGCGGGCGGGGCGGCCTGCGCCGCATGAGCCTCGCCAACGTCCCGGGGGGGGAAGCGGCGGCCATGGACGGGATGCCGCTGGCGGCGGCAGCTCCCGCGGCCGAGGTCGAGGCGAATGGCGTGGAGTTTGCCAGGCAGAGGAAGAAGGCGGGGGGCAGCGACCGCGCCAAGTTTGCCGCCGACAAGCCTGGCGGCCCGGGCGGCGAAGAGCCGGCCGAAGAGCCGGACCTCAGCAAGGTGTCCGCGCGGCAGAACCTTAACGAGACGGCGTTCTTCTTCCCCGGCCTGGTCAGCGGCGGCGACGGCGTGGTGAAGATGGAGTTCGCCATGCCCGAGGCGCTGACCGAGTGGAAGTTCATGGGCTTCGCCCACGACCGCGGCCTGCGCAGCGGCGCGCTGACGGACAGGGCCGTCACGGCCAAGGACCTGATGGTCGAGCCCAATCCGCCGCGGTTCGTGCGCGAGGGCGACGAGATCGAGTTCACGGTCAAGGTCAGCAACCAGTCCGCGGCCCGCCAGACCGGCAAAGTCCGCCTCACCTTCGCCGACGCGCGGACGCTGAAACCGGTGGATGCTCTGCTCGGAGCGGAACGCCTTCGCGTTCCGGCCGGCGCCGGAAGCGGCGCCGCTCCTTTCGAGCAGGAGTTCGACATCCCGTCCAGGGAGTCGAAGACGTTCGCGTGGCGGATCACGATTCCCGACGGGATGGGCTTCCTTACCTACAAGACGGTGGGCTCCACCGGCCGGCTGTCGGACGGCGAGGAGGGCTGGCTGCCGGTGCTGAGCCGGCGGATCTTGGTCAGCGAGTCGCTGCCCCTGCCCGTGCGCGGCAAGCAGACCAGGAGCTTCGAGTTCACGAAGCTCCTGGACTCCGGGAAGTCCAAGACCCTGCGCCACGAGACGCTGACCGTGCAGATGGTTTCGCAGCCCGCCTGGTACGCGGTGATGGCGCTGCCGTACCTCATGGAGTATCCCTACGAGTGCACCGAGCAGACGTTCAACCGCCTGTACGCGAACGCCCTGGCCCGGCACATCGCGAACTCCGACCCGAAGATCCGCCGCGTGTTCGACCAGTGGAAGGGCACCCCGGCGCTGGACAGCCCGCTGGAAAAGAACCAGGACCTCAAGTCCGTGATGCTGGAGGAAACGCCGTGGGTGCGGCAGGCGCAGGACGAAAGCCAGGCGCGGCGCAACGTGGGCGTCCTGTTCGACGCCAACCGGCTGAACGACGAGACCGCGCGGCTGCTCGGGAAGCTGGCCGACCTGCAGCTCGGCGACGGCAGTTGGCCGTGGTTCCCCGGCGGGCGGGGCGACCCCTACATCACGCTCTACATCACCACCGGCTTCGGCCGCCTGCGGCACCTGGGCGCGAAGGACGTGGACGTGGCCTGCGCCGTGAAGGCGCTCGGCCGCATTGACGGGTGGATGGACGAGTGGTACCGCGAGATCCTGAAACACGGCAACAAGGACGACAACCACCTCTCCACCACCGCCGCTTTCTACCTTTACGGCCGCAGCTTCTTCCTGCGGGACAAGGCGGTGGCCGCCGGGCACAGGGAGGCGTTCGATTACTGGACGGGCCAGGCGCGCAAGTACTGGCTGCGGTTGGACAACCGCCAGTCGCAGGCGCACATCGCGGTGGCGCTCAACCGCCTGGGCGACCGGGAAACGGCGGCGGGCGTCATGAAGTCCATCAAGGAGCGGTCGGTCACCGAGGAGGAGATGGGCATGTACTGGCGCGACACCGAGCTGAGCTGGTGGTGGTATCGCGCGCCGATCGAGACGCAGGCCATGATGATCGAGGCCTTCGACGAGGTCATGGGCGACGACCGGGCGGTCGAGGACTGCCGCGTGTGGCTGCTCAAGCAGAAGCAGACCCAGGACTGGAAGACCACCAAGGCCACGGCCGACGCCGTGTACGGCCTGCTGCTGCGCGGCGCGAACTGGCTGGCCTCGGACGCGCTGGTCGAGGTGAGCCTGGACAGGGAACTCATCAAGCCGGAGAAGGTCGAGGCCGGCACGGGCTTCTACGAGCAGCGGTTCGTGCGCGGGGAAATCGAGCCCGGCATGGGTCGGATCACGGTGAGGAAAGCGGACGAAGGCGTGTCCTGGGGCAGCGTACACTGGCAGTACCTGGAAGACATGAGCAAGGTGACGCCCCATGAGGGCACGCCGCTCAAGCTGGTGAAGAAGATCTTCGTCAAGGAGCAGACGACGAAGGGGCCGGTGCTGAAGCCCGTGAGCGGGCCGCTGGCGGTGGGCGACGAGCTGGTGGTGCGGATCGAGCTGCGCACGGACCGCGACATGGAGTACGTGCACATGAAGGACCAGCGCGGCAGCGGCACCGAGCCGGTGAACGTGCTCAGCCGGTACAACTACCAGGACGGGCTGGCGTACTACGAGAGCACGCGCGACACGGCCAGCCATTTCTTCATCGATTACCTGCCCAAGGGCGTCTACGTCTTCGAATACGGCACCCGCGTCCAGTTGAAGGGCAAGTACCAGACCGGCATCGCCGGCATCCAGTGCATGTACGCCCCCGAGTTCAACAGCCACTCGGAAAGCTTCGACCTGGAAGTGAAGTAGACGGGGAGAAGACGGAACGGCAAGCCGTTCCGCTCCGGGGGATGGGACGCCGGACCGGCGGCCTGCCCTGAGCGAAGTCGAAGGGCGCCACGGAACGGCAAGCCGTTCCGCTCCGAAGAGGAGGCAGGCGGAGCGCCAGGGCGGCCGAATCCACGGATCGTCCCGATCGTTCATCCGCGCCGGCGCCCGAGAAACCTCTTGCAGGGAAGCGGGAGGGTCCGCGGCCTCGCGGACCGATCCGACGCGAACGGCGTTCTTTCGGATTTCGACATTCGGGCTTCCTTCGGGCTTGGGAATTTCGAGCTTCGTCATTGCCGCTCTCGTCGCCCGCCATCGTCCACCGGCGCTTGCCCCCCGCATGAACCCATTGATCCCGCGGCCAGGTTGACGTCACGGCGGGGAACTGCTAAGGGTCAGTGTCGTGGAGCAGGAACCGGGCACGCTACCCGGCCCAGGCTGTGTCGAAGATGCGGAGCAATTGGACGAGGAGAGAAAATGCACTGGAACGGCAGGACTGTGCGGGCATGGATGACCGCCATCGCGGCGGCGGGAGCGCTGGCGGGAACGACCGCGTCGGCGATTGACGTTACCGTGGCGCTGGTTGCTCCGGACGGGCAGGGGGGCGCCCGGCCGATCGAAGAGCGCCAGCCGCTTTGGAGGTCGCCGTTCGGCGGCTGGGCGGTCACGGTGTGGCCGTTCACCATCCGCGTGGACGATACGCCCATCATGGAGTACCGGACCGCCGGCCAGAAGCTCGAGGCGAAGACGATGGGCGGCGGAAGCCTGGAGTCAACCGCCAAGGTGGACTCAATGCTGGAGGAAGTCTTCGGGTCGGAGAATGCCGTCCGACCGGAGGATCTGACGGCGTTCGATTCAAGGCGTCCCACTTCGCACACCATCGATCTCTCCGAGGGCCGGCACGTGATCCAGCCCTTCGGCATCGAGTTCACGCTGACCAGGGAGGGGGCGGTGACGAGCAGCGATGCCCGGCTGCGCGTGGATGCCGGGACGCGCCGCCTGGACGTCGTATGCAATCCCGTCACGTTCAAGATGCTGCGGGAAAAGCGATCGGTCTCCGGGCCTGTCCGGCTTGCGTGCGGCGCCATGGACCTGCTGGGCGGATTGGAAAACATGTTCGCCGAGTACGACAGGCAGAACATGCAGGCGGCGGGGACCGCGATGAGATCCGGACTCCGGCGCATCACGGTGTACCTGCCGCCGTCCGCGGCCGGGAGCGCCTACGAGGCCAACGGAGTGAAGTTCGAGCTGGACGCGCAGGGCCGGGTCAGGCTCGCCGCGGATGCGGGGGCCACATGCGCGGACGGCCGTACGGTCCTCATCGATATGCCGGCTGCCGCGCCGCCGGCGGTCGCCGCGAAGAACCCGATCGGTGTGAGCTGGTTTGACGGCCCGGGAGAAGTGAGGGTCGCTTGCGGCTCGGAGTCGGTGGTTGTCAACCCGGGGCTGAGCATATCCGCGGGCAGCGCGACGGAGGAGGGACGCAGCGGGTCCGCGTGGTTGGCGACGTCCCCGGCGGGCGGGTGCGATGTGCAGGTGGGCGTGCTGACGGCGCGCCTGCCGGCGCCGGACGCGCAATGGCCGCACCGGCACGTCATCTGCGGCCTGGCGGACGGCGTCGCCTGGGCGGTGGAGACGGCGCCGCTTGAAACGAAGCCCGGCGCCGAATGGTCATGCCGCATCACGGCGGCGGCGGGCAAGGCGGCGATTCCGGCGGCGCTGAAGGTGACGCTCGAATCGGCGGGCGTCGGCGCGGCCGGCGGCGAAATGGATCTCGTGTCGGCTTCCGGCGTCTTCAAGGGCGTTTTGCCCGCCAGGCCGGGGTTCTGGCGGTTGCGGGTTGCGGCCACGGATGGAAGTCCGCTGAAAGGCCGGACTCTGGGTGTCGTTCTGATGGGCGACAGGCCGGCCGCCGCGGTGTCGCTTTTCACGGTCAACAACCGCGCCCTGATGCGGCGCGGCGACAGGTTCGATCTGCTGTGGGTCGCCCGTCGTCCGGCGGGCGCGGCGGCCGCGGAATGGCCGGTGCGCCTGCGCGGGGTGGGGCTGGATGCCGTCGTGGGGCGCATTGCCGTGCCCGCGGGCGGCGGCGGGTCGGCGGACGTGAGCGGGCGCCTGACGGTGGATACGGCCGCCCTGGGCGCAGGCGACTACACGGCGGCAGTCGAGGCGGACGGCGTGGCCGGCTACCCGTTCCGGTTCCGCGTCTGCCAGCGCGAGCGCCGGAGCGATTTCGACGTCTACTCCTATGGCGTCCACACGGGCCCCGCGAAACCCTATCCGGGATCGCCGGTGAACTCCTACCTCGGCGGCGCCGGCCTGGGCGGGCCGGCCACGGCGTCTTTCCTGGCGGACGGCGACGGGGCGCTCGACGGGGTGTTCGGCGCCTATGCCAATGCGCCGATGGGACCGCTGCCGGAAATGTTCGCGCGGCCCGGCATGGACGAGCGGAACGGCATGGCCCTGGCGGCCATGGGCCTTCACAACGCGCCGGGATGGCCCGAAGCGCATTCGTACGAGATATGCAACCCGAAGCACACGCTGCCCGAAAACCTCGCGTGGGTGCGGCGGCGCATGGCGCTCTACGCGCAGGCGCATGCCGACTATCCCGGGGTCGACGGGTTCGACTACGGATGGAACTGGCAGGTAAACGAGAAGGGATGGTGGAGCGATTCCGGCCCCCGTCTGGACGCATGGCAGCCGGAAGCCGCCAAGCGGTCGGAGGAGGCGGCGTGGAAACTCACGCAGGAGATGTGGCCGGACGTCGTGGCGAAATACGCGCACCTCAAGCCGATCCGCACGTCTCCTCCGGACAAATGGCCGAAGGAGCTGGCGGATATTCCGGGGCTTACCGAAGCGCAAATGAGGTACGTGAACGCGGTGGAGCCGAATGGGTGGAGCATGCGGCTGCCGAACACGTTCAGGGAATGGTATGCCGATCTGAACGAGATCATGCCGGGGATGACCCATCACAGCCACGTTTCCTCGCCCGGCGTGGGCAACGGCATCCAATACTGGGAGTGGCATGGGAAGACGCATCGCAACGCGGTCGATTTCTCCGAGCGCGGCCAGTCGCCGTTTGACGGCTGGCGCTCGCCGGCGGTCATGGCCATGGACAACCGGGAGAAGCAGAAAATCCAGTTGGCCATCGCGAGCCACGGCTGGCGGTCGGAGGATATCCCGGCCCTCTTCGCGGCGGCCGGGCGCGGCGCGGACGGTTTCGCGTTCACGGATCTCTCGGACAGGAGCGACCCGGACACGATCGGGCGCGCCCGCGTCTTCGAGCGGTTCGGATCCTGGTTCGTTTCCTTCGATCCGCTGCCGGACGTGGCCCTGTTCTGGTCCAGGAACGGGAACGCGGTGCGCACGGCCCTGCACGACCTGGCCCGCATACGCCGTCCGGCCGTAATGGTGGGGCCGCGCGACGTGGAAGCCGGCGAACTGCTGAAGTACAAGGTGCTGCTGCTGCTGGGCGTCGGCGACGAACTGCCGCCTGAAACGCTGAAAGCCTTCCGCGATTTCGAGGCCGGGGGCGGCGTCATCCTGAAAGACGACGCCTGCCACAAGAACGTGCCCGGGCGATCCATCGGTCTTGCCTATGAGGGCAAGGCCCTGGCCGGCAGTTGGGGCGGCGCGCAGGCCGGCGGAGAATACGAGCACACCTATGTCTGGAAAATCTTCCTGGAGAAGCAGGATACGCTGGTCAAGGCGTTCGCCAATACGCCGCAGCCGCCGGTCATGACGCCGGACACGGATGTGCTCCTCTCGCCGCTGGCCGGAAAAGACTCGATCATCTGCTTCGTGATCGACAAGACGGAGATTCCGCTGGAAGTGACGTTCCCGGACGAAAAATCGTCTCGTTTCCGCGCGAGCTTCGTGCTGCCCAAGATCAGCGAATTGCAGGTGGAAAAAGGCTGGCACGTGCACAACCTGCTGACCGGCAAGGCGGCGCCAACGGAAAGCACGGCCAAGGGCCTGCGCGTGCCGCTGGCGCTGACCGGCGCGGAGGGCGAGATTTACCTCCTGACCCGGCGCAAGCCGGAGAACATGGTCATCCAGGCGGACCGCGTGTCGCCGACCGCCGTGCGCCTCACCGGCGGGCTGGTTGACGGCCAGGGCAAGGCGCTGGCCGACCCCATGCCGTTCGAGGTGACCCTGAAAGGCCCGGACGGCGCGACGCTGTTCCACAAGTTCGCCTCCATCGGGCCGGAGCATCCTTTCGACGTTCCCGTGCCGGCCATGTCCGCCGGCGCGCGGACGGAGCTGACTGTTCGCGATCTCGTGCTCGGCACGACGGGCAGCCAGGCGCTGGAACCCGCCGCGCCGTCGGCCGTGGCCGTGCGGCAGGCGCCGGACCTGATCGGGGGCGAGAAGAAGATCATGGCGTTCTTCGCCGAACGCAGGAACAAGGGACCGGTCACCATTCTTCTGGACCAGGGGCAGGAAGCGTACCGCCCGGCGGCGGAGAAGATCGCGGCCCTGCTGAAACAGGGAGGCCGCGAGGCGCGCGTTTCCACCTTCGATCCGTCTGAAGTCCGGCCTCTACACCTGCGCTGGTATCTCCAGCCGGAAGACATTGCGGTCCTCCACAGCGTCACCAACGAATCCGCCTGGGCGTGGCGCATCAACATGAACGTATGGGCGGCCTTCGAAAAGGACAAGTTCGGCAACATAATCAAGGCTGACTACGCCAATCCTGCCTGCGGCTACGCCGAAATGGGGCCGCGGCTGCGGCACGACGGCGACGTTGTGCTCTTCGGCGAGCCCTCCGACAACCGCGTCGTGGCTGACCTGGCTCCCTGGCTGAGACGGAAGCCGACCGACAACTACCCGGTGGCCGGCGGGTTCTTTGTCCACTATCTCTGGTCGCCGTTCCGGGCCGCATACGACGCCATCTACGTGGGCTGCCGCGATGTCGCAGGCGCCGAGGCCGCGGTTGCGTGCATCTCCGGAATGAAGGCGCCCGAGCCCGTGCAGACGGCCGCTCAGGCGGTCGCCCCGCAGACGCTGCGCGGCGGCCAGCCGACGCCACTGGAAAACATGCAGACCGCCCTGGGCGGCACGCATATTCTGAATCTCGATTACTCTCCAAGCGGCAACCGTTTGTTCGCCGCGACAATGTCGTACGGCGACTGGATATTCGCGATGGACGCCGACGGCAAGATCCTCGAACACCTGATGCCCCCTGAAACCGAGGCCTGGCCGAGCTGGTACCTGTGGGGACGATGGCTCACGCCGCTGAGCGACACGCTGTTGCGCGTCCACCTGTGGGACGGCGCGTATCAGTACGAGCTCGGCCGGGGGTGGATCAGCAGGGCCACGAAGGCGGCGATGGTGGAGGACAAGGAAGCCGGCAGGTTTTTCCAGGGCGGCCGCGACCGTTTGGTCGCTATAGACCCGGGGGGACGCGTGCTCTGGACCTACGAAGACGGCGCACTATCGACCGACCTGACCACGGTTCGGCAGGTGACCCCTTCCGCCCTCAGCGGCGACAGGCGAGTCCTGCTGGTCGCGGCCTTTGTAGAAGGACCCCGCAACACGATCCTAATGCCATCGGTCCTCGGGCTCGATTGCGCGACGGGCAAGGTTCTGTGGAATCGCGACGGCATTTCCCTGGCGGCCGGCAAGGTCATCCCGCTCCAGGACCGGTTCATAGTCATAGCGGACGACGGATCCGCCCACGAACTGATCGCGCAGAGCGGGCAGTCGGGGACCGCGATGTCGGCCTTGACCGGCAGCCCCGATTGGGTCCTGGAAATTGCGGGACGAAAACTGCTGATCGCGGAGAACGGCCATCTCAGCAGGAAAGGCCCGGCGTGCCGCGTGTACTTCCGGCTCCTTGCCGGCGGAGCGGACCTGGACCTCGATGTGCCGGGTCGGGTGCGCGCCATGGCGGCGGCGCCCGACAAGCAGTCTTTCGCGGTGGCGACTTCCGTCAATCGCCTGTCGCGGTTTGCGTCGGACGGGACCTTGCTCTGGCAAACGCCGACGCCGCCATGCCACATCATCCGGTTCTCTCCGGACGGAAAGACCGTTGCCGCCGCGGGAGCGGACGGCGCGGTGCGGCTGTACGATGCGGCCGATGGAAAGCTTCGCAGCGAGGTGGACCTTGACGCCTACAACGTAATTACCGCGGACGCGTACGTGAACCAGAAACGCATGGGCGACCTGCCCATGGAGGCGAGCCGTACGCCGCAGCCGCCGCCGCCCGAGCCTTCCTGCGTGAAGACCATCCCGAAGAATGCGCTCACCTTCGGCCCGAATCTTGCGCCGCCGGAAGAGATGCAGAAGTTGCTCAAGCCGGCCGGGGCCGTGGCGGTCGCCGGCGAGAAGCCCGGCTATCTCGGCCAGCTCACCGATGCGGTCCAACTGCCGCCTTTCAAGGTGAAGGCGGGCGCAACCTACCTCGTCGAGCTGCTCGACGCGGTGGGCGTGCCCACCAACACCCACTCCCTGTTGCGCCTGGAAATCGCCGTCGCCGGCAGCCTGAAGACGAAGAATCTCCCCTGTACGGTCAAGCTTCCGGTCGATTCCGTTCTCAAGCGGCGCCGGTTCGCGTTTCGCGCCGACGCGGACGACCAGGTGACGCTGACCATGCGGCCGGTTGTGCCCGCGGTCCAGGGCACACGGGAGGGCGCGGCCCGCACGCACGGGGACGGCCTGAAGAAGGACACGATCGCGATCAGGAGCTTTGATAAAGTCGAGACCAGCGGGATTCCGGTCGTAGTCGGCGACGTCCTGGTGGCGGCGATGCAGTTCCCGGGGAAGAATGTGCTGTTCGACGGCGGCCCCGGCTCGCGTTCACAGCCCTACGGCACGTTCGCGTGCACGCTGTATCCCGTGAACGACGGGAATTCGGCGACGGTTGAAATCACGGTCAAGAAGCCCGACGTCGGGCTTCAGTTGGTGAACGGGACGATCGCCAACAACAAGACCGACTGGGACGTGATTGCGACCTTGCGCAAGGAGGGAATAGTGGCATCCGCGGAGGCCGTCGCGCAGTTCGACCGGCCGTGCGAGCTTTCCGCCGTTGCCGTGTACGAGGACGTCTCCGGGCCGGTGATCAACAAGGAAGACGGAAGCGTTCGCGAACGGGCCGCGACGCGGTACGCCGTGGAAGTCCACAAGGTCCGCGGCGACTGGGTGCGGGTCGGCACGGTGATCGACAACACCGAGCTCGTCAACGTCTTCCCCTGCCCGGCGGGCGAGGTTGACGGCATCCGCTACCTGTGGGCCGGCCGCTATGACGACATGGAGCGGGGGCGGACGGACGGATTCGTGCGCACCGGCCAGATCGAGGCGTACGTGACCGAGAGCGCCCTTGACGTGAAAGAACTGCTTGACGTTCCCAAGGCCCTGGATATCGACGTCATGGAACTCCCGTGACCCGCGGCGGCCGCGCGTCCTCCGCGAACAGGGGAATGAAATGCCTCTCGAGGAGGTTGCGCGTCACGTTCCTCTCGACGCTTTCCCTCGACGCCGCGAGGGCGTCCACGAACCTGCCGCCCATCTCGGCCGCGGCCTTGTAGACCACGTGGAGGAACTGCCTGAGGTTGGGATCGAAGCGCGGATCATTCCGGTCGTGCCGCAGGGCCCGCGCGTAGTCTTCGGCGCCCCACCCGGCCACCGCGGCCGGGGAGGGGAGGGCGCTTTTGTCGATGTCGATGACCTGCGCGTAGGGCGCCGCGAGTTCGTCGTAGCGCGCGTGGGCGGCGGCGTAGATCTCCTTCGCGATCGCGAGCCCCTCCCCGCCGCCCTCCGCGAGGCCGACCAGCTCCTCGAGCCAGGTCGTCCCCGCGGTCTTGAGGTGGACGCCCGCGCCCGAGTCCCTGAGCGCGGCCGCCATGGCGGGGTATATGCTGAACTTGTCGCTGCCCGAGTGGACGGACAGCTTGAGCCCCGCGGGCAGCCCGAGGAGCCTGATCGCGTACTGCACGACGCGGACGTCCGCGCGGAATTCCGCGGCGAAGGCCTCGACCGGGCCCGCGTAGTCGACGCCCTTGTTGAAGCGCCCCGGGAATTTCGGCGCGACGGTGTCCACGGGAATGCCCTCGCCCGAGAGCGCGGCCAGGATCACGAGGAGCTGCGCCGGCCCCTGGGGCTCGCGGGTCTCGTCCATCGACACCTCGACGACGAAGGCCGCGTCGCCCTTCGCGGCGGCGATCTTCCTGTACGTCGCCCCCGCCTCCCGCGCGGCCTCCATGTATCCGGCGGCGCAAGCGGCGAGGAGGGCTTCGTCGACGAGCACGGGCCGGCCCAGCCCCGGAACCTCGTGGGATCCGGCGAGCGACTTCCACTTCCGCGAGAAATCGGCGGCGCCGGCCGGATCGGGCTCGCGCCCGATCGCGTCCGCGACGTCGATCGTGAAGAAGTCGCAGTGCGGGATGAACGGATCGACGTTCGCGGGGCCGATGTGGTCGGCGTCCACGAAATACGGGAGATCCCAGTCCTCGGCCCGGACCGCGGCGTCGGCGGCCGCGCGCTGGTCCGCGGGCGAGGTCCCGATGATCCCGTGCTCGCGCCTGCTCTTGTTCCAGGCGAGGGCGAGATCGACGCCGCGCCCGCGCATGGCCCTGGCGGCGCGGATCTGCGCGCGGCCCTCCATGCCGAAGCGGTCCCCGACGCCGACCGAGAACCTGCCGAGGCCCTTCATGAGATTCGAATGTTGACCCTCCTGTCTTTCGCCAAGGTGTTCCACATTGTGTGCCTTGTGGCAACACCTTTGTGCGCCTGGAGGGGAACATGAAAGGTGCTGTCCCAGCGGGAACGTGCATTCGACACGCTAACTCCCTGGGCCGGCGATTGATAGACATCCACAGGCCCTGAAAAACGGCGCTTGGACGCGGATTCCGTCATCGGAATTGACTTCCAAGGCGGGACGATGCGAGTCTGGACGCATGCCCAACGCGTCTCGCTGTCTCGAGCCCGGATACACGTGATGCCGGAACCAGTGCCCCGGACGCCGTCCGGGTCAGCGAGGCGGGTGAGCGAAGCGATGAACACGACGAAACGTCCGACCATCAATCTGCTGGGCGCGGGACTGGTGCTTGGCGCAACGGCGGCGCGGGCCGCGGATGATCTGAAGCCCCGCGACCTGACGCCTGTGACGTGGCTGAAAGCGCAAGAACACGCACCGGTGGAAATCGTGCGCGAAGGCAAAGCGGCGGCCGTGGTCTATGTCGTGGACCCGAAAAGCCGCGAGGCATTTGACTGGCGCCGGTACTTGAACCCTCCCCATCCCCCGCGTACGCCGCCGGCGCTCCTGCTGCTGGTGCATGAATTGCGCGAAGTCATCCGTGAAGCCACCGGCGCCACGCTGGAACTGGTTGCCGAGCCGCCGGCCCCGGGTCAGCCGGCGGTCGTGATCGGGGATTGCGCGGAATCGCGGGCCGCGGGGATCGATGCGGCGGAACTCCCGGCGGAAGGTTTCGTGGTAAGGACAGCGCCGAACAGGGTTTACCTTGTGGGCAGCACACGGCCGGTTCTTGCCGGGCGGTCCAATGATGGCACGGTTTGGGCGGTCGCCGATTTCCTGGAGCGATTTGTGGGCGTGCGTTGGTACTGGCCGGTGGAACTTGGCGGACGCTCGGTTCCCAGGACGGGATCATTGACCGTTCCGCCGGCGCATTACCGTGATCAGCCGGTGTGCCGGCTCCGGCAGTATGGAGAAGGCGGCGGCATGGACCTGCGGGCATTGCATACGGAGGGACATAATACCGGGGACCGCATGCCGCTTCCGCTGGCGCCGGGTGTGATGTCCGCGGACGGAAGACCCCTTACCGAGGCGTTCTGCCGGCCGATGTTCCGGGCGGGGAACAGCCTGGATTACCGACAGGGCATGCTGCAGGAGTCGTGGGGCGGCGCGATGGCCCGTGACGGGAAAGACCCGCTTTACAGTGAAGAGGTTCTTGCCCTTGGGGAAAACGGCAAACGGGACACGCGCTGGAACTGCTACAGCGCGCAGGAAACGGTGGATTTGCACGTGGACCGGTTCGAGCAGGGCCAGAACCCGATCGTGTATTTCCCGCGTAGTCCGGGGCTGGCATGCCGTTGTCCGGCCTGCGGGAAGGCGGCGGCGAAGGTTCGCGACGATGCCGACCTGCGCCGGACGCTGATTGCCGTGCATGGGGAGAAACGGGCGAACGACATCATCGAGAGCCGGGTACATGTGCGGGTCATCGCGCTCTTTGTCCGGCGGCTTGGCGAAGCGGTCGCGAAGCGGCGGCCGGACCGCAAGGTGGTGTATTCTCCCAGGGAGACGCCGCCGCCTGATGACATCAAGTTTCCGGACAACGTTGTGGTGGACGGGATCTGGCCGGCGAACTTCTGGCTTGGAGAAGCGATCCATCCCTCGTCCGGAGGCGGGTTCGAGAAAGACATTCGTAAGTGGGGCAGGGTATCGTTATGGGTGGGGGCCAACGGGCCCGGAGACTGGACCTATGCGCCGGTGGAATATCCGCGCCTGATCCGTGATTTCTGCGCGCGGAACCGGGACGTGCTTGTCGGCATGGACCTGGCGATCTTCAGCGGCAAGATCTACATTTCGGACGCGCCGACTTTGTATGTGTGGATGCGCGCGCTGTGGAATCCGGACCTGGACGTGGAGGCCGTGCTGGATGAGCTGTGCCGGCGGCAGTTCGGTCCGGCGGCCGGCACGTGCCGGGAGCTGCTGCGGTTGGCGTGTGACCGGTGGGAAACGACGCCGCTGTCGCGGTCGCTGGCGGCGACAAACCTGTGCAATTCGCCGCAGGCGGGCCGCGGGACCGGAACCCTCCTGCAGGAGTTCCGCCTGCCTGTCGATCAGTTCCGGGAGTTCTGGCCGCCGGAGGTGGTGGCGCGGATGAAGGCCTTGCGCGACCGGGCCGCCCTGGAGATTGAGCGGGCCGGCGATGGCGCCGCGCGGCGCGCGTTTCTTTACTGGACCTGGACGTTCGATGCTTTTCTCGAAGAAGCCGAGATAGCTTACCGGAAACCGCGGGAACGGGATGTGCGCGAGGCGGCGTTTGCGCCGACCAACGGACTGCCGCCGGCGTTGACGCTTGATTTGGGCCGCGCGACGGGTTCGGCGGGCCTGCCGCCGGAAGGCGCCGGACAGGCCGGCGGCGCGGCGCTCAAGCTGGTCCTGATTCCACCGGGCGAGTTTGTGATGGGGGGGGCTTCGAACGGCTGGGCGTTCCATCCGGACGAGGGGCCTCAGCACAAGGTCCGGATCACGAAACCGTTCTACATGGGCATCCATGAAGTTACGGTGGCGCAGTACGCATCCGTGATGGAACCCGGCCCGGCGGTGACGAACGGGAGCCTGCCGGTCATGAACGTGTCGTGGCATGAAGCGGTTGAGTTCTGCCGGAAGCTCAGCGGGATGGCGCGCAGGACCGTACGCCTGCCCACCGAAGCCGAGTGGGAATATGCGTGCCGGGCGGGAACGGCGACGGAATGGTTTTTCGGCGATCCTGACAAACTCGGCCTGCTCGGAGAGTACGCCTGGTACGCGGGCAGGCCTGCGGGGGGGCATTTGGTGGTAATGACTCGGGAAGTTGGCGGGAAAAAGCCGAACCCGTGGGGCCTCCATGACCTGTACGGCAACGTGGCGGAGTGGTGCCGGGACCGGTTTGCGCCGGATTATTACGCGTGGAGCCCGGTTGACAATCCGGCCGGTCCGGCGACCGGGATCTTCCGTGTGATTCGCGGGGGATCGGCCTACAACCTGCTTTTCGGCACAAATCCGGAACTGGCGCGTTCGGCGCGCCGCACTTATGCGCATCCGGACGTGCGCGGTCCCGGACAGTCCGGCCAATACAGTGAAATCGGGTTCCGGGTTGTGGTTGAAACCGGTGAAGCGAGCAAATAGATTGACCAGAGGCTCCCGTGAAGATCACTTTTGCCCGCCGGATATCTCGTTCGCCAACTACTGCTACCACCTGAAGCGCTTGGCCGAGGTGTGCGGGCGGAGGCGCTGAAGTATATTTTGTTTTCCAGGTCTGACCCGAATGGCGCTAAGATAAGACAGCTCCGCATGACGTCCTTTGTCGCGAGCTTTGTCGAAACCGCTATGCGCGAACCCCTTGCGACTCCGACAAAGCTCGCGACAAAGCTCGCGACAAAGAGGGTGAAGAGGCTTATCTTGGCGCCATTCAGGTCTGACCCTGGCGAGGGTCTTGAGCCGCGCTAGCGGCGATAGCCAGCAGCGCTTTGTTCACCGATAATCTCGTTCAGTCCTTCCACGATCTGGCCCATCTCGTCATCAGATACGCGCCCGATGCGTTTGCCGAGCCGCTCCACCGAGAGGGTGCGAATCTGGCTGATCTTCACCCATGTCGGTTTGGGCAACGCAACACTGGTGATTTCCATGGCGAGCGGGAACCCGGCCCTCTGGGGCTGACTGGTGAGCGCCATGGCAATCACCGTGCCGGACCGCTCATTGAAGATCTCGGGGCTGAGAATGAGCACGGGACGCTGGCCCGCTTGTTCGCGACCCTTGACGGGGTTCAGGTCGGCCCAGACAATGTCGCCCCTCAGTATTCGGGCCATGAGGCGACCTCCCCAGACATGCCTTCCTCGGCGAGCGCCTGCTCAGCCTTCGGATCGAGCTTGGCGCACTCACGGGCCAGTCGGTTGACCGCGAGACGCCGCACCTTTTCTCCGACTGCCTCCTGAATCGCGCGACTCCTGCTCGGGAAGACATGCCGACGAACCAGGCGGTCAACCTCGCTGAGAATGTCCTGTTCGATAGTGATCGCAATCTTTGCGACGGCCATGGAAGCCTCCTCGTTGATTACAGTATGACAATACATCATACCGTTTCGGCGCGCAAGCGGTTTCTTTCTGCCTCCGGCTCATTCATTTGGCGTCAGAACCGATACTCGCCTCCGCGAGCGGCGATCTCCTTGCATCAGGCAGGGATTCGCTGTGCCGCACCAACTGGATCACGAGAAACTTGACGTCTACCAGATCGAGTTGCAGTTCATCGCATGGGATCGAGGACGAGGACGACGACGAGGACGAGAACGATGGCCGCCACGGCTCGTCGGTCTGAAAAAAATAGCCGCTAGAGCAAAGGGGATATGCAGTTGTCCAAGTTATCCTATAGAGAGCAGTTCAGCCGCTTCGCGGCCGAACTGTTCTTGTGGAAGTCATTATAGCCGAGCATGTTGCGTCTGAAGGGGCCGGTTCGGGAGCGTGCACCATGTTGGTGAAAAGCACGCAACGCTTCGGTATGTTCTTCGTGATCAAGCGAAAGGACATACGATGAACGAAGACGTTGCGTGCAGGGCGGATGATCTCACGAAGGTGACTGAGGGGCAAGCCTGGCATGCCGGTCGTCATGGCATGCCCGGTCTGTGGGCTTTGCTCGACGGCTTGCCGGCCGTGTGCCGCCCTCGGTTGTTGCGCGGGGATGTCAGTTACGGCAACGAGCAGACCATGCTGGAGGCGGAGAGCCGGGGCCAAGGGTATGTGTTCAAACTGCGACAGACCCCGAAGGTTCGCGGCCAGATCGAACTTCTGGAGCGTACGGGCGAGGCTTGGAGCGATGCGGGCGAAGGCTGGCAGGGCACGGAAGTGCCGTTGAAGTTGATGGGCTGGACCCGAGCGCGGCGATGCGTTTTTCTGCGGCGGCCGGCAGAACGCGCCCCCGCGCGTCCCGCCTTGGCCGCTTCCAGGGAATTCCAGTTCGTCAAGGTGCTCGATCAGGGCCCCTGCTACGAGTACATCGTACTGGTCACCAATACGGACATGTCGATTGGTGGAACATCTTCACCCGGCTGGCGCAACCGGACCGGCACTTGGCAGCGGTCACTTCGCGGCCGCTGCTGCTGCACGCCGTCGGCCGGCTGGTCACGACCGGCCGTCGCAAGATCGTACGACTGA
>VGWJ01000036.1 GCA_016873635.1 Lentisphaerota bacterium | reverse complement strand
TCAATCTTCTCCTCAATCTTCGATATCTTCACTCCTCAATCTTCGATATCTTCACTCCTCAATCTTCGATATCTTCACTCCTCAATCTTCGATATCTTCACTCTTCAATCTTCAATATCTTCACTCTTCAATCTTCAATATCATCACTCTTCAATCTTCAATATCATCACTCCTCAATCTTCAATATTTGCACTCTTCAATCTTCAATATTTTCAATCTTCAATCTTCAATTTTCAATCTCTTCACGGCATCCTGCTGTAGATATCCACAATCCCCTGCGATCGCAGGATGATGCCCACGACGTCGAAGATCACGATCGAGGCGATGCAGGCCAGGAACATGCCGATGGCGAACGGCACCAGGCCGTGGCGGATCGAGCGCGCGCCGCCGATCTTGAGAACCAGGTTACGCGCCAGCCACGCGATGAACATGATGAACCAGACGCCCTTCATGAAGAACGTGAAGGACAGGACGTAGCCGAGGGGATGAATCGGGAACCACACGAACCGGCTGCGCAGCAACGCCAGGGCGAAAGTGATCGCGGCGCCGATCCCCAGGCCCTTGGCGTTCGGATTCTTCAGCACATTCAGGGCCTGCGTTTCCGGCGTCCGGCCGAGGGTCCCGGCCTGGAACGCGCGGTCGGCGGAATTCACCTCGCCGCGGAACTCGCTGAAATACCAGTTCTGGTCGTAGGGCCAGGTTGTCTTCAGGTTGCCGGCGCCGAAGCCGTACAGCCAGCAGAGCACAACGAAACCGCCTATGAGCACGCCGCCCAGCAGCCCCAGCGTCAGGCCGGCGCCGACGTCACGCGGACGCACGTTGAAGTGCCGGCCCAACTCCATCATCTCCACCTGCGCCGGGGCGATCAGCAGGAAGCAGACGGTGCACATGAACCCGCTGCAGATCGTGGCCACGAGCATGCCGGTGGACTTGAAGACCGCCATGCCGCCCATGGCGGCCACGAACTGCATGCCGAAGTACGGCGTAAGGTAGCCGATCGGCGCCCCGCATTCGGCGCGAATGCGGCTGGCCACGAAGCCGCACAGCAGGATGTAGCCGAAGAACAGGAGCCCCGCGCGCGCGCCCATCCCGGTCCAGATGCTCCAGCTCGTGAGCAGGATCAGCGACAGCGCAACCATCATGAACGCCGTGCGGTAGGAAACCACCTCGTCGCGCTGCTCGAGGCCGGCGTCGCGCCGCCCGAATACGGTCCGCATGACCTTGCCCAGGTGACGGCGGGCCATGAACACGGCCACGAGCGCGTAGGCGATGAAGGCGCCCATGGTCTGCTGATGCTCCCAGGGATAGCCGTGGAAGCGCTTGAAATGGAACATCAGGCCGAACAGGTTCCACAGTCGGAACAGCAGGAACGTGAACCATAGCGAGAAGAGCACGTCGGTTTCGATCAGGAGCACGATCGCCAGCAGGGAGAACGAAAGGCCGACGTTGATGGACACGCCGATCCCGACGTCCTGCAGGTAGGCCTTGGCCAGCGGAGAGGTGACGTAGGCGGCGAAATCGATATTGGCGGACGTCGGTCCGGGAACGGCCGGATAGTAGGCATGAATGCCCTTGAGCAGCGCCACCGGAAGCATGATCGCGAATCCGAGCCACATGATCCGGTTGCGGAAGATCGGCAGGGCCGTGCGCCCCTCCGCATCCGTCGTTTCCGCGAACAACGCCTTGGGCAGAATGTTGAGCGGGAAGGTGAAGCGCTCGTGCTCGACCCACTGCTTGCGCATGAGCACGTTGAGGCCGAGCAGGCCGACAAAGAGCGCGGCGACGAGCGCGCCCCAGGCGAGCAGCGGGCGCCCCCACTGGGCCATGGGGATGAAGCCGGTCGCCAGGTATTTCAGCCCGGCGAGGCTGAACATGCGGTCCGGCTTCACCACCGTGGAGTTGCGCTCGTGCGCGCCGAGGCTTTCCAGCTTGCCCGCCGTCACCATCTGGCGGCCGGTGAAGGCGCTTTCGACGGCCTCCATGCTGAAGAGCTGCACGTCCTGCAGGGCCAGCGTGCCCGTGCCGGTCAGCGTGATGCGCAGCACGAGCCGCTCCTTGAGTTCCTTCGGAATGGTCAACGGGTTGATGCCGATCCGTCGGAATCCCTCCGGCATCCCGAACGTCGGCTTCGTGCTTTCGGGGGAGATGACGATCGGCGCGGCGAACCCGTCGTCGGCCTGCGCGGTGACGAGGCACGAGGATCCCTGCGCGAACTCCTCGGCCTTGACGAGCAGGGAAAAGAGGTACGGTTCGCCCGGCACGAGAAGTTCCTTGCCCTGCGCGTCGCGCCGGGGAATCGTCAGGACGAGCGTCGCGCGCGCCTGCGGGTCGCCGTCGTTGTTCAGCACGGGGCTCTTCCAGACGCCTTTGTCGCGGCGGTCGATGTCCCGCCACGTCACGGAGCCGCCGCCCTCGTGCTCGAACCCGGCCAGCCCGTCCCGGAAGCGTCCGTTTTCGACGAGGTTCCGGCCGTGCGGCCAGAGCAAGGGCGGCAGGCTGTCATAGGAAACGAAGTCCTGGTGGTGCGGGATGGCCGCGATCAGGCCGAAGAGGCGATGCCACATGCCCTGCGTCATGAGCGGGGCGGCCAGAAGCAGCGCGGAGTAGATGACCACCAGCTCGGCCGCCACGAGGCGCAGGGACCGCCGGATCAGGTAGAGCAGGGCGCTTATGCCCAGCAGGGCGCAGATGACGCCGACGGCGCTGTTGGGGGGGGCGTTCTCGGCCAGCGGTCCGCCGTAGGTGTTGTAGAGTTCCTCGTACTCGATCCAGATGCCCATCAGCAGGAGGCTGAACAGGCAGACCACGAAAGAGCGCAAAGTCAGGCCGCGGGCCGCGGCCGGCCGCCGGACGGAAGCATCGGATGTCTGCGGGTCCGCACGCATCGCACGGAAAGATAACCTACACGCGTCCGAACGCAATAGAAAGCCGCCGGAAAAGATCGATTCCCCAACGCCGCCGCCGCAGCGGAGGATTGGCGGCATCCGGCGCCGGTGCTCAGCTTGTTCGCCGCGCGCGCGGGGGTGAACCGGCGGGCCGTAAAATGCGGGCTAATCGGTCGCCGCGCGGGCCGGCCGGGATCCGCCCGGCGCTTCGCGTTCCGCCGGTGCCCGTCGCGCTTTGTCCGCCAGCGCCGCGGCCAGGTTGCGGCGGGCGATGACGTGCTCGGGCTTGCGCGCCAGCACGCGCCGGAAAAGGCCGATGGCCTCGTCCAGCCGCCCCCGGCGGGCCGCCACGATGCCCAGCCCGTTTTCGGCCTCCCAGTAGCCGGGCCGCAGACGGAGCGTCTCGCGATACCGGCGCTCGGCTTCGTCCAGGTCGCCGCGGTCGAACGCCAGGTTGCCGAGCCACAGGTGCGCGACCCAGGCGCGGGGATTGCAGCGGGCCGCGGCCGCGAACAGGCTCTGTTTGCTTTCGTAGATGCGGCATTGGCGGGCGGCGAGCAAGCCCAGGACGGCAACCGCGGCGGCGGCGGCGAGCACGGCCCCGCGCCGGGCCGAAGCGCTGCCGTCGGCCAGCCGCGTCAACGCATGAGCCGGAGGCAGGAGCAGGGCCGGCAGGGCCGCGTAGACCCAGTGGTCCGCGACGAACGCGTAAAACATGAAGCCCACGTCGAAGAAGCCCAGCACCGGCAGGAGCATCAGGGCATAGTAGCCCAAGGCAAACAGGCAAGGCCGCCCCCATCCGCGCCGGTACTTAAGGAAGACGGTCGCCAGGGCCGCCGCCGCCGCAACGCACAACAGGTTGGGCCCGCTGAAGGCGTCGGCGTTCCATTCCGGGTACACCGGGCACAGGTTGCGGGGCCAGATCGTCTTGCCCGCGTAGAAGGCCAGCGCGCGGCAGGCGGCAAACAGGTGGCCGGCCGCGGTGGACGGGCCCACGGCTTCGCCGGCCATGGAGTACGCCTGCTGAAAGGCCATCGTGACGGCCCCGTACAGCGCGGCCAGCGCCAGGAAAGGGATCGTCAGGCCCGCCGATTCCAGAACGGTTCCGCGCCGCTGCCACCAGCGGAAGAGCGCGATCACCAGGGGAAAGGCCGCCGCGACGGGTTTCGCCATCAGCGACAGCGCGAACAGCAGCAGCGCCAGGGGATAAAAGACGCGCCGGCCGGTGCGCTCCCAGCGCGACAACGCCAGCGCCGAAAGAAGGAAGAAGAGCATGGCCAGCAGGTTCTTGCGCTGGCTGATCCATGCCACGCTTTCCACATTCACGGGATGCACCGCGAACAACAGTCCGCAGAGCAGTCCGCCGCGAATGCCCAGGCCGCGCAGCAGAAACCCCAGCAGCACGGCGTTGACGGCGTGCAGCAGCACGTTCGTCGCATGATACCCGCGGGCCACGCCGCCCCAGAGGCGCCATTCCAGCCAGAACGACGTGTAGGTCACGGGGTAGCAGTCCCGTGTCTCGGCCGCGAGCCAGATGCGCCTCAGTCCGTCGTCCGCGCGCACGGCCGGGTTGGCGGTGACGTAGCGATCGTCGTCCCAGATAAACCCCGCGCGCAGCGCCGGGCGGTACGACGCCAGCGTGAGCCCCGCGACCGCGAGCGCGAAAAGAATGCCCAGGCGCGGCGAAAGCGGGGCCGGCGCGCGGAATGGCGTGGCGGTGTCCATAAACGCCCGATGCTAAGTGCGCGCGTCCGCCGAGGCAAGCCCGGAGACACTCGAACCTTGGTGTTGGCGTAACCGGTCAGTTATGCAGGGAGGCGAGGTAGGGCGGACCGTCCCGGTCCGCCGAACGAGGGTCGACAGATGACTGGATATCCGGCGTCAAGCATGCCAGACTGCCCCCGGCCGGATGCCCGAACGGAGAAGGGAGCCGATGAACGCCATGGAGACTCCCCGCGGAAGCGCCGCAAGCCGGGCGGAAGGCCGGAGAGACCGGGCGGCGCGAGGAGATCTCTGAAGCGCGGCCGAGAGCGTGAAAGTTGCGTTGTTCCAGCCTTCGATTCCCGACCGGAACACGGTGCCGCCGCTGGGCCTGCTGTACCTCGCGGCCGCGGCGCGGGCCGCCGGGCACGAGGTGCGCGTCTTCGACGAGCGGCTGGACGCCTCGGCCGCGCGGCGCCTGTGCCGGGCGGCGCCGGACGTGGCGGGCTTCACCGTGGTCACGGCCGCCGTGCCGTCGGCGCTGCGCGCGGCGCGTGCGCTGCGGCAGGCATCCCCGCGCACCCGCATCGTCTTCGGCGGCCCGCACGCCACCGCGCTTCCGGCGGAGACGGTTGTTCTGCCCGAGGCGGACTACCTGATCGCGGGCGAGGGGGAGCGCACCTTCACGGCGCTGCTGCGGGCGCTGGACGGCGGCGCGCTGCCGGCCGAAGCGGCCGGGAAGATACCGGGGCTGTGGTGGAGAGCGCCCGACGGCGCGGCCGGCGGCGGCGCGGAAACGCGCTGGCTGGACAACGCCGGGCTCGACGCCCTGGCGCCGCCGGCGTTCGACCTGATGGACCTCGAGGCGTATTTCGCCGGGCCCCAGGAACACGGCCTGTGGCAGAAGGGCCGGCGCATCCTGCCGCTGATCGGCTCGCGCGGCTGCCCCTACACCTGCACGTTCTGCTGCCGGGTCATGGGCAACCGCCCGCGCTGTCATTCCGCGGACTGGGTGCTGGCGGAAGTGCGGCGCCTGCAGCGCGACTTCGGCGTGGACGAGGTCTACTTCGAGGATGACGACTTCTTCGTCAACCGCGCCCGGGGCCTGGAGATCCTGGGCCGCCTGGCGGCGCTGGCGCCGCGCCCGCACTTCAAGTTCAGCAACGGCGTGCGCATCGAGCGCGTGGACCGCGAAGCGCTGCGGGCCATCCGCGACGCCGGCGGCTACACCCTGTCGTTCGGGCTTGAGTCCGGCTGCGCGGAAACGCTGCGGCGCATGCGCAAACGCATGGACCTGGGCATGGTGCGGGAGAAAGTGGCGCTGGCGCGCGAATACGGCTTCCGGATCGGAGCGAACTGCATCATCGGCTATCCCGGCGAGACCGCGGACGACGTGCGGGAGTCGGTCAATTTCCTGCTGGGCCTCAAGGTGGACAGCATGGCGATCGTGAACCTGGTGCCTTTTCCCGGCACGGAGGTGCGCCGCCTGTGCGAGGAGAACGGCTACCTGACCCCCGAGGCGGCGGACTGGGGCAACTACTACTTCGCCATCAACGCGCCGATTCCGCTCATCGCCACGCCGCAGCTCGGCGCGGAGGACGTGCGGCGCCTCGTGCGCTGGGCCTACCGCCGCGCGTACCTGCGGCCCGGCTTCGCGGCGCGGGCGCTGCGCGAGGTCAGTCCGCGGCGCCTGCTGCGCGGGGCGGGGATGCTGCTTTTCGGCGGGCGCAAGCCGCGCTGAAGCGCGAGCGGCGCAAGCCGCGGCGCCACGCCCGCCCGCCCGGCTTATGAACAAGGCGGGCTAGAGGTCCGCCAGCTCGTTCACCTCGAAGCGCGGGGCCTTGATGACTTCGGTCGGCGAACGCTGGTAGGATATCACGCCCTGCACCCTGTAGTTCCCGTCCTCGGAAAGGTAGTCGAATTCCACGCGGGCGGCGGACGTGCTTTCCTTCTCGTTGTGGAAGATGCCGACCACTTTGAAACCGCTGACCAACGACGCGTCGATGGGAATGCCGGCCTCGTCCGCGTCAATGCTCTGGCCTTCGAGCGCGGCCTGCAGCTGCGCGGCGGTCGGCTCCTTGATCGGCGGTCCCCCGCAGCCGGCGAACAGGGAGAAAGCGGCCATGACGGCGGCGGCGCTGACGGCGCGGCGGACGGTTTCTGCCTGCATGCTGAGCCTCCTGTTTATCCCGGGAAGCATAGCGTCCCGGCGCGGGACTGCCAAGCGCCGAAAGGGGTTACGCCCCGGAAGGCCCAACTTTGCCTTGTCAACGCCGGGCGGGCCGTGTAGTCTCCCGGCCTTTGCTCGGCCCCTGTCGGGCCGGCGGGAACAGACATGCACATTGTAGTCTGCATCAAGCAGGTGCCGGAGACGGCCGACGTCCGGATCAATCCGGAGACCAACACGCTGATGCGCGAGGGCGTGCAGTCGATCATCAACCCGTTCGACATGTACGCGATCGAGGAAGGCGTGCGGGTCAAGGAGAAGACCGGCGGCCGGGTCACGGCGATCAGCATGGGTCCGCCGCAGGCGGAAGCGGCGTTGCGCGAGGCCGTCGCGATGGGCGTGGACGCGGGCGTTCTGATTTCCGACCGCGCCTTTGCCGGCAGCGACACGTGGGCCACCAGCTACACCCTGGCCATGGCCATTCGCAAGCTGGGGGACGTTGACCTGGTGCTTTGCGGCAAGCAGGCCTCGGACGGCGACACCGCGCAGGTGGGGCCGGGCATCGCCACGCAGCTTGACCTCCCGCAGATCACCTACGTGCGCAAGATCGAGGAGCTGGAGGCGAAGCGCGTCGTGGCCGAGCGGCTGCTGGAGACGGGTTTCGAGAGCGTCGAGGCGCCGCTGCCCTGCCTGCTTACCGTGGTCAAGGAGATCAACGAGCCGCGTCTGCCGTCGCTGAAAGGCAAAATGGCCGCGCGCAAGGCGCAGATACCGGTCTGGACCGCGGCGGACATCGGGGCGGATCCCGCGCGCATCGGCTTGCAGGGCTCGCCCACCAAGGTGGTGCGCATCTTTACGCCGCCGCCGCGCCAGGGCGGCGAGATCCTGCGGGGCGAGCCCGAGGCGATTGTTCCGCGGCTGGCCGAGAAGCTGCGCGGCGTGCTGGTGGGAGGGTAGGGCAGGGAAATGGCCGGCGAAGCGATACGGGTTCTGGACGACAAGTGCGTGGGCTGCACGCTCTGCGTCAAGGCGTGCCCTTTTGACGCCGTCGCCATGATTGAGGTTGAAGGGGCGGCGGGCGCGAAGAAGCGCCGGCTGGCCCGCATCGATCTCGCGCGCTGCACGCTGTGCGGGGCCTGCGTGACGGCCTGCAAGTTCGACGCCATCGAGATGACGGAGAAGGCGGCCGCGCCCGCGGCCGATCTCGGCGCCTACCGCAACGTGTGGGTCTTCGCCGAACAGCACGACGGCGAGATACAGAGCATCGCCTACGAGCTGCTGGGGGAGGGCCGCAAGCTGGCCGACGCCCTGGGCGCGGAGCTGTGGGCCGTTCTGCTGGGCGCGGAGATTGCCGGCAAGGCGTCCGAGCTCACGGCGCGCGGCGCGCAGCGCGTGCTGGTGGCCGACCGCCCGGAGCTGGCCTATTTCCAGGACGAGCCCTACGCGGCCGTGCTCGCGGACATGGCGCGGCGTCACCGCCCGGCGGTGCTGCTGTGCGGCGCCACGACCGTGGGCCGCAGCCTCGTGGCCCGCGTCGCCGTGGCGCTGAACACCGGCCTGACGGCCGACTGCACGGGGCTGGCCATCGATCCGGCGACGAAGGATCTGCTTCAGACGCGCCCGGCTTTTGGCGGCAATATCATGGCCACGATCGTGTGCCCCCACACGCGCCCCCAGATGGCGACGGTCCGGCACAAGGTCATGAAGGAGGCCGTGGCGGATCCGGCGCGGCAGGGGCGGGTCGTGGCGGAGGAGATTGCCGAAGCCCTTTTGAAGTCGCGCACGCGCCGGCTGCGCTTCGTGCCCGAAGTCGAGACCACGGTGAACATCGCCGAGGCCGACATCATCGTCTCCGGCGGCCGCGGCCTGCAGAAGCCCGAGAATTTCGCCGTCATACGCGAGCTGGCCGAGGTCCTGGGCGCGGGCGTGGGCGCTTCGCGCGCGGCCGTTGACGCGGGCTGGATTCCCTACTCGCACCAGGTGGGGCAGACGGGCAAGACGGTATGCCCGAAGGTGTATTTCGCGTGCGGGATCAGCGGGCAGATCCAGCACCTGGCCGGAATGTCGTCCGCGGACGTGATCGTGGCGATCAACAAGGATCCGGAAGCGCCGATCTTCAGAGTGGCCACCTACGGGGTGGTGGGCGATCTGCTCAAGATCGTGCCGCTCCTGTCCGCCACGCTGCGCCGGAGCCTGGGGAAGTAAAGCCCCTTCCATCAGCCGGCCATGCGGCGGACCGGGACGGTCCGCCCTGCCTCGCCTCCCTGCATAAGTGACCCATTGCTTGCGGTGTCGCTTTGCGGTTGACAGCGGGGGAGCAATGCTCTTTGATACGGCGTCAATCGTCGGATAGCGGATCAACGAGTAGTGCGGGCATCGAAACGGCGACGGCAGGTCGTCGCGGGGAGCAGGAACGGTCATGAAGAGATTGTTGACGGCGAGTCTGGTTGGGGCGGTTGCAGGCGGCGCGCTCATCGCGTCGGCGCAGGAAGCGCCGAGTCCCACGGTGCTGATGATTCCGCCGCGGCACACGATCATCAAGATCGGTCTGGACATTTGCGCGCTCCGTCCGGCGGTCATGATCACCTACCAGGACCCGGGCGGAACGGAACCGGTCCTGCACGTATGGAATCCGGACCCGCGCGAATGGGTGCGCGTCTCGCCGGACACCTACGCCGCGGGCAGCATGTTCCGGAGCCGGCCCCGCGAGGTGATCGTGATCAGCGGCCAGGAAGGCGTTCCGGAGGCCGTGCGCGAAGCTTCGGCCGCGCTGGCGCCGGTGAGGGAGGTAAACAGCCTGGACCTGGTCAGCGTAATCAACGCGCTGAACGACAGCCTCAAGTTCGATCGCGGCGAGTGGCGCTGGCTGGCCGACCGCTACGGCCTGACGCTGAAGGACGTCAATGCCGACCGGCGCCGCTACGGCAAGTACGGTCCTCCGGGCGGGAGCCGGGGGGCCGGTCCGGTGCCGCCGCCCGAGCCCGCGGGCGAAGAGATCGTGCCCGTCCCGGTCGAGGGCGGCGCGGCGCCCGATATCGCCCCCGAAGCGGGCGAGCCGATGGAAGCGGAAGTCGCGGTCGAGCCCGAGAAGGGCGCCGCGCCCGCGCCCGAAGTCGCGCCGGAAGACAAGTGAGCGGCAAGGCTATTCCCGGATCTGGCCCTTGCCGTAGATGACGTACTTGTACGTCGTCAGCTCTTCGAGGCCCATGGGGCCGCGCGCGTGCAGCTTGTCGGTGCTGATGCCGATCTCGGCGCCCATTCCGAATTCCCCGCCGTCGGTGAAGCGCGTGGAGGCGTTCACGTAGACGGCGGCCGAATCCACCTTGTGCGTGAACTCCGCCTGCGCGGCCTCGTCCTCGGCGACGATCGCGTCGGAATGGCGCGAGCCGTAGCGGGCGATATGCTCGACGGCGGCGGCCAGGTTGGGCACGACGCGCACGGAAAGAATCAGGTCGAGGTACTCCGTGCTCCAATCCTCTTCGGTGGCTTCCTTCATGTCCGGCGCCAGCGCGCGCGCGGCCGGGTTGCCGCGCAGCTCCACGCCGAGCGCGGTGAGGCGGGCCGCGAGCCGGGGGAGGAATTCCCTGGCCACTCCCGCGTGCACCAGCAGCGTCTCCATCGCGTTGCACACGCCGGGCCGCTGGCACTTGGCGTTCTCGGCGATGCGCAACGCCATTTCGAGGTCGGCCGACTGGTCCACGTACACGTGGCAGATGCCCTTGTAGTGCTTGATCACCGGCACGAGCGCCGCTTCGGATACGGCCCTGATCAGCTCCTCGCCGCCCCGCGGGATGACAAGGTCCACGCGGCCCTCCATGCGCGCGATCTCGCGCACGGCCTCGCGGTCGGTGGTGCGCACGACCTGGAGCGCGTCTTCGGGCATGCCCCGGCGGCGGCCGCCGTCGAGGAGGGCCTCGGCGATCGCGACGTTGGAGTGAATGGCTTCCGTGCCGCCGCGCAGGATCACGGCGTTGGAGGTCTTGAGGCACAGGGCGGACGTATCGGCGGTCACGTTGGGGCGTGATTCGTAGATGATCGCGATCACGCCGATGGGCACGCGACGCTTCACGATCTCCAGCCCGTTCGGCCGGATCCAGCGGCTGATGCGCGCGCCGATGGGGTCGCGCAGGTCGGCCACCGCCCGGATGCCGCGCACCATGGCCTCGATGCGTCCGTCCGTGAGCAGGAGCCGGTCAAGCAGGGCCGGAGACAGGCCGGCGGACTCCGCCTCGTCCATGTCCTTGCGGTTCTCGCCCTTGATCTGCTCCCTGCGTTTCTCCAGCTCGTCGGCCATGGCGTGGAGAATGTTGTTCTTGCGGCGCGAGTGCAGGTCCGCCAGCGCGCGGGCCGCGGCCAGGGCGCGGTCGCCCATGGCGAGCATGTCTTCGTGAAGGCTCATGGCGAAGTCTCCTTCAGATGCCCTGGGACACGACGAGGGTCCCCACGTCCTCGCCGCGCATGATGCGTGACAGAACGCCCGGGCGCCGGCCGTGCGCGATGACGACCGAGCAGCCGGCGGCGGCGGCGCTGCGGGCGGCCTTGAGTTTGCTGAGCATGCCGCCCTTGGAAAGCGCCGATTCGCCGTCGGACACCAGGGCGAAGGTGGCGCGGTTCACGGTTTCGAGATAGCGCACCCTGCGCGTGCGCCTGCCGGTCGCCCGCTGGCGCAGGCCGTCGGTGGTGGTAAGCAGCACCAGCAGGTCCGCCCGCACGAGCCGCACCACCAGGCTTGCGAGGAGGTCGTTGTCGCCCAGCGCCAGATCGGCCCGGATTTCCTCGTCCGCGACGACGTCGTTTTCGTTGATAATCGGCACCACCCCGTTGCGGAGCAGGTTCTCCAGGGTGCGGCGCGCGTTGGTGAGGCGGATCTTGTGGTGAAAATCGTCGTGCGTCAGCAGCACCTGCCCCACCTTGCAGCCCGCGGCGGAGAAGAGCTCGTCGTAGCGCGACATGAGGCGGCACTGGCCCACGGCGGCCGCCATCTGCAGGTCGGGCAGAAGCGACGGCCGTTCGCGCATGCCGAGGGCTTCCATGCCGGCCCCGATCGCGCCCGAGGTCACCACGGCGACTTCCCGGCCGGCGCGGCGCATGGCCGCGATCTGCCCGATGAGCTCGCGCATGCGGCGCACGTCCGGGCGGCCCGTCTTCTGCACGAGAACGCGGCTGCCGATCTTGACGACCACGCGGCGCACGTCCGCCATAATTCCCCTGTATTTCAATGACTTTCTCATGGCCGTCGTGTAGTCTATAGGAAAAAGACGCGCGGTCAACAGTGTTGACCGGGCGGTCGCGCGGTTCAGGGTTGCCGATTCCCGGGCGGCGCCTCTCCCGGCCGCCGGCAAGGGCAGGACACCGCCAGGGGAAGGAGTACGTCAATGGTGCTGGTCGTGGACGACAACGATGCGGTCGTGATCACGCTGCGGGAATTGCTGCAGAAGGAGGGCTACGAGGTCAAGACCGCGCATGACGGACTGGAGGCCTACGCGCTGGTCAAGCTGCCGGAATGCCGCTGCATGCTGCTGGACGTGAACATGCCGCGGATCAACGGCGTGGAACTGCTCCTGCTGATGCAGGCCGAGGGCATAGACGTGCCCACGATCGTCATGGCCGGGTTCGACGATTTCGACGAGCCCGAAATGAAGCAGTTCCAGAACGTGGTGCGTTTCTTCCACAAGCCCGTGGAGGCGGAACCGCTGCTGCGCGTGGTGCGCCGGTATGCCGGCGCCGTTTCCGCGGGCGTCGGAAAAGGCAAGTGAAGGTGACGCCGGAAGCGAAGCGCGGAACGGAGCGGCGGGGCTTCATCCGCCACGCCCTGGCCGTGCCCGTGCGCTGCCTGAAGGAAGGGCACGCGCACGCCCCGGAGGGCGAAGCGCGGGACATCGGCCACGGGGGCATGGCCTTCGTGAGCGAACAGCGCTTCTCGCCGGGCGACCTGGTGACCGTGCAGTACCCTTCAATAGACCGCGCGGAGAGCCTGCGGGGAGAAATCGTGTGGTGCCGCCCGCTGGAATCGCCGCCGGCGCTGTTTGCCAGCGGGCTGCGCTTCCTGGACGAGGCCATGCACTTCCGGGCCCGGCTGGTCGAGCAGATCTGCCACATCGAAGCCTATCGCGAGACGCAGAAGCGGACGCACGACCGGGATCTGTCGCCCCGGGAGGCGGCGGCCGAATGGATCGCGCGCTACGCCGCGCGGTTTCCGCGGTGACCGGCGCGGAACGGGAAAGCCGACGCGGCCGCCGGCGGCGGGCATTCCGCCGGGGGGGGTCGAGAAGCGGGCCGGAAAGGCGCGCGCGGCCCGGGGACCACGCCCCGCGCCGCAAAAGGCTCCTCTCCAAGAAAACACTCGCCCTGCCCGGGCCGCCGCACGTACTCGAGTCGCCAGGGAGCCCAGAGCCTCTTCATGTCCCCAACTTGAGCGCGCCCTTCGCGAAGAGATCGAGGCAGACGTCCACCGCGGGGGAGTCGAAAAGCGCGCCGCGTTTTTCCCTGAGGTGCGCCAGCGCCCGGTCGACGCCCAGCGCGGCGCGGTAGGGCCGGTGGGAGGACATGGCCTCGACCGTGTCGGCCACGGCGATGATCCGCGCGCCGGGCTCTATCGCATCGCCGCACAGCCCGGCGGGGTAGCCCGAACCGTCCATCCGCTCGTGATGCTGCAGCACGATGGCCGCCACCGGCCACGGAAAACGCACGGCGGCCAGGATGTCGTAGCCGACGCTCGGATGCGATTTGATGAGGCTGTACTCCGTGTCCGTCAGCGGGGCGGGCTTGGTGAGTATCTCGGCCGGCACCGCGATCTTGCCGAGGTCGTGCAGGAGGGCGGCGACGAATACGCCCTCCGTGTCGCGCGCGGTGTGCCCGAGGCCGTCGGACATGGCCCGCGCCATATCCGCCACGCGGCGCTGGTGACCCGCCGTGTACGGGTCGCGCAGTTCCACGGTCGCGCCCAGGGCGGTGACCGTGCCCTCCAGCGTCTGCTTCAGGTCGGCCAGCGCGCCGGCCAGCTCGGTCTGCGCGCGGCGCTGCTCGGTCACGTCGGCGATCACGCCCATCAGCCCGACGACGCGGCCGTCGCGGCGCATCGGCATGGAATGGATCATGACGGGGAACGTGCCGCCGTCCTTGCGTCGCGCCGTGTAGTCGCTGAAGCCGAGTTTCTCGCCGCCCATTACGCGGCGCATGTTGTCCGCGGCGCGCTCGCGATCCGCCTCGATCACCGTATCCAGCGCGTTCACCCCGGCGGCGAAGTCGTCCGGCGTGAAGCCGAAGCGCCGGAACGCATACGGGTTGGCGAACGTGATCCGGCCGCTCCGGTCCGCCTCGAAGACGCACAGCGGCACGCCCTCGCAGAGCTGCGCGTAGCGCAGCTGCGACCGGTTCAGATCGTCCTCGGTGCGCTTGCGCACGATGGCGTGGCGGACGGCGCGCGCGAGCATCTCGCGGACGAAATGGCCCTTGACGAAGTAGTCCTGCGCGCCGCGCTCGAGCGCCTCGGCCACGCTGGTCCTGTCGCCGACGGCGCTGATCACGATGATGGGCAGGTCGGGGTGCGCGGAACGGACCGTCTCGAGCGTCTTGAGCCCGCGGCTGTCGGGCAGTCCCAGGTCCAGAAGCGCGACGTGGATGCCGCCGCCGCGGAGCCGTTCCAGGCCCGCGGCAAGCGAGCCGGACGTCTCGACCGCGAAGCCGTCCTCGTCCCCGGCGAGAAAGCCTTCGACCAGGCGGGCGTAGTCGGGCTCGTCTTCGATCAGCAGGACGCGCGTGCGTTCGCCTTTCATGCGCAGGGCCGCCGATGCGGTGCCCGCACAGGCGACCGTGCACCAATAGCAGGCCGCGGATGCGATGACAAGCGTTTTTTCGGACGCTTTCAGGGTTGCGTTCCGCCGCCGCCTCGTCTTCAATAACGGCCTGACCTGAACGGAAGCAAGGAGGAAGCCGGATGGACCTCATCTCGAGAGTGCGCGAGCTGGCCCGCAACATGTGGTGGACGTGGCATCCGAACGTCATCGCGGTTCTGCGCGACATTGACCCGACCCTGTGGCGGAAACTCAACCACAACCCGATCAGCTTCGTGAAGCAGCTTCCGCGGGAGCAGGTGGAGGCGCGGGCGGCCGAGCTGGCGCTGGACGCGCGCGTCAATCACGTCTTTCATCGCCTGAAGGAGTATTTGGAAACCCACGATGCCTGGGGCGACGTGTACGGCGGCCCGCTGCGGGCCACGCCGGTGGCCTACCTGTCGGCCGAATTCGGGCTGCACGAATCGCTGCCGATCTACTCCGGCGGCCTGGGGATCCTGGCCGGCGATCACCTCAAGAGCGCCTCGGACCTGGGCATCCCGGTGGTCGGCATCGGCCTGCTTTACGCCCAGGGCTATTTCAACCAGCGGCTGGACGCCAACGGCTGGCAGCAGGAGAGCTACTCCGGAACGGACATCGGCAACCTGCCCATGGAGCCGGCGCTGTGCCGGAACGGCAAGCCCGTGCGCGTCCGGATCAAGACACGTTCGGAAACCGTGCACGTCGGCGTGTGGCGCATCGAAGTGGGGCGGTCTTCCCTGCTGCTGCTGGATTCCGACGTGGCGGAGAATTCGGACGCCGTGCGCCAGCTGACGGGGCGGCTCTACGGCGGCGACGAACGCGTGCGGATCATGCAGGAGCTGATCCTGGGGGTGGGCGGAATGCGCGCCTTGAAGGCCGTGGGCCTTGCGCCCGGCGCCCTGCACCTGAATGAAGGGCACTGCGCGTTCGCCCCGCTGGAACTGGCGCGGCAGGAGATGGAGGAAGACGGCGTCGACTTCCATCGCGCCATGCGGCGCGTGAGGGACCGCACGGCGTTCACGACGCACACGCCGGTGGAAGCCGGGCACGATCGCTTCAATGCCGGCCTGGTGGAAGACGTGCTGGGGCCGTTGCGCGACGAGCTGCGGCTCGCGCCGGATGAATTCATGGCCCTGGGACGGGTCAATCCGCGCGACGGCGGGGAGCCCTTCTGCATGACCGTGCTGGCGCTGAAGGCCGCGCGGAAGTCCAACGCGGTCTCGGCCCTGCACGGCCGCGTTTCGCGCCAGATGTGGCAGGGCCTCTGGCCGGACCGCGCCGTCACGGAGGTGCCCATCGGCCACATCACCAACGGCGTGCACGTGGCCTCGTGGATTGCCGCCCCGGTCGAAACGGTCCTGGACACCTACCTCGGCGCGGGCTGGAAGAAGAAGATGTACCTGCCCGAGACGTGGGCCTCGGCCGGCGCGATCGACGACGCGGAACTGTGGGAGGCGCATCAGGTGGTGAAGACGCGGCTGCTCACGTACATGCTGCGACACGTCTGCGACCGCGAGGAAGGGCACGGCAACGAGCAGACCTGTCGCCTGGCCACGGAGCGGCTCGATACCGACGCCCTGACGATCGGGTTCGCCCGGCGCTTCGCCCCGTACAAGCGCGGCGACCTGATCCTCGCGGACGCGGAGCGGCTCGCGCGCCTGGTGACGGATCCCAAGCGCCCCATCCAGATCATCTTCGCCGGCAAGGCCCACCCCAACCATGAGGACGGCAAGCGGCTGATCCAGCGCATCTACCGGCTCACGCGGGATGAGCGGCTCCAGGGGCGGATCGTGTTCCTCGACGACTACGACATCAACGTCGGACGCCACCTGGTGCAGGGCTGCGACCTGTGGCTGGCCTGTCCGCGGCGTCCGCGCGAAGCCTGCAGCACCAGCGGGATGAAGGCGCTCTACAACGGCGTGCTGAACATGTCCATCCTGGACGGCTGGTGGGCCGAGGCCTACGACGGCGAGTGCGGGTTCGCTTACGGGGGCGGCCGGCAGCATGCGGACGACGGGCGGCAGGACGAGCGCGACGCGACCGACCTGTACCGGGTGCTGGAGGAGACGGTCATTCCGATGTACTACGACAAGGACGCGCAGGGCATCCCCCGCGAGTGGGTCAAGCGCGCCAAATACGCCATGCGCCGCCTGGGATGGCGTTTCAACGCCGACCGCATGCTGATGGAATACGCGCGCGAGTGCTACCTGCCCATGGTCGGCGCCACTTCCATCGACGGCATCGGCGGCGGATACGCGCGGTAGGGCCGCGGCGCGCGGCGCAGCACCAGCGCCGTCCGGCAGGGCAGGTAGAGCCGCAGCAGGAAGCGCAGCGCGCGCCGGCCCGGGGCCGTGGTCTCCACGACCGGCGCGGGCACGTAGCCCTGGCCGGCGGCAAGCCGCGCGTGCCCGCCGAAAGCCGCCGCGTCCGTATCCAGCTCCAGCCGGCAGTCGCCCGGCGGCACCTCGATCGCGTAGTCCGTGAGCGAGCGCTGCGCGTGAAAGTTGAAAAAGAACAGCAGGTCCGCGCGGCCGAAGGCCAGCACCTTGTCCTCTTCGCGCGCGGCCAGCAGCATGGGTGGGTCGCTTCCCGGAATGCCGTGGGCCGCGCACAGCGCCAGCATGGCCCGGTCGAACTCGGCCAGAAACCGGTATTTCAGGTGCGGATCGTCCCGCAGATGCCACTGGCGCCGGGCGTAGGCGTAGGACCAGTTGTTGCCTTCGCGCGGAAAATCGATCCACTCGGGATGCCCGAACTCGTTGCCCATGAAGTTGAGGTAGCCGTGGCCGGCGGTGGCCAGGGTGACCAGGCGGATCATCTTGTGCAGCGCCAGGCCGCGGTCCACGCGCAGGTTCGTGTCCGAGCCGCGCATGAAGGCGTACATCTCCGCGTCGATCAGCTTGAATATGAGGGTCTTGTCGCCGACCAGGGCCTGGTCGTGACACTCCGCGTAGGAGACGGTCCGCTCGTCGGCGCGCCTGTCCGTGAGATCGCGCCACAGGCCGCCCATGTGCCATTGCTCGTCCGGCACCCGCTCGCAGAGCCGCGTCCACGCGTCGGGAATGCCCATCGCCAGGCGGCAGTCGAAACCGCACCCGCCGTCCTCCGGGGGCGCCGCCAGGCCGGGCATGCCGCTGATGTCCTCGGCGATGGTCACGGCGTCGGGGCGGACGGCGTGGACCACCTTGTTGGCCAGGGTCAGGTAGGTCACGGCGTCCTCGTCGACGGAGCCGTCGAAGTATTGCGCGTATGACGTGAAGGCGTTGCCCAGTCCGCGATGGTGGTACAGCATGCTGGTGATGCCGTCGAAGCGGAAGCCGTCCAGGCGGTACTCGTCCAGCCAGAACCGGCAGTTGGACAGCAGGAAGTGCAGGACCTCCGGCTTGCCGTAGTCGAAGCAGCGCGAGCCCCAGGCGGGGTGCATGCCGCGGCCGCCGGCGTGAAAGTACTGGTGGAGCGTGCCGTCGAACCTGGAGAGTCCCTCCACTTCGTTGGCGGCGGCGTGGGAGTGCACCAGGTCCATGATCACGCGCAGGCCCATGCCGTGCGCGCCGTCCACGAGCGCCTTCAGCTCCTCGGGCGTGCCGAAACGCGAAGAGGCGGCGAAGTAGCTGGAGACCTGGTAGCCGAACGAGCCGTAGTAGGGGTGTTCGGCCAGCGCCATGAGCTGGACGGTGTTGTAGCCGGCGTCCGCGATGCGCGGCAGGATCTCGCGCCGGAACTGGTCATAGGTTCCCACGCCCGCGCGCTCCTGGGCCATGCCCACGTGCGACTCGTAGATCAGCGCCGCCGCGGGCCGCGGCGGCGGCGGGTGTCGCCAGGCGTGGGGCGGCGGCGCCCACGCCTGGGCGTTGAATATCCTGGTGCGGTCGTCCTGCACGACGCGGCGCGCCCAGGCCGGGATGCGGTCGCCTTCGCCGCCCGGCCAGCGCACGCGCAGGCGGTACAGGTCGCCGTGCGCGAGCGCGCCGGGCGGCAGGCGCAGTTCCCAGGCGCCGTGGTCGCTCATCCGCCTCAGGGCGAAGGCGTCCGACGCGCGCCAGCCGGAGAAGGCGCCGATGACGGCGATTCCATCGGCGTGGGGCGCCCATTCCCGGAAGACCCAGCCGTCGGCAAGGCGGTGAAGGCCGAAATACTCGTGGCCGGAAGCGAAATCCGCCAGCGTGGCCCGCCCGCCGGTGAGGCGCCGCTCGGCCTCGCGCGCGCGCGCCTCGCGCCGCCGGATGTCCGGCATGAACGGATCGAGCCAGGGATCGTCACCCAGGCTTGACAAGCGGGCGCTCGAGCATCTGTTCGTAGAGTTCAATGTATTGCCGCGCGGTCACGTCGTGCGTGAAGCGCGCGGCGCTTTCCCGCATCACGCGCGCGACCTGCTCCATGCGGATTTCGCCGGGCAGGGCGCGGAACGCCATGGCCTGGTCAATGGCCCAGGAGAGCCCGTTGCTGTCGTGGGTCTCGAACACGAACCCGTTGCCCGTGCCGCGCGCCGCGTCCAGATGCGACACCGTGTCCTTCAGGCCGCCCGTGGCGTGGGCGACCGGCAGGCTGCCGTAGATCGCGCCGATCATCTGCGGCAGGCCGCAGGGCTCGAAGCGCGAAGGCATCAGCATGAAGTCCGAGGCCGCGTAGCCCAGGCGCGAGATGTCCTCGTCGAAATCGCAAACCACGACCCGCCGGTACAGGTCGTGCAGGCGGACGATGTCGTGAAAGTGGCGCTGGAACGGGCCGTTGGCGACAAACACGACCTGGAGGTTCTCGTCCCTGTACTTCTCCACGACGCGGTGGAGGATCTCCGCCAGCAACTGGCAGCCCTTCTGCGCCGGATCGAGGCGCGAGGGCCAGAAGAAAAGCGGCGCGTTCGGGTTCTTGATCAGGCCCAGGCGCTCCTGCAGCTGGACCTTGTTGCGGCGCTTGCCCTCCACGTGCGACGCGGCCGTGTAGCGGCAGGGAATCATGCCGTCGCGCTCCGGATTGTAGGACGGGTCCGGGGCGTTCAGGATGCCCGCGGCGCATCCGGCGTCGCGCTTGTGGCGCATCTCGGAGCGGAAGGCGTCGGGGATGAAGCCGTGCATGCCGGCGCAGATTTCCTCGAGGAACGTGGGGCTTACGGTGTTGACGAAATGCGCGGCGAAGACGCCGCTGGCCAGGAGATCCACGCCGTTGCGCGTGCGGCTTTCCTCGTAGTTGACCGGCGGGCGCTCGAAGTACAGGTTGGTCCAGAACTCGGCCGCGTCTATGCCGCTGAGCTCGATGTGCTCGAGCGCGATCTTCTGCGTATGGATGTTGTGCACGGTGAAAAGACAGGGGATGTTCAGCCGCCGCGCCATGGGCGGGATAAGGCCCGTCATCCAGTCGTTGCAGTGCACGAGGTCGGGGGCGACGCGCGGGAGGATGTTGTTGATCACCTCGCGCTGAAAGGCGAGGGCCACGCGGTGGCTGGCCACGTAGTCTTCGTAGACGCCCGTCTGGTAGTAGAAGATGCGGTCCTGCGCGAGGTGGATGCGCGAATCGGGCAGCACCCGCTTGTAGATGCGCAGCTCGTCGTTGATGAAGCGCCCGACCTCGATGTGGAACATGCGCCGGTAGTGCGGCAGCGCCACGTGAATGTCGGCGCCGAGACTGAACAGGGCCGAAACCAGCGAAGCGGACACGTCGGCCAGACCGCCCGCTTTCGCGCGGAGCGTGTTGGCCATGTTGCCCATGCCGAGCGGGAGATAGGTGATCTCCGGCGTCACGACGAGGATGCGCGGATTGCGGCGCCGGGCCTGGGGCGCGGCTTCGCCCACCCAGGCCGTGCTCCAGCCGTGCGGGTCGGTCGCCCGCTGCCTATGGACTTCATGCGACATGTCGTCTCACGCGCCGGGGACAGCCGGCCGGATGCCGGGCTCCGTCAGGCTTCCCGTCCAGCCGTCGTGTGATCGTCGCGCGGGGACGCGCGTGCGGCGCGGCGTCGCCCCGACTACGCCACGGTCACAACGCTGTTCAGGGAGCCGTAGGCGTTAGGCGTCCATTCGTTGCAGGCCGGGTCGACGCACCAGACGCCGTTGATCACGAACTTGTATTCGTAGCGTCCCGGAAGCAGGAGCAGCGACGCGGCCCACGTGCCGTCCTTGAACCGCATCTTGTTCCTGGCGGGATCCCAATCGTTAAACGTGCCGGCCACCGCAACCTCGTTGCCGCGATCCGCTTGAACCGCAAATTTCACCCGTCTCTTGGCGCTCTTTGTCTTCTGTGGCATGACTGATGCTCCTCCGCTTGAAAGATGCTGATCCGGCCGGCGTCTTGAAACAGGAAGCCGCCGACCAGGAACAGACGGATTCTCCCCTCCTTGGCCTCGCACGGGCAAGAACATTATGCCTTCGGCGCAAGGAAAGCAAGCACTCTGTAGAGTTCGGTGACGCCCCAGGCCTGCGCGCCGCAGCCCCGCGGCGCATGCGGCGCGTCGCCGTCGACGATCTCCGGCACCTGGCCCACGCAGCCGGAGTTGATCAGCGCTTCGCTGCCGGCGAGCAGGGCCAGGGCCGCGCCGCGCGCGGCGTCGCCGCACGTCATCACCAGCGCCTCGGCGTAGGACGGGAACAGCCACGTCCAGGCCGTGCCGTTGTGGTAGGCGGGCTTGCGCCGGGTATCCTCTTCGCCGCGGTACGCGCCCCAGTAGGGCTTGCGCGGGTCGTTGAGCGGGCGGCCGTCGTGCACGATAGGCAGCGCGCGTCGCACGGGACGGTCGGCCAGGCTGCGAATCGCCCCCGGAACCAGCAATTCCTCCGTCGCCGCCAGGATGCCGGCGCAGACATCCGGATCGTCGACGAGCCCGAGGGTGACGGCCAGGAGCTGGTTGGGACGCAGCGCGTCGTCCGTTTCGGCGGCCGCCGCGGGCGTGCCGGGCGGGCCGTGAAGGCAATCGGACAGGTACAGATCGTTCCGCGCTTCGGACTCCGCATCCCGGATCCGGCCGTCTACGATGAACATGTCCATCACCGACCGTTTGACCTTGGCGGCGAGGTCCGCCCAGGGGCCGTCGGGATCGAGGCGGGACAGCGTTCCGAGCGCGCGGCGCCAAAGGGCCTGGATCTCGACGGGATAGCCCTCGCGCGGCGTGCCGGCCGGGTGGTTGGTGTCCATCCAGGTGAAGTGGCAAGGGCTGAAAACCAGGGCGCTGCGCGCGTCCACGCGGATGCCGTTGGGCGTTCCGCGCAGGTACGAATCGCCGATCGAACGCAGGACCGCGGCGAGACTCCGGCCGCCGCAGTCCTGCGCGGCGAAGGCCGCGCTGCCTTCGCGGGCCATCAGTTCGTCGCAGGCCACGCAGAACCACAGGGGGGCGTCGGAAGTGTCGCGGTTGGAGTCGTCGGCGCCGCGCAGCATGTTGGGCAGCGTGCCGTCGCGCTCGAAACGCGCGAACTGCGTCAGAACGGCGCGGGCCTCGCGCAGCAGCCCGGCCGCGATCAGGCCGCGCAGGCAGATCAGCGTGTCGCGGCCCCAGTCCAGGAACCACGGGTAGCCCGCGATCACGGTGATTGCGTCGCCGCGTCTTACGAGGAACTGGCGCATGGCGGCCAGGCCCGCGCCGGCGAGGAACCCCTCACCCCGGCCCTCTCCCCCAAGGGGAGAGGGAGGAGAAGAGAGCGTGTGCCCCCCAAGGGGAGAGGGAGGGGAAGCGCCGGCATTCTCTCCGGGGGCAGGCGAAATTGGGGCGCATCCGCCACGCGGACTCTCCCCGTTCCCGGGCGCAAGGGGTGGCGCGAGGGACTCTCTTCCGACCTCCGCCAGCAGCGTCGCTTCCTCGCCGCCGCGCAGGGCGACGCGGAAGTAGCCCGGACTGAAGAGGTCCGACGTGCCGTCCTGTCCGCGATCCGCCTCCGCCGGAAGCGCGATGCCGTAGACCCACTGCGGTTCCCAGGCGAACGCGCCGGGTGCGAGGCGCACGTGCAGCCGGCGGTCGGCGGAGGGCGCGAAGACGAATCCGCCCGGATCGTGCGCGGTGGCGCGCGGCCAGTCGCGCTCGGGCCCGGCGAAGGCTCGCGTGCGTTCGTGGTTGATCCGGTCCTCCACGTCCGGACGGAGGATCAGGCTGACCGGCACGCCGTCGTCCAGCGCCTCGGGCGCGTTGCCGGCCTTTTCGCGGACGAACCGCAGCGCGACGGCGTTCCGCAGCGCGGGCATGCTCAGGCAGACGCGCAGGCGCACGACACGGCCGCGTCCGGCGGGAACGGTGAAACGCCAGCGGGTCTCGCCGCCGGGCGCGTGCGCGAACGCGTCGAGGCAATGCGGCCCGAGTTCCTCGGAGTATTCGTCGCGGACCAGCCAGCCGCGGCAGCGCGCGAGCATGACGCGGCGGTCCGCGGGCGCCGCGGCGTCCAGGTTGGCGGCGAGCAGGGCGTCGTACTGGCTGCGTATCTGCCCCCACGCGCCGCGCACCTGGGCCATGCCGCCCAGGCCGTTGGTGGCCAGCGCGTAGAGGTCGCCGGCGATGACTTCTTCGCGCGTGAAAGAGGTGCGCACTCTCACCTCGCGCGAAGCCGGCGGCATGAGCAGGGGGCCCGAGGCGCGGCGGCAGCCGCCGTTTTCGAAGGCCTCCATGTCCAGGCGCAGGTCCGGTCCGGAGAACTCCTCCGCGGAGGGGGGGAGCAGCGCCGCGAAGTGCGTGCCGTCGTCGCAGGGCAGGCTTGATTCCCGCCGGTAGGCGCGGGCCGCGTCGCGCAGCGCGGCCGCAAACGGAACGGAGGACCGGACGAGAAGGCAATGTCCCGGCGGCAGCACCACGCGGCGCCGCGCGTCGCGCGGCCAGCGCCAGACGGTCACGGGCGCATGGGCGGACGGCGGGCGGGCGGGCGCGGCCCGGCCGGAAGCCGCGGCTTCGTCCCGCGCCGCGTCCGCCGGACCGGCGGGCGTCAGGGCGGCGGCCGCGCGGCGGCAGAAGCCCGCGGGGTCGCACGCGAGATCCGCGGCGTCGCGGTCGGGATCGGCGGTCGCTTCAAGAGCGTCGGGTCGGAAGAAGAGGCGGATCTCCATGGCCTTGGCGCGCGCCGTCTGGGCGCGGCAGGGCGCCGGGACGGAAGCCGGCGTCCGCAGGACCGACTCAATCCGTTCGGCATCGGCCGGTTCCGTCGAAAGGCACAGCACCTGCCCGGGCTCGAGGCGGCAGGCGAGGTCCGCGCCGCGGTCCTCGACGAGCGGCGCCGCTCCGCCGAGAAGGTCCGTGAGGCGCCGTCCCGCGGCGTCGAATTCGCGGCGCGGCCAGGCGGCCGTCTGGGTGGCGTCGTCGCGCAGGTTTGCGAGCACAAGAACCGCGCGGCCTCCTTCGGCGGAAACGCGCCTGGCGGCAAGGGCTTCGTCCGGAGAGTTGTGAATCAGACGTAAGGCGGCGCCGGCGTGGAAGGCGGGATGGGCCTCCAGGACGGCGTTAAGGCGCCGGATGTGATGCACCTGGTTCTCGGCGCTGTCCCAGTTCAGGGAAGTAAGGCAGTGGACGTCGATCTTCTCGGTCGCGAACCATTCCACGCCCGTGGTCATGCCGAAGGCCCCGTTGCGGGCGAGCAGCGCGGCCAGGGCCGTGCGCATGCGCGCGAAATCGCGCGAACGCGCCGCCAGGCGGCGGTTGTCGTGCGTTTCGGCGAAATGGATCAGAGTGCCGTCCGCGGCGCAGACGGCGTCGGCGACGGCGAGGCAGCGCTCGATATCGGCGCGCGACAGGGACTGGAACAGCTCGGAATAGGCCCAGTCCAGTCCGGCTTCGCCGAGCAGCGCGCGGGTGGTCTCCAGCCTGCCGCCCAGCCCTTCGAGCAGGAAGATCGTGTCCGGGTACTGGCGGCGGACGGAGGCGACGATGTATTCCCAGGCGGCCTGCGGCACCATGTAGCCGGCGTCGCAGCGGAAGCCGTCCACGCCGCGTTCGCACCACAGCAGGAACGTCCGCGCCATGCTCTGCCAGAGGTCGCGGTGCGCGTAGTCGAGCTGGGAGAGATCCTCCCAGGTGACGCCCCATGCGCCGGGAGAGCGGAAGGAGGAATCGCCGTTCCGCAGAAACCATTCGGGATGCGCGATCTGCATGCGCGACGCCCATCCCGTGTGATTCACGGGCATGTCCATGAAAAGCCGCGCGCCGCGCGCGTGCACGGCGTCGACCAGCTCGATGAACTGGTCCATGGGCGTGGTCTTGCGGTCGAACTCCGCCAGGGCCGGGTCGACCTCCGTGAAATCGAGGGCCGCGAAGGGGCTGCCCAGCCGGCCCATGCGCGCGTAGGTGGTCGGCACGGGATGGATGGGCAGGAGCTGGACGATGCGGAAGCGCAGCGTGCCGATGATGAAGTCGAGCCGGCGGATCAGATCGCGGAACGTGCCCGAGCGGGGGATGACTTCGTACCCGGCGTCTTCGAGCCCGCGCAGGAGCGCTTCTTCCACGGGGGGCTGCCCGGCCCCGGCGCGGCGCGCGCCCATCAGGCGCACGAAGGCGGTGTAGACCGAGTTGGCGGCGGCGTCGGAGGCCGGCTCCACCTTGACGCGGAGATTGTCGCCCTCGGGCCAGGCCAGCCGATCCGCGCCGTCGGCGCGGAAGAAGGCCTTGGCTTCGAAGCGTCCGACTTCGTGCAGGGGCGCCGCCGCGCGGAAACGGCGGTCGTCCACCCGGCGCATGGGGATGTCGTGCCAGTCCAGGGCGAGAGGCGGCCTGCCCGAATCGACGTGTTCGGCGACGGCGCGGCGCGCCACGGCGGCGCGGCCGACGTTGGTGCGCAGCCAGGCGTGCCCGGCCGCGGGTGCGGGAAGCGTCAGGACGACCTCCAGCACGTCGCCGCGCCGGCAAAGCAGGCGCGACCCGGGCGCGGGGTTCTGTGCGGGACGGGCCATGCGATCGCTCTACCCGAAACGAGCGGCGTCGTCGGTCGCCGCCTCGAGTGCCTGTGACGCAAGACGTTTGCGCGCTTTGACGCCCAGCTCGAGCAGTTTTTCGGCCTGGCCGATGAGATTCCCGGGGCCGGTCTGCAGCTTGGCGCGGGCGCCGGCGCAGGCTTCGCGGGCCGCATCCAGGCTCCTGTCCATGGCGGCGACGTCCTCCACGAAACCCACGAATTTCTCGTACAGCAGCCGGCCGCGCTCGGCGATCTCCAGGGCGTGTTTCTGCTGGTATTCCTGGCGCCAGATGGCGGCGATGATGCGCAGCGTGAGCATCAGCGTCGACGGGCCCACCAGCACGATGCGGCGCTCGAAGGCTTCGTCGTACAGCCGCGGCTCCGCGGAAACCGCGGCCACCAGGGCGCCCTCGATCGGGATGCACAGCACCACGTGGTCCAGCGCATGGATGCCTTCCAGTTCGTCGTAGCGCCTGGCGGCGAGCTGGACAATGTGGTTGCGCACCGCCGCCACGTGCGCTTTGAGGGCGGACCGGCGGTCGTCCTCGGACTGCGCGGCGCAGTAGGCCTCGTAGTCGTTCAGCGCGACCTTGGAGTCGATGACCACGTCGCGCTGTTCGGGCAGGCGCACGATCACGTCGGGGTAGCGCGCCGCCGCGCCGCCGTGTTTTTCCTTCAGGTACACCTGCGTCTCGTATTCGCGGCCGTTGACGAGGCCGGACTGCTCGAGCACCTTTTCCAGGACGAGCTCGCCCCATGTGCCGCGCGTCTTGCTTTCGCCCTTGAGGGCGTTGGTGAGGTCCAGCGCGTCGCGGCTGATCTGCTGGTTCAGGTCCTTGAGCAGGCGGATCTCGTTGAGCAGCGAGGCGCGCCCCTGGGATTCGCGGTCGTACACGTCGTCGACGCGCTTGCGGAACTCGCCGAGCTGGTCTTTCAAGGGCGTCAGGACGCTTTCGAGGTTGCGGCGGCTTTCATCGCCGAGCTTGCGGCTGCGATCCTCGAAAATGCGATTGGCGAGATTCTCGAATTCCGCGCGCAGCTTCTCGCGGGCCTCGTCGAGCAGGCGCAGCTTCTCCGAGGCGGCCTGCCGCTCGGTTTCGAGCGTGGCTTCAAGCCGCGAGCGGGCGCTTTCGGCGGCGGCGAGCCGCTGGCGCAGGTCCGCTTCCTGCTGTTCGAGCTGCGCGGCGCGCGCCTGCTGGGCGGCGAGGCGTTCGGCGAGCGCCGCGCCGCGCGCGGCGGACCGGGCGCGCAGGGCCAGCGCCGCCAGCGCCGCGCCCAGCGCGATTCCGCCGCAGAACCATGGCAGTGGTATCACGGTTTAGAGAAATCACCTGTTCCGCGCGGCATGACAAGCAAATATTCGCGAAGCCGGCAAGGCGCAGGCCGCGGTCCGTCACGGCGGCGGGGGGAAGGGGTTGTCCCGCTTTTCGTCGGGCACGCGCAGCAGTTCGCCGCAGTGCGGACACAGTTCGGCGCGGCCTTTGGCCCTGAGACGGCAGTCGGCCGGCGCAAGGAACGGAATCGGGACCGGCATGGCGGTCAGCGCCACGGCGGCCCCGCGATGGGATCTTCGCCGCGGCGTTGCGCGAGGAGCAGGTTGTTTTCCGCGGCCTGCAGGAGTTCTTCGGCGCCGGCGTCGCCGCCCTCATGGGTGGCCACGCCGATGCTGACCGTGAGGGCCGCGGCTCCCGGCGCTTGCTCCGCCTTGGGGCGCCATGTGGCGGCCGACCGGCGCACGCGTTCCGCGGCCGTGTGCGCGCCCTCGCGTCCCGTATCCAGCAGGAGAACCATGAACCGCCCCGCGTCGAGCCGCGCCACCGTATCGACGCGGCGCACGTTGGCGGCCACTTTCTGCGCGATCCCGCGGATCGCGCCGTCCGCCTCGTCGTCGCCGCGGGCCGCGCGGAACGCCGGCAGACCGTCCACGTCCAGGAGCATCAGCGACAGCCGGCCGTCGGCGCGCACGGTGCGCTGGATCTCGATTTCCAGCATGTGCATGGCGTGCTTGCGGTTGTACAGTCCCGTGAGCGGATCCACGAGCGCGAGGTCCGTGAGCTGCACGTTGGCCGCATGCAATTCCTCGGCGTAGCGGTCGATGGCCGAGACGTGTCGGCGGAACTCGTCGATCAGCCGCGAAACGTAGTGCGACAACTGTTGCGCCTCGTCGCGGCTCGGCGGCGGAGGCAGTCCCTCCGGCTTGAGCTCGCGCAGGACCCCCTCCACGGTCCTGACCAGGTCGTACATGTCGCGCAGCGAATGGTACAGCAGCAGGAACGCCGCCGCCGACATCACGACGGCCGCGGGCAGGCCCAGCAGCAGGGCGAGGCGCGTCGCGGCGGGGGGTTCGCCGCCCGCTTCCGCGGCGCGCGAGATCTCGCCGACCAGGCAGAGCAGGTAGCCGGTGGGCAGCACGAACATGAGGAGATATACGATCCACAGCTTGTGCCGCAGGCCTTCGGAATTCATGCCGCGCGTCGGGTTGCTGTGCATGTCTTTCGTTCCCGATTGCCTGAGTTCCTGATGCGGAATTCCGCGTCAAATCCGGAAGCGCTTTCCCTACTCCAGGTGAGACAGCGGCGGCCGTCCCACGGCGAAGACGTTGAAGCCCATGGCGAACAGCTTGCGGTGATCGAGGTGGCCGCGTCCGTCAAATATGAAAGCGGGCTGTTCCATGGACTTCAGTATGCGCGCGTAGTCCAGGGCGGCGTATTCCGGCCACTCGGTCAGCAGCAGCACGGCGTGGGCGCCGGCCGCGGCGCGGTAGGGGTCGGGGTCGAACTCCACGCCCGCCACGGCCTGCAGGTCGCGGCGGGCGTTGTCCAGGGCCCGGGGATCGGAAACCACCAGCCGCGCCCGCTCCTCGGCGAGGCCGCGGCAGACGCGGATCGCCGGGCTGTCGCGGGTGTCGCCGGTATCGGCTTTGAACGCGAACCCGAGCACGGCTATGCGTTTGCCGGCGACGGTGTTGAACATGTTGCGGACCACGCCGGTCACGAAACGCGCCTGCTGGCAGTCGTTCATGCGCACGACCTGCTCCCAGTATTCGGCGGCCTCCTTCTGCCCGTAGGCCTCGCAGAGATAAACCAGGTTGAGGATATCCTTGCGGAAGCACGAACCCCCGAAGCCTATGCCGGCCCGGAGGAACCGCGGGCCGATGCGGCCGTCCATGCCGATGGCCCGGGCCACCTCGCCGATGTCCGCCTCGGTCACCTCGCACAGGCCGGTGAGGCTGTTGATGGAGCTCACGCGCTGGGCCAGGAAGGCGTTCGCGGCGAGCTTGGAGAGCTCGCTGGACCAGACGTTGGTGGTGAGAATGCGCTCGCGGGGCACCCAGCGCGCGTAGATGGCGACCAGCTCTTCCACGGCGCGGCGGCCGGAGGGCGTGTCGTGCCCGCCGATCAGCACGCGGTCGGGGCTCTCGAGGTCGCTCACCGCGGTGCCCTCGGCCATGAACTCGGGGTTGGACAGCACGTCGAAGCGGGCGAGGCTGCTGCCCGAGCGCAGGATGCGCTCCATGGCCTGCGCCGTGCGCACCGGCAGCGTGCTTTTCTCGACGACGATCTTGTCGGAGCGGGCCGCGGCCAGTATCTGCCGCGCGGTCTTTTCCCAGTACTGCAGGTCGGCGGCCCGGCCGGCGCCGTGGCCGAAGGTCTTGGTGGGCGTATTGACGCTGACGAAGACGATATCGGCCGCGGCGATGCCGCTCTCTATCGCGGTGGAGAAGAACAGGTTGCGGCCGCGGCAGGATTTTACCAGCGCGTCCAGACCGGGCTCGTAGATGGGCAGATCGTCCGACTGCCAGGCGCCGATGCGCTGCTCGTCGATGTCCGCGACCGTGACCTCGAGGTCCGGACACTTGCTCGCGATCATGGCCATTGTCGGCGTGCCGACGTAGCCCGCGCCGATGCACAGAATCCTTTTCACCGGGAAGTCTCCCTGTGAGACCGCTGGTTAGCACCATGTCGGTCGGGTTTCAAGCCTGGATTGCGCTTGTCGGGGAGGGCTAGTACCGGAACATGCTGCCGCCGATGTATTCGCGCAGGATGGAAGTGTGCGGCACGGGGCGGTCGGAGGTGGTCAGGAAGTTCAGGAGGAACTCGGTCAGGCGCCGGGCTTCGGCGTATTCGGGCTGATCGGGCTTGACCTCCATGAGCAGGGGTTCGACGAACGGCTTCAGGACGGCCAGCTCGTAGTCCAGGGCGGAGTTGAACGTGGCGTCGGCGAAGCGCTGGTAGGGAAAGATCCAGCGCTTCTCGCCGCGGCGCACCGACGGCCAGCGGCGCAGGGTGTCCAGCGCGGAGTAGCGGCGGTACTTGTGGTCGCGCACGATGCGGCGCATCAGGCGGTTGTCGGTCGTGGAGATGCGGTTGTTCGCGTCCACGCTGAGCTGCGTGAGGGCGCTGACGTAGATCCGGAACTTGGATTCCTCCGGCGCCATGCGCGCGAGCTCCGGGTTGAGGCCGTGAATGCCTTCCACGATGACGATCGTTTCCGGGCCGATGCGCAGGCGGCGCGCGCCTTCGCCGCGGCTCTTGCTTGCGAACTCGAAGCGCGGCAGGGCGACTTCGCGGCCCTCCAGCAACTCGACGAGGTGGCGGTTGAAGAGCTCCAGGTCGACGGCTTCGAGGTGCTCGTAGTCGGGCTGGCCGTGCTCGTCGACGGGATTCCTGCTCTCGCCCACGAAGTAGTCGTCGGTCGAGATGGTCACGGGGCGCAGGCCGTTGACGCGCAGCTGGGTGCTCAGCCGCTTGGAGAACGTGGTCTTGCCGGCGGAGGACGGGCCGGCGACGAGGATGAAGCGCACCCGCTCGCGGCGGCCGGCGATGTCGTCGGCGATGCGGGCCAGCTTCTTTTCGTGCAGGGCCTCGGCGGTCATGATGAAGTCCTCGATGCGGCCTTCGGCGATGGCCTCGTTGAGGCGGCCCGCGGTGTTGACGCCCAGGATGCGGCCCCACTCCTTGTGCTCCTGGAAGATCTGCAGGAGATGGGGCTGGTCTTCGAAGGGCGGCACGCGCGTGGGGTCGGACCGCTCGGGCAGATGCAGCACGAAGCCCGGCGCGTAGCGGACGAGCCGGAAGTGGCGCAGCACGCCCGTGCGCGGCGCCAGCGGGCCGTGCGCGAGGTCGGTGAAACCCTCGCACCAGTGCAGGACCACGCGGGGCGGATTGCGGTAGCGGAGCAGATAGAGCTTCTCCGTCTGGCCGGATTCGCGGAAGAGTCGGATCGCCTCCGAGAACGCGATCTTGCGGCGCTCGATGGGCACGTCGCGCGCGACGTCCCGGCGCATGTGCGCCTCGAGCGCGGCAAGCTCTTCGGCCGCAATGCATGCGCCGTTGCCGCCCTGCGCGGAGAAGGAGCAGTAGAGGCCCGGCCCCAGCGAGTGGTCGACGGAGAAAGAGGCGCCGGGACACAGTTCGCGCACCGCCTTGGCGAGCAGGAACGAGAGCGAACGGCGGTAGATGCGCCAGCCGTGGGAGTCGTCGGCGGAGAGAAAACGCACGGCGCAGTTCACGGATAGCGGGTACGAAAGCGAGGAGACGTCGTTGTTGACCAGGGCGCCCAGGTAGGGCAGGTCCTTCGGGGCCGCGGACGGGTCGGCGAGCGAGCCGACTTCGGTGCCCGGCGGGCATTCGACCACGCGGCCGTCCGCGAGCGTGACGCGCAGCAGGCTCATGGCGGGGAAGGTAGCAGAGAAGGCCGGGAAAGGAAATGGCGAATGCGCGGCATCCACGCCGGACGTCCGGCGCGGCGCGTTCGGGAGGGGCGGGCGGCCGGGGCGCGGCGCGGAAGGCGAAGGCGTCAGGCGGTCTTGGCGGCGGCCAGCAGGCCGCAGAAGGCCTCAAACGCGCCTTGCGCGGCCGGGGTGCCGAGTCCGACTTGCCGGCTGGCGCCGTTTGCGAGGATGACGCTCAAGTCGTAGTGCGGAAAGCCGCGCTTCAGCGCGCAGCCGCGGATATCGTCGTATTCCAGCGACTCGCAGGCTCCCGGCGAGGCCGTCGCATGCAGGCAGCGTCGATCCGTGAAGAGGATGCCTCTCTTCCCGGTGCCGAAGGCGGTGAAATCGACGAAAACGACCGCACGCTCGTCCGCGGCGATCTCCCGGGCGAAGGTCTTGCGCGCGTTCAGCAGTTTCTTTTCGGGTACGGGCGACAGATGCACGCCCGCGCCGGGGCTGACCGCGGCCGCGAAACAATCGCGCAGCAGCCTGGCTTTCTCCGGCAGAGGCGGCTCCGGAACCGGGGGTTCCGGGACCGGCGGCGGCGGCTCCGCGTCCGGCGCGGCAGGACTCGCTTCCACCCGCGGAGGCGCCTCGCTCCCGGTGGACGGCAGGGGTTCCGCGGGCGGCGAAACCGTTTTCACGACGGGCAGAACGGCTGAGGCCGGCGGTTCCGGCGGGGGAGACGGAACAGGTTCAGGCACGGGCGGCGGGGGAGGAATAACAGGTTCGGGCTCCACGGCCGGCGCGGGTGGAGTGTCCGGCAAAGGCGGAACCGCGGCGGCCGGAGGTTGCGGCGGGGGAGGCGGAACAGCTTCCGGCGCGGGTACCACGATGGGTTTGGCGCAGACGGGACAGTCGAGTTCCGTCCCTGCCATATCTTCATCGGCGTCGAGATGCTGACCGCAGTAAGGACACGCGAATTTCATAGTCTGGTCTCCTCAAACAGGGCGCGCTCCCTTTCGAGCCGCCGCTCCGCGGCCGTGCGCATGTGGCGGACTTCGGCCAGTTCCCGGATGGCGCGCCAGGCGACGACGGCGGCGACGACCGCCAGCAGGGCAACCGCCATCCATTTAATTTTCATGCAGCGCTCCCGTGTTGTGCCGCGCCCGGCCGTCCGTTCCGCAGGGTCGTGGCCGGGTAAGAGCGTGTCACCGGCGGGCGCGGATTTCAAGCGCAGAGGCGAAGGGCGCTAAGATAAGCCTCTTCACCCTCTTTGTCGCGAGCTTTGTCGGAGTCGCAAGGGGTTCGCGCATAGCGGGTTCGACAAAGCTCGCGACAAAGCTCGCGACAAAGGACGTCATGCGGAGCTGTC
>VGWJ01000035.1 GCA_016873635.1 Lentisphaerota bacterium | reverse complement strand
TGGCTCGCCGGGCGCGCATTCCGAAGCGGGTCACCGCGCACATTTGCGGCACAGCTTTGCGAGCCACTTGTTGCTGAACAACTACGACATTCGAACCATCCAGGAGATGCTGGGGCACAGCGACGTGCGCACCACCATGATCTACACGCATACGGTGAAGAGCCGCACGCTGAAGGAACGTAAGAGCCCCCTGGACTTCTGATCCCGGCAGTTGGCTCCCGGCGCCGACATCTGCGTTCGACTGTCCCCACGTGACTCTTGGAGCAGACTGAGACGCGGGCGTGGGGCCGCAGGGGGAGAGGGCTTGGCTAGACGGGCGGGGCGCGGGAGATGCGCGCGCCGTCCGACCGGATGCGGCCTTCGCGCTTGAGGATGAGCAGGGCCGAGTTGAGCGCCGCGGGGGAGACGCGCCGCGACTGTCGAAGTTCGCGCAACGTGACCGAGCCGGTTTCCGCGAGCGAGTCGAGGACAAACGCCTTGGCCTCGTCTATGCGGGCCAGGTTTTCCGCGGGCGGGATGGGACGCTGCACCAGCTTGCCCAGCGGCGAGGTCACCAGCGGGCTTTCCAGCCCGGCGACGGTCTGCTTGTAAGGCGCCAGGATGGCGTAGTGCGCCTGGCCGGCCACGTGGAGCGGCGTTTCGTCGTCCAGTTCCGGGTCGCGCTCCATGCTGGCCGTGCACGGAAACGCGTGCCAGCGCTTGGAGATCACCTCGATCTCGAGATTCTCGCTGAGTTTCCTGCCGGCCAGCCAGCGCGCGACGGCGTACGTGGCCCCGCAGGCCGCCGAGACCCGCACCTCGGCGTCAGTGATCGCGCCCTTTTCGATCGTGAGCTTCACGTCCGGCCGTCCCACGTGGAAATGCTCGCGGAAGCGCGCCAGCACGCTCCCGCGCGGCGGCATGAACGCGCAGAACGGCTTGGGGAACGCAACCTCCACGCCCTGCCGCTCGCAGACGCGGTGGATCTCGGCGCGCGCCGCGCCGGAGATCCAGTCCGGCGCCTCCAGGGGCACGACGATGCCCCGCGTGCCCCACCGGCCGCAGGTCCTGGCCGCCTCGAGCAGGATCTGTTCATGAATCGCGACGGCCAGGATGACGTCGTGGGGCGGCACTTCCCGCGGCAGCAGCGCGCGCGGATTCTCGAGCAGGTAGGGCAGGACGGCGGGAAACTCCACTGCGCCGGCGATGTCCCGGCCGAACCGCCCGGCGTAGCGCTCGCGGCAGAGGTTGCAGTCCGGCCCGCAGGAAGCGCAGGCGCCCGGCTCGCCGCGCAGGTTGACGAGCACGCGCCGCGCGAAGCGCGTGTCCAGTTTCTGTATGTACCGGACGTCCTTCCGCCGGCGGGCGCGTCCGCCGCTGCACAGGATCAGCGCCTTCATGCGGATGCGGGCTTGATGTACGAGTCCGCGTAGATCTCCCGGTTCATGACCAGCTCCGCCGTCTTGGCGGCGTCAACGAGATCGCCGTCGGTCACGTCGCAGATGGCCGCGTCCAGCCCGCAGCCGACGGCCATCACCAGGAAGGTGCGGTTGATCAGCTTCTTGTGCGTGGTGCCGTTCGACACGTTGGACAGGCCGCAGATGATGTGCGGCGGCGGATCCGAGAACAGCCGGAACTGACGCACCGCCTCCAGGATCTCGCGCATCTGGTCCTGCATGTACTTCAGGGGCATCACGATCGGGTCCAGGAAAACGTGCTCCGGCGGGATTCCGGCCTCCGTGGCCGCCGCCAGCACCATGCCCGCCTTCTCCACGCGCCCGTCGGCGCTCTTGGGGGTGCCCGTCTCGTCTATGGACAGCCCGATGATCGAGGCGTTGTGCTCGGCGGCGATCGGGAGGAACGCGTCCAGCTTCTCCTGAGCCGCGGTTGTGGAGTTGATCAGCGGCGGTTTGTTGCAGACCTTGATCGCCTCGGCGAGAATGGACGCCTTGTTGGTGTCGATCGAGACCGGCGTCTCCACGACGCTCTGGACCTGCTCGATCATCCAGCACATGACGGCCGCGTCGGCCGAGACGGCTCCCAGGTTCACGTCCAGGTAGGTCGCGCCGGCGGCAGCCTGTTTTTGCGCCCACTCCCGGAGCGGCCCGGGATCCTTGTCGAGAACCGCCTGCTTGATGTCCTTGAAGCCGGTGTTGATCCTTTCTCCAACCAGTATCATGTCTGTTCCCTCCTTGTTCCGGCGGGTTGGCAGGGGTAGGGAAGGGACGGCTGCCGTCCCCTTCTACCCCATCAGTTCCCCGATGCTTTCGCGCGTCACCTTGATGGCGTCGGGATGCGCCAGCACGATGATGTCCGCTCCGGCCTGCAGGTATCCGGCGGCTGTCGCGGCTTCCCAGCGCGGGCCGCGTTCCTTGAGCTTGCCCCACCCGGGCAGCACGTCTTCGTCCGCCAGCGCTTCCTTCACCTTCCACGCCTCCCAGCCCACGTTGGCGATCTGGGGCAGCGCCATGTGCCTGTCGCCCTTGAGCCCCGCGATCCGCACGCGCTCGAAGATCGTGTACACATAGTCGAAGCCGTACCCGAGCGCCGCGGTCACCTGGTTCATGACCACGTCGTTCAGGTCGAAGCCCGCGTCCTGCAGCAATATGTTGACCTGTTTGGCGATGTTGATATCCACCGGCGCTTCGCCGATGAGCTTGTGCTTGTCGGCCTGGCCGATCGCCGCCATGGTCCGGTAGTTCTTCTCGGTGGCCGAGCCCAGCAGGCAGTTTTCGCCCCGGGCCGCCTGGGAGCACTCCGGCAGCACCTCGTTGTCCTTGTTTTCATCCCCGCAACCCCAGATGATCAACGGAACGTCCACGGCTTCGAGCACCGCGCGGACGGCTTTCGCGCATTCGCCGGGGGGCAGGTTGCGGCCCGACGGGTCCGCCCCGAGGAGCTTGAGGCAGATCAGGTCAACGCCGAGGTCGTCCACGCAGCGCCGCGCCCACGCCGCCGGCGACCGGATCGCGTCGCCGACGGCTGCCGTCAGAACATCGGGCCAGCCGTCGGGAACGACATCAGCCACCAGGCCGGCGATCGCCGGCCGGTTCGGAATCTCGCCCTCGAAGGTCAGGAACGGCAGCGTCGTTTCCCCGCCCACCGTCACGGTGCGGCCCCGCGTCCCTCCCTGCTCGCGCGTCGCGCCCAGGGTTACCGTGTTGATCCGGTTCGTCCACTTCTCCGTCACGTCAGCTACTTGCATGGCTTCGGCTCCTCCATCTTGCGCATGATTTCCGCGATGCGGGCCGCCGCCGGCCCGGTATGAAGTTCGAACAGCGAGCGGCGCTCGCCGACGCACGTTTCCACGGCCGGGTCGAACGGGAGCACGCCCAGCCGCTCCAGGCCCAGGGGGGCGATTCTTGCCTCGATCGCGGCCGCCCGGGCCTCGTCCACCCCGTTGAAGAGCACGTGCTTCCGCCGCACGTCGTTCTTCAGATCCGACACGAGCGTCACGATCCGTTCCGCGCAGTCCACCGAGAGCGGATCCCGGCTTACCATGACGATCAGGTGGTCCACGTGCGACGCCGTGCGCCGGCTCAGGTGCTCGAGCCCGGCCTCGTTGTCCATCACCACCCACTCGTACGCCGCCTGCAGGTCGTCGGCGAACTTGCGCAGGATGCTGTTGATGTAGCAGTAGCAGCCGGGGCCTTCCGCGCGGCCCATCGTGATCAGGTCCACTTTCTCCGCCTCGGTGATGACCTGGTGCAGACCCGCCTCGATGTAGCTGGTCTTGGACAGGCCGGCGGGCAGATCCTTGATTCTCTTCAGCGTGTCTTCGCGGAGGTCGCCGATCGTGCTTTCGACTTTCAAGCCCAGGACCGAGCCCAGGTCGCAGTCCGGGTCCGCGTCCAGCGCCAGAATCGGACCCCGCGCGTGTTCCTTCAGATGCTTCACGATGAGCGCGGAAGCAACGGTTTTTCCCGTTCCCCCTTTGCCCGTCACCACGATGACGCGCGCCATGGAACGTCCTCCTCCGCGGCCTCAGCCGCTCGGCTTTCTCCGCGACGGCGCGCGGCGTTCAGCGCGTCGCCGCCGCCTCCGCCTCTTCGACCACCGACGGGAACAGCTCGATATCCGTGTGCGGCAGGAACATCGCCCGCCTGAACTGCTCAACGTAGTCGGGGCTTCCCATCAGGTCATAATACGTCGTCTTCCGCCGGATGTCCCCCAGCGCGTCATACGCCTCCGCGGAGAGCGCGGCCAGGGACGCCCCCCAGATGGACGTGTTGCCCACGTACTGGATGCTCGAAACCGGAATATCCGGCAGGAGCCCGATCCGGATCGCGTTGCGCCGGTTGATGTAGCTCCCGAATCCGCCCGCCAGGAAAATTCTCTTCACGTCGGAAACGGCGAGGCTGAGGCGGTCCAGCATGATCTTGACGGCGGCAAAGACCGCCGCCTTGGCCGTGACGATATTGCGGACGTCTTCCTGCGTGACATAAACCTCGCGGCCGTCGCCGCCGTCCGCCCCGCGGTCGTGCGCGGCGCGGGCCAGCACAAATTCTCCCAGCCCGTCCCGGAACCGGAGCGCCGGATCGCGGCCCTCGACGAACGTCCCCGCCCGGTCGACGATGCCCCGGTCCACCAGCACGGCCAGCAGATCGATGATGCCCGAACCGCAGATGCCCGACGGCGGAACATTCCCGACCACCTTGCACCGGATCTGCCCGTCTTCCACATACACCTGCTCGACGGCCCCCTTCTCGGCGATCATCCCGCACTTGACGCCGGCGCCCTCCAGGGCCGGCCCCGTCGACGCCGAACAGGCCGTCAGCCAGTCCCTGTTGCCGATGATGATCTCCCCGTTGGTGCCCACGTCGATGAGCATGGTGACTTCCTCGCGCTGATGCAGGCCGGTGGCCAGAATCCCGGCCGTCAGGTCCCCGCCCACCCAGCTGCCGATGCCGGGGATCGTGAACAGCAGCCCGCGCGGGTTGATCTTGATCCCCACCTCCGCCGCCCGGAAAGGGGGAGAGTCCGTGCTGACCGCGATGAAGGGCGCGCGCCGGATGTTCCCGGTCGGAAGCCCGAGCAGGAAGTGCATCATCGTCGTGTTGCCGGAGCACACGGCGGCCGTGATGTCCCTGGCGCGCACGCCGTTGCGCGACGCAAGGGTGGAGACGAGCTGGTTGATGTCGGCCACGAGGGCCTGCTGGAGCGGCTCCGCACCCCGTTTCTCCGCCACGATCATGCGGGCCGTCACCTCGCGGCCGTACACGGACTGGGAATTGAAGCAGGCCTGCGCGTCCACCGTGGCCGATCGGACCGCGTCCACAAGATGCGCCACGACGGTCGAGGTGCCCACGTCCACCACGACGATGTAGTTCTTCTCGGACGTGTTGCCGGGCTCGATGTCCATGATCTCGGCCACATCGCGCCGTCTTCCGATCGTGGCCGTGACCGCATAGCCGCCTTCCCGCAGGATGTCGGGGAGCCGGCGGAGGATCTTCAGGCCCATCTGCGTCGAGGGTGTGCCGGCCCGCTCGGCAAGCGCTTTCTGGACGCGCTGCCGGTCGGCCAGGTTGTCGTCCATGCTCGGCCGGTCCAGCCGCAGAAAGACCCGCCGCACCAGCGGGGACCGGGCATAGCGTTTCGGGGTGATGCCCGGCCGGAACGCGCGGAACCGCTGCGCATCTTCGTCCACGACGATCTTTTCGGCGGCCCGCGTCTCCTCCGGGATCTCGACGACGATGTCGCCGCGCACGTAGCTCTGGCACGCCAGCACCATTCCCTGCCGGATTTCCTCGCGCGTCAGCAGCATCGTGGTTCCGCCGCCGACGTGTCCCTCCCGGATGATCATCTTGCAGCGGCCGCAGATCCCGTCGCCGCCGCACACGCTGTTGATGACAATGCCCGCCATCCCGGCGGCCTCCAGCAGGCTGACGCCCGCCGGAACCGTGACCGTCTTGCTGAGAGGCAGGAAAGCTACCGTGTGGGCAGGCATACGGCGTCGTCCCGGAGAGAACCGCTATTTCCAGTTTGCCGTCAGAAACGCGGGAATGCCGCTCGCGTTCTCCGGCCCGATGATGACTTCTTTCCACTCCGAGATGTCCTCGATCTCGGCGCGGAAAGACGGCAGAAGTCCGGGAATGATCAGCTTGCGGTGCCTGACTCTGTCCGCCACCTTCTGCGCCTGCAGCGTCTTCACGACTTTCTCCGGCGAGAGCTTGTCTCCCGCGTACGCGTTCAGCACGCCCAGGCCTTCGGTATCCACCACGCAGACGTAGCTGGGCATCTTGCTGCGCTCCACTTCGCCCTCGACGCAGAAGTAGGTCAGAGAGAAGTTCGTCGTGAACATCACCGGCGAATTCTCGTTGACGTTGCCGATCTCGTACAGCTTGGCTTCCACCGTGTTCGGAACCTGCGGGTCGGTATAGATGTTCTGGATGGTCGTGAGCACGGGAAGCAGCTCGGCGCCGTCCAGGCCGTTGAGGAGGATGACGCCGGCGTACTTGGCCGCGAACGTGCCGGCCAGGACCGTTTCCTTGAGGGGATCGTCCACGGCCACGTCCACCATGGCGGGATAGCCCAGCGCGCGGAAGCCTTTCTTCAGGGCCGCCCGCCGGGCGCGCGTGATCTCGCGGATGCTGCGGGCCGTATCCCGGCCGTCGAAGGAGAGGAGGATGTCTTCGACGCCCCTGTCCTTCGCGGCCTTCGCCAGGTCCGCCAGGGCCTCCAGGGAGTCCGCATGGACCGCCAGGGGACACTTGTTCTCCGCGGCAATCCCGATCACGGCTTCGGCATCGGATCCCGACGCCCGATAGATCAGCGGCTTCCTGTCGGCGACGGCCTTCGCCGCCCCGGCCAGCGCGGCGGGGCTTGCGGACATCAGGACCAGGGGCGCGCGGCTCTTGCCGGCCAGGGCCTTCACGCGCGCCGCCGCGGCGCCCGCGGACAGGCCCTCCAGATCGACCGCCGCCAGGCGCACGCCGATCTCCTCTCCCACCCGGGTAAAGACCGCCGCGTTGATCCGTTCCAGGCGGGCCAGCGCCTCCTCATCCGACAGCGAAGCCGCGATTGTGACGGCAAGCGCCGGCGGCTTGCGGAACTTCTCCTCGTGCCGGAACATGACCGTTTCCTGCCCGATTTCCACGCCCGCTTCGCCCGGCGGACCGATGCGCACGAGCTTCATGGGCGGCGCCGAAGCGTCCGCCATCGCGCCCTTGGATTCCTCGGAAAGATGCGGGCAGTCCGTAATCGCCTTCTGCTTGGCCGCGACCTGCATGGCGAACGCCATGCACGTCGGGAAACCGCAGTCTCCGCAGTTGGCATGGCTCTTGGGCAGGTTCTTGTATACTTGCATGGCGGTCAATGGCATCGCTTACCTCCCTGTCGCTCCGCGACCGGAACCTTCTCCCTCACAGCAGCGGGTCCATGCGCAGCGCCGGATGCCCCGCCTTCCGCAGGTATTCCAGGAGCTGGTCCGGCGTCTCCGCGTCTTCCTCCGTCGCGATCTTGTCGAGCAGATCTTCCCTGCCGATTTTCTTCAGCCGCTCCTGCAGCCGGCCGGCGACCTCCTCCTTCAGCGCCTTGGGCATCCAGACCACGCGCTCGATGCCGCCCTCGGCCGAGATGAACTTGGGGCTCGATATATACAGCTTGCCGATGCCCACGAAGCCCGGCGTCTGCGTCCCGCCGCCGATCTGGCCGGCCAGCGTCGAGAACTTCATCCCGACGGGCGTCATGCCCGTGTAGTCGCGGTCCACGATCAGGACGCCGTTGGCCTCGGGAACAATGGCGCAGATGCACTCGAAACAGCCGCAGGAGGTCATCGGCTCCTCGAGGATCGAGTAGGCGTTGAACCGCTCCAGGTTGCCGTTCGACTTCACATTGATGTAGTCGTTGATGTTCTTCCACTGGCCCCGCACCGGGTCCAGGCATTCCCCCTTCTTGACCGGCTCGTTCGGCCCGTGCGCGTTGATCTGGTGCGAAGCCTTGCAGTCGAGCCAGGTGTACGCGCCGCACAGCCCCAGGCGCTCCGGCGTCACGATGCACACGTGGTTGGGCGCATACGACTGGCACAGCACGCACGAGTAGAAATCCTCCACGTCCTCGTCCGTCATTCCGGCGATGCGGTCGTCCCGCTGGCTGTAGACGGCCCGCGCCTCTTCCATCGGCTTCTTCACGGCCTCCGCATCGGTGATCAGCTTCACCTGCACGCGGTCGATGATCGTGGAGAACTCATTGTGGATCTTGGCGACCAGGATCTCCCCGAAGTGCCGGATCTTGAAGCCCTTGCGCTGCGCGTCCTTGCTGATTCTGAGCCAGATGATCGCCCGCTGCCCCATGTGGAAGATGCCGTTCGCGCACGAGATGAACTCGTGAATGCGCCGCTCCACCACGGACTCGAAGTCCTCCTGGAACTGCCGGCCGGCCACGTCCACGAGGATGGCGAGGGGATAGGCCTTTCCCTGCTCCATCGCATCGATTTCCGGACCGACCACCTCGATCTTCCCGTCCTCCACCTCGGCCGGATGTTTCATTCGCAGCAGCTCGAAGGCATCGGTGTACTTCCCGCCGAACTCGACGAACATGTCCTCCCTGCGCACGCGTTCGCCTTCGAATCCCGCGCCGTAGGGCACCGGGATCGGGATCTTCTCGATCTTGATTGTCAGACCCCGGACCTCGGCCGAGCGGGTAATGATTTCGGCCAGGGGGACGTTCGCGACCACGTGCTCGTAGGTGCAGATGCCGGTGGGCAGAATCTGGGGAATATCAACGTCGGAAATCACGGGGAATCCGAAGTTGATCGCGCCGGCCGCGGTAGCGTACTTCTCGTCGCTGATGAGCTGATCCTTGGGCGTGTCCGGGTCCGAATCCAGAGCCAGCACGAAGGCGCGCACACGGTTTTTGTTGTAGAGCAGGATCCTGCGCGCCGCCTGCATGTCGCCCGGCTCGATGCCGCCGAACGTCATGGCGGAACGCGCGGCGAAGTTAAGCGAGTGCACGGCCGCCGTGATCTCCTTGCCGTAGGGAACCAGGAACGTGTTCCAGTCCATCTGGATCCCTTCCTCGGCAAGCTGTTCGGCGATGGCCCGCCCGCCCGAGTGGCCGGCCATGAAGACCAGGATGTTCCGTTCCTGCAGGCCGCGCACCAGGTCCACGGCTTCCCGGTTCGTCCCGGTCCTGCCCACAATCGCCGCGAATCCCGGCATCCGTCCGTCCACCAGCTTGATGCCCTGCAGCCGCAGCGTGGCGTCGTCGGTGAAGCCGAGCCACAACCCCCCGGCCGGGCCGGGGCCGACAGCGTACTTCAGGGCCTCGATGGTCTCTTCCGCGATCAGGGTCGCCACGCCGGCGTCCAGGGTGTCGCCGAGGTAAGGCAGCCAGACTTCGTCGCTCGGGACCTCGGGGAGCAGTTTGCGGGCTTCGGCCAGAGACTCCTCCAGATCGCCCAGCTTCTTCACGCGCTGCCCCAGGAAGAGGAGCATGATCGGCAGGTAGTACGCCGTGTTCGGGTACTCGACCGCGGCGTCCTCGCCCTTCTGCGCGATGGCCTCGGCCAGCGCCGTCTCGGCCCGCTTCACCAGCTTGTGCGCGCCCCGGATCGCGGCGCCGGCTATGATCTTCGACATGCTACGCCTCCTCGAGAGGATTGCACGGCATGGGATGGGGCTGGAGGGAATCGCAAGGGAGCCCCGCGTTCTCGTCCCTCAGTCACCCTGCCCGTGCCCTGCCGTCCCCGGCCATTCCTCGCTATCCCTCGCTCTTGAACGCCTGCGCGTACATCATCGGTTTCAGCTTCAGGGCCTGGCGCTTCCCGTCGATGTGCCGGATCATCCTGTGCGCGGCCTCGACCGGGTCGAGCTCGAAGGCCCACTTGCCGCCGACTTCCTGCTCGATCTCCTCGGTGAGATAGCGCCGCACGTTTTCGCTGCCCATCATCGGCAGCGGCTGGCCGATCAGCGTGTAGACGCCCGAAGCCACGAAGTAGAAGCCGATCGCAACCGCTTTCTCGGACATCCATTCCGGCGCGGCGCCCGCCACCGGCAGATCGCTGATGTCCTCGCCGAGCCCGCCTTCGGCGACGACGTTGGACAGGACCCTCAGGATGCGGCTGTTGTCCACGCAGGAGCCGAGGTGCAGCACGGGCGGAATGCCCACCGCGCGGCAGATCTCCTGCAGGCCTTGGCCGGCGTGCGCGAAGGCGGCTTCCGGCCGCATCAGGCCGTGCTTGGCGCATGCGATCGCGTCGCAGCCGGTGGTCACGACCAGCACGTCGTTTTTCAGCAGCTCCTTGACCAGTCCGATGTGGCCCTTCTCGTAGTCCACGTTGGGATTGGAGCAGCCGATCACGCCCGCCGCGCCGCGCAGCCGGCCCGTCATGATGCCGTCGTTCAGCGGGCGGTAGGTGGCGCGGTAGCGTCCGCCCAGGAAGCGGAACACGGATTCGCTGGTGAAGCCCGCCACGAGCCGCTCCTTCGCGTCCGGGATGTAGACCTTCTCCGCGGCGCGGTGCGCGAAGTTGTCCACGGCCGTCTCGAGGATCTCGCGGGCGACGGCCCGGCCCTTGTCCTCGCGGAACTCGATGTGCTGCACGCCCGGCATACGGGCCTTGGGCGAGGTGGTGATCAGCATGGTGTGGAAGCACTTCGCCAGCTCGCTCAGGCCGGGCATGAGGCACTGCACGTCCACCACCATCATTTCGATCGCGCCGGTCAGGACGGCCAGCTCCTGCTGGAGGAAGTTGCCGGCGATCGGGATGCCGTGCCGCATGAGGATCTCGTTGGCCGTGCAGCAGATGCCTGCCACGGTGATGCCTTCGGCGCCGCGCTCCCGGGCCCGCTCCAGGAGCTTCGCGTCCCGCGACATCACGGCCAGCACGTCGGAGAGCGTGGGTTCGTGGCCGTGCACGATGATATTCACGTGGCGCGGATTGAGCACGCCGAGGTTGGCCGTCGAGCGCAGGGGCCGCGGCGTGCTGAACAGGATGTCGGAGAGCTCCGTGGCGATCATGGAGCCGCCCCAGCCGTCCGCCAGGGCCGTGCGCATGCCGTGGCGCAGGATGTTGCGGTAGTCGGCGTCAACGCCCATGCTCGTGCGGTGCATCAGCTCCACGACCTCGCGGTCAATGGAGCGGGGGTAGATGCCGAGGTCTTTCCACACCCGCTGCCGGGCGGCGGGGGCGGTGGTCGGCATGACCATTTCGCCTTCCTGCCGGCCGAATTCATCCAGCGCGGCGGAGGCGACTTCGCGCGCGATCTGCCGCGCCTCGCGGCCCTCGGTCTTGATCCCGTACGTCCGCGCCAGCGCGCGCAGCTTGTCCTCGTCCTTGATCTGGTAGTCGGCCTGGTCCGTATCGGCCGCCAGGCGCAGGGTGTGGGCGATGCTGCGCCCGTGGTCGGAATGGGCGGCCGTGCCGGCCGCGATCATGCGCGCCACGTTGCGGGCCGCGATGGTGTCCGCGTCGGCCCCGCAGGCCCCCACCAGCGGCGGCTTGCCTTCCTTGAGGCTGATGCGGCAGGGGCCCATGCTGCAGATGCGGCAGCATATTCCGAGCTTGCCGAAGCGGCACTGGGGCTGCACGTCCTCGTAGCGGTCCCATATCGTCGGTATGTTCCGGGCGGCGGCGCGCTCCCGCATCTCGCGGGAAGCCCGGTCCGCGTATTCCAGCGTTGCCGTTGCTGCAGCCATGTCTGCTCTCCTAGCCGTTGAGACGCGTCACGATCGCCGCGACGGCCCGGTCCGCTTCGGGACTGGCGCCGCGCGCCGGCCGGCCTCCGATCTCCGCTTCGCGCAGCCGCTCGTCATAGGGAACGGCTCCGGCGACATCCGCATCCGGGAACAGTCCGCGCAGCAGAGCGAGGTCCGCCTCGCCGCGGATCTTGTTGCCCACGATGCCGACGTGGGCCAGGCCCAGGTCCGCGGCCAGCGCCCGGATGCGGGACGCGGTCTCGACGCTGCGACGGCCGGGCTCCACCACGATGAGCAGGCGGTCCACGGCCTCGACCGTGCCGCGGCCGAGATGCTCCACGCCCGCCTCCATGTCCAGGACCAGCGCCGAGCCGCGGTCCAGCAGCAGGTGCGCCACGAGCGTGCGCACCAGCGCGTTTTCCGGGCAGTAGCAGCCGCTTCCGCCCTTCTTCACCGCGCCGGCGACGAGCACCTTGATGCCGTCCACGTCCACGGCGTACCTGTCCGGGAGGTCGTCGACGCGCGGGTTGAGTTTGTACATGCCGCCCACAGTGCCGGGTTTGACGCCCGTGCGCTCTTCGATCAGATCCCTGAGTTCAACCAGGGGGCGCACGCTGTCGGGACGGGGGTAGCCCATGCAGGCCAGCAGGTTGGAATCCGGGTCGGCGTCAATCGCGATGACCCGGTGGCCGGCGTCGCGCAGGGCATAAGCGATCAGCGCGCTGATGGTCGTCTTGCCCACGCCGCCCTTGCCGCTGACTGCAATCTTCATTCCGCTTGCCGGTTGGGTTGGCTGCCGCGGACGCTCCACGGCCGCTGCGCGTCATGGATACGCAAACCACCCCCATGATACTCGCCGCGCCTGCCGGCATCAACGCGAATCTGCCGGACGCTATCGGCCTTGCGGCTGCGCCCGCTTGGACATAAGATGCCCGCGTCCGGATTCCGCGGGAGCAAATTGGCGAGCCGATGCGCGGCCCGGGGAGATGCAGCATGCCCGTGAAGACCGAACGGCCAGGCGTCCCCATTCGACAGGTTCTCATGGGCGGCATGCTCGCCATCGCGGTTCTCGCCATCACGCTGGCCGGCGGAGTGGGCGTCACCGCCATACGGCGCAGCGTCGTCAGGGAGGCCCAGCAGCGCGTCAATCACAACATCAACACGCTGCTGGTTTACTACGAAGGCCGACTCGCGCGCATGGCCGAGCGCATTCAGAACAGCGCAATCGGCCTGGCGCTCGATGACGACCGGCTGGCCGCGCGGCTCGACCGGGCACGGCAGGATCTCGGGCTGCACGTGCTGAACGTGTGCGACGCCGCGGGCCGCGCCGTGGCCGGGCAGTACCCCGCGGACGACACGCGCGTTCCGCTCGACCGCGACCCCGTTCTGAGGCGGGCCCTGGAAGGGAACACCGCGCGCGGCACCGTGCTTCTGGAGGAGGACCGCCTGCAGGCCGAAGGCGGGGCGGACCTGCGCCAGGCCGTGGCGGTGAACATGGCGGAGGGCGCGCCCGGGCGACGCACGACGTCCGCCCTGTTCTGGTGGGCCGCCTGTCCCATCACGGACGCGCAGGGCCGCGTGGCAGGGCTGCTGTACGGCGGACGCGCGCTGAACCTGGACTTCCGCCTCGTGGACGAACTGCGCGACATGATGTTCGGCGAAGACGCATACGAAGGCAAACCGCTTGGCACCGTGACCGTGTTCCTGGACGGCTGCCGGGTGGCCACCAACGTGCGCGGCGCCGACGGCCGCCGCGCCTTGGGAACCCTGGTCTCGGACGAGGTCCGCCGCAAGGTGCTCGCGGGCGGCGAGGCATGGCGCGATCGGGCCTGGGTCGTGGATGCGTGGTACCTGAGCGGGTACGAACCCCTGCGCGACGCCTCCGGGCGCATCGTCGGAATGCTGTACGTCGGGCTGCTGGAGGCGCCCTATCGCGCCATGGGAACGGCGCTGATCCTGCGGTTCCTGGCGCCGCTTTCGGCCGCCGGCCTGCTGGCCGCGCTCATCGCGCTCTTCGTGAGCGCCCGTATCGAGAGGCCCGTCAGGAAACTGGGCGAAGCCGCGAACGAGCTGGCGCGCGGCGACTGGGGGCGCGAGATCGCGGTGCCCGCCGCCTGTGCCGAGATCGCCCGTCTGGCCGGCGCCTTCCGTGAGATGCAGAAAGCCGTCGTCGCGCGTGACCGGGAGCTGCGGCAGCGCAACCGCGCGCTGGCCCTGGCCAACGAGCGGCTGGAACGCGTCAACCGCAACTACATGGAGACGCTCGGTTTTGTGTCGCACGAGCTGCTGTCACCCCTCAACGCCATACACCTACTCAGCAACCACGCGCTGGGCGCGCCGGAGCCAATGCCCACGAGCGGGCGCCGCGCGCTGGAGCGCATCCGGCGCAATTGCGAGGAGGTCCGGGACATGGCGAAGAACTACCTGGACCTTTGCCGGATCGAGGAAGACGAGATGGAAGTCCACACGACCGCCGTGGATTTCCGCAAAGACGTCGTTGACCCGGCCGTTTCGCAGACCGAGGACCTGCTGCAGTCGCGCGGCATCGCGCTGACCGTGGCATGCCCGGAAGGCCTGGAGACGAAGGCAGACGCCGCGCTCATGCGGATCGTTCTGACCAACTTCCTCACGAATGCGGCCAAGTACGGCAAGGAAGGCGGGCAAGCCCGGCTGGAGGTCAAGCCCGAACCCGGCGGCCTCTGCGCCAGCCTGTGGAACGAGGGCCCCGGGTTCGCCGCCGACCAGGGCGCGAAGCTCTTTCAGAAGTTCCAGCGTCTCGACACCGAGGCCACGCGCGGCCGCCGGGGCAGCGGATTGGGGTTGTTCCTGTGCAGGCACATCATGGAACTGCACGGGGGACGCGTCTGGGCCGAATCCGAACCGGGTCGCTGGGCGCGCTTCGGCTTCAGCCTCCCCGACTAGCCCTGCAGGTACTTGCGGACAGTCTCAACGAGCAGCTCCGGGCCGTCGGCCTTGTCCACGAATGCCTCGGCCTCGGTCAGCATCCCGTCGCGGCGCGTGGCGCTGGTCTCTTTCCAGCGGTGGGTGACGCTGGTGAAGATCACGACCGGCACATCGGCCAGGCCGGCGCTGCTCTTCAGGTCCTCGATGGCGCTGAAGCCGTGCTCGCCGGGCATGATGATGTCCATGATGATCAGGTCGGGTTTGCGTTCCGCGGCCAGGCGCTTGCCTTCGGCGGCCGAAGAGGCCGTGGTCAACCGCCAGCCCTCTTCCTCAAGCCTGGGACCGACGGCGTCGATCACGTCGGGATCGTCCTCTATCCACAGTATCCGATTGCCGGCCATGCTCTTCTCCCTGCCTGTGTGCCCGCAAGGGCGAACCCGAACCTGCCCTCAGCCGCAAACAATGTCAAGCAAGATGCGGGAAACCCCGCATCCGCCTTGCGATACCCTCAGGGAGCGCTATACTGCGGTCAGTGTGCGTAATGCCGGCCATGACGCCGGGGAGGTGAAGACATGTCGAGACCCGTGCTGGATCCCGTGAAGATGAAGGATTGGGAAATTGCCGAGGCCGCCGAAGAGAACATGAAATCCTTTGCCCGGCTCGGCGAGGAGTTGGGTCTCGAGAAGGAAGAACTGATTCCCATGGGCAAGCGCGTGGGCAAGGTGGACTTCCTGCGGGTCATCAGCCGGCTGCGCAATCAGCCCCAGGGCAAGTACATCGACGTCACCGCCATTACGCCCACGCCGCTCGGCGAAGGCAAGACCACAACCTCCATGGGCCTGGTCGAGGGGCTGGGCAAGATCGGCAAGAAAGTCGTGGGCGCCATCCGCCAGCCCAGCGGAGGTCCCACCTTCAACATCAAGGGCTCCGCGGCCGGCGGCGGTCTGGCCCAGTGCATCCCGCTCACGGAGTTCTCTCTCGGGCTCACCGGCGACATCGACGCCATCACCAACGCGCACAACCTGGCCATGGTGGCCCTGACCGCGCGCATGCAGCACGAGAACAACTATGACGACGCGCGCCTGGCCAAGATCGGGCTGAAGCGCCTGGACATCGACCCCGAACGCGTGGAGCTCAGATGGGTGATGGACTTCTGCGCCCAGGCGCTGCGCAACATCAGGATCGGGCGCGGGGGCAAGCAGGACGGGTTCGAGATGGACTCCGGTTTCGCGATCACCGTGTCGAGCGAGATCATGGCCATTCTGGCGGTCTCCCGGGATCTGAAGGATCTCCGGCAGCGCATGGCTCGCATCGTCGTTGCCTACGACAAGCAGGGCAGGGAAGTGACCACGGCCGACCTCGGCGTGGATGGCGCCATGACGGCGTGGATGGTGAAAGCGGTCAACCCGAACCTGCTGCAGACCGTCGAAGGGCAACCGGTCTTCGTGCATGCCGGTCCGTTCGCCAACATCGCCATCGGCCAGAGCTCGATCATCGCCGACGAGATCGCCATCCGGCTGGGCGACTACCTGGTGACGGAGAGCGGCTTCGGCGCCGACATCGGGTTCGAGAAATTCTGGAACCTCAAGTGCCGTTTCTCGGGCCTCAAGCCGAATGCCATCGTCCTCGTGGCCACGATCCGCGCCCTGAAGATGCACGGCGGCGGCCCCACGGTGAAGCCGGGGCTGCCTCTGGACAGCGCGTACACAAAGGAGAACCTGGAACTCCTGGAGAAGGGGTGCGAAAACCTCGTTGCCCATATCGAGACGATCAAGAAGAGCGGGGTCCGGCCCGTGGTCTGCATCAACAGCTTCTATACCGACACGAAGGCCGAGATCGCGCTGGTCCGGAGAATCGCGGAAGCCAACGGCGCGCTCTGCGCGCTGTCCGAGCACTGGCTGAAGGGCGGGGAGGGCGCCGCGGAACTGGCCGAGGCCGTCGTGCAGGCCTGCGCGGAAGAGAGCCGCTTCGATTTCCTCTACGAACTGGACGCGCCCCTCAGCAGACGCGTGGAGCTGATCGCCAGGGAGGTCTACGGCGCCGACGGCGTGACCTACACGGAAAGGGCGCGGAAAAAACTCAAGATGTACGAGGCGGATCCCCAAGCCGCGAAGCTGGGCACCTGCATGGTCAAGACGCATCTCAGCCTGTCCCACGATCCGGATCTGAAGGGACGGCCGCGGGGCTGGCAGTTGCCGATCAGCGACATCCTTGTCTACAAGGGGGCCGGATTCCTTGTGCCGGTGGCCGGGGCCATCAAGCTGATGCCCGGCACGGGGTCGGATCCCGCCTTCCGGCGAATCGACGTGGACGTGAAGACAGGGACGGTGAAGGGACTGTTCTGAGCGCGGAGCGCGGAACGCGGAACGCGGAAGGGGAGAGGGGAGAAAAGGGAGACGTTTGATGGCAGGGGATGAGCTCAGGGAGCGCACAAAGGCTTTCGCGCTCAGGGCCATTCGACTGGCGAATGCACTTCCTGACACAGCCCTCGGTCGCGTGATAAGAGGCCAGCTGATCAGATCAGGGGCAAGCGTGGGTGCGAACTGTCGGGCAGCTCGGAGAGCCAGGTCGCGCGCCGATTTCCTTTCCAGGATGGGCATCGTCGAAGAAGAAACGGACGAAGCAATGTACTGGATGGAGTTGATCGTCGAAGCCGAACTCATGGACAAGAAACGTGTCTGGCCGCTGTATCAGGAAGCGGATGAGATCCTCGCGATGGTGGTCGCATCGATCAAGACGGCCAGAAAAGGAAAACGATGAGACGATTCGTTCCGCATTCCGCGGTCCGCATTCCGACTTCGGATGACGGGTGAGACGACCTGACAACGGGGGGAAACATGTCCGCGACGATTATCGACGGAAGACAAATCGCCGCGCAGATGCGCGAGGAGATCAAGGCGGAGACGGAAAAGCTCATCCGGGAGCACGGCGTTACGCCGGGACTGGTCACGATCCTGGTGGGCGAGAACCCCGCTTCGGTCAGCTACGTCACCGCCAAGCAGAAAGCCTCGAAAGAACTCGGTTTCTATTCCGTCCAGGACAGCCGTCCCGCGGACATCAGCGAAGCCGACCTGCTGGCGCTGGTGGACGGGTACAACAAGGACCCCAGGATCCACGGCATCCTCGTGCAGCTTCCTCTGCCGAAGCACATCGACGAGAACAAGGTCCTCTACGCCATGGATCCCGACAAGGACGTGGACGGCTTCCACCCCGTCAACGTGGGCCGGCTGATGATCGGCGAGGCGAAGTTCCTGCCCTGCACCCCGGCCGGCATCCAGCAGCTCCTGATTCGCTCCGGCACGGCTATCGAGGGGGCGGAGGTGGTCGTCGTGGGCCGCAGCAACATCGTGGGCAAGCCCATCGCCAATATCCTGCTCCAGAAGAAAGAGGGAGCCAATGCCACGGTGACGGTCTGCCATACGCGGACGAGGGACATCGCTTCCCACACCCGTCGCGCCGACATCCTCATCGTGGCGGCCGGGTTCCCCAACGCCGTCACGGGCGATATGGTCAAGAAAGGGGCCGTGGTGATCGACGTCGGCGTCAACCGGGTGGGCGAGAAGCCGAGCAGCACGGTCCCCGGCAAGATGGTGCCGATTCTGAAGGGCGACGTTGACTTCGACGCCGTCAGGGAAAGGGCCTCGGCCATCACCCCGGTCCCCGGCGGCGTCGGCCCCATGACCATCACCATGCTGATGTTCAACACGCTGAAGAGCGCCAAAGGCGCCGCCGGCGTGGACTGATCGCCCGCGCGAAGGCCGGAAGGGGCCGGGCGGACTTGCGTCCGCCCGCCGCGCCTTTCTCCCGCTTTGGACTTGCTTCCGGCTCCTGCAACGGAGAGGATACCGGCCGACGGCGCCACCGGCAAACCGCACGACAACCCGAAAGACACGCACAAGATGATCAAAGGACTGGCACATGTGTGCATCGGCGCCACGGACCTGCAGGCCACGGCAAGGTTCTATGCGGAAGCCGTGCAGATGCGCCGCGTGTTCGACTTCACGCGCGGCGGCAGGACCGTGGGCTGCTACCTGGCCTTTCCGGACGGCGGGTTTATCGAGGTCTTCCAGAACGAGGCGTTGGACCGGGAGGCGCGCGCCCCGATCCAGCATATCTGCCTGGAGACGGACAATCTGGACGAAACCGTCGCCCGCCTGCGCAAGCTCGGCTGCGAGGTGAGCGACAAGCGCATGGGCCAGGACCGTTCCTGGCAGGCCTGGACCAGCGATCCTTCCGGGGTGCGCATCGAGTTCCACGAGTACACCGCCGAAAGCTCGCAGCGCACGGGCGCCGAGTGCCGGCTTGACTGAAACGGAGCGACACGAAAGGATGAGGGCATGAAGAGATCGGAAATCAACGCACTGCAGCGCGAGACCGTGGCGTTCCTGAAGAAGCTTGGTTTTCACCTGCCGCGCTGGGCCTGCTGGAGGCCGGAGGACTGGCGGAAGAACCGGGACCGGGCCGGGGAGATCTTCCGCAACTGCCTGGGCTGGGACGTGACGGATTTCGGCTCCGGCGATTTCCACAGGGTCGGCCTGATCCTGTTCACGATCCGCAACGGCAGGGTGGACGACCCGAAGGGCAAGCCGTACGCGGAAAAGATCCTGATTGTCGAAGAAGAACAGGTCACGCCCTGGCACTTTCACTGGCACAAGTGCGAAGACATCATCAACCGGGGCGGCGGCGAGCTGGTGATCGAGCTGGGCAATTCCACGCCGGACCAGAAGCTGGCGGACACGCCGGTGGTCGTGCAGATGGACGGCCTCACCACCGAGGTCAAGGCGCGCGGCAGCGTCGTGCTCAGGCCCGGCGACAGCATCACGCTGCCGGCCTACAACTACCATTGCTTCTACGGCCGCAAGGGCACGGGCAAGGTGCTGCTGGGCGAGGTCTCGATGGTCAACGACGACGCCCGCGACAACCGGTTCCTGGAGCCGGTCGGCCGTTTTCCGCGGATCGAGGAAGACGAGCCGCCCCTGTACTGCCTCTGCAACGAATACCCGGCCTGAGGGGGCGTCCTATCTGCCGCCCGAAAGCGGAGAACGAATTCGAAACCGACATCATCCCGACTTCGTCCGGAGACCTGACGTTGACTTTCCTGGGGCACGGCAGCCTCGTGCTTGAGTTCGGCGGCAAGCAGGTGTACATCGCGGGCGATACGGAGAACACCGCGGAGATGAAGGCGCTGACGGGAATAGACGCGGCCTTTCTTCCCATGAACCTGCCGTACACGATGACCCCGGCGATGGTTGCCGACGCGGCGCGCGCTTTCAAACCCCCCGTCCTTTACCCCTATCGCTACGGGGATACCGGAGCGGGCGAACTCATGGAGCTGCTGAAGGACACGCCGGCGATCGAGGTCCGCGTCCGGCGGATGAGGTGAATGGACGGCCACGCCGCGCGCGCCGGTGACGGCGGTCGCGGCAGCGGCGATCAAAGGGCTGAAAGGGCAGGAAGGACTGAGAGAACCGGCGGCCGCCGGGGGAGGATTGGCCCATGATGCGCACGCAGATGCCGGAATGGCGGAAGCTGGCCGAACACCACGAGAGAACGCGCGAGGCGCACCTGCGCGAGCTCTTCGCGGCCGACCCCGAGCGCGGCACGCGGCTGACGCTCGAGGCCGCGGGCCTGTACCTCGACTACTCCAAGAACCGCGTCACCGGCGAAACCATGCGCCTGCTCTTCGCGCTGGCCGAGGCCTGCGGCCTGCCGCGGGCGGTCCGCGACATGTTCGCGGGCGAACGGATCAACACGACCGAGAACCGCGCCGTGCTGCACACGGCGCTGCGCAACCGCGCGAACGCGCCGGTGCCGGTGGGCGGCCGCGACGTGATGCCGGCGGTCAACGCGGTGCTGGCGCGCATGGCGGACTTTGCGCGGCGCGTGCGCGCCGGGCAGTGGACCGGGCACACGGGCAGGCGCATGCGCAACGTCGTCAACATCGGCATCGGCGGATCCGATCTGGGGCCGGCCATGGCCGCCGAGGCGCTGAAGCCCTACGGCGACCGGAACCTGCGGGTGTGTTTCGTGTCCAACGTGGACGGCACGCATTTCGCGGAGGCCGTCCGCGGCATGGACCCGGCCGAGACGCTGTTCATCATCGCGTCGAAGACTTTCACCACGCTGGAGACGATGACCAACGCGCGCACGGCGCGCGCCTGGACGCTGGAGGCGCTGCGCGACGAAGCCGCGGTGGCCCGGCACTTCGTGGCCGTTTCCACCAGCGCGGCGGAGGTGCGCGCGTTCGGCATCGCCCCGGCCAACATGTTCGAATTCTGGGACTGGGTGGGCGGCCGTTACTCGCTGTGTTCCGCCATCGGCCTGCCGCTGATGATTGCGATCGGGCCGGAGAATTTTGCGGAGATGCTCGAAGGCTTTCACGCCATGGACCGGCACTTCGCCGGGGCGCCGCTTGACGCCAACATGCCGGCGATCCTGGGCATGCTGGGCGTGTGGTACAACAACTTCTTCGGCGCGCGAACGCACGCCGTGCTGGCCTACGACCAGTACCTGCACCGTTTCGCGGCGCACCTGCAGCAGCTTGACATGGAGAGCAACGGCAAGAGCGTGTCGCGCGGCGGGCAGCGCGTGGCGTGGGCCACCGGGCCGGTGGTGTGGGGCGAGCCGGGCACCAACGGGCAGCACGCCTTCTACCAGCTGATTCACCAGGGCACGCAGATGGTCCCGGCGGATTTCATCGGCGTCTGCCGCTCGCACAATCCGCTGGGGGACCATCACGACAAGCTCATGGCCAACCTCATTGCGCAGACCGCGGCGCTGGCCTTCGGCAAGACCGCCGAAGAGCTGCGCGCCGAGGGCCTGCGCGGCGGGTTGATCGCCCACAAGACGTTCGACGGCAACCGGCCGACGAACACGATCCTGGCCGCGAGCCTCACGCCGCACGCGCTGGGCGCGCTCACCGCGCTTTACGAGCACAAGGTCTTCGTGCAGGGCGTGATCTGGGACGTCAATTCCTTCGACCAGTGGGGGGTCGAGCTGGGCAAGCAGCTCGCTTCCGCGGTTCTGCCCGAGCTGGCCCCCGCCGGGGAGCCGGATCTGCGGCACGACAGCTCCACCAACGCCCTGATCCGGCGCTACCGCGGGCGGCGGGGCCGATAGCGCGCGGCGGCGTTTCCGCGCAACCGTCGCCGGCGGTCGGGCCGGTCCGTCTCAATAGAAGGACAGCCTGTCGGAGTGCCGCGGACCGGCGCTTGTCAGGCGCTCGTTCAGGTAGACGACGTTGACGCCGGTGATCACGTTGTTGACCATCAGGTAGTCGTCAATCTCGATGAAGTCGGGCGTCGCGTTGCGGTAGTGCGTGGTCCAGTCCTCGCCGTCGAACAAGTCGATCAGGAACATGAAGCCGCTAGCGTCGATCGTTCCGCTCAGGAACTGGCCCATGCCGTGCAGGGAGGTGACGACCGTGACCCGCGTGCGGTCCGCCTCGTTCTGGAAGATGGTGGCGGTGACGGAGGTCTGGCCCACGTTGCGGCCCCCGCGGCGGATGTAGTGGCAGCCCTTCCATTCGCCGGCGACGTCGGGGACTGCCGGCCCCGAGTAGGAATCCCGCGAATCGACCTCGTAGGGGTCCTCGCACGCCGCGGTCAGCGCCAGGACCGCGGCAAGACCCGCCGCCAGCACCGAGTCACGTCTCTTCATGGTGTCTTCCTTCGGGCTAGAACGCCGCCCGAAAACCGGCTGCGACGGCGGGCCCCTTCAGGTAGGACAGCTCCGCCATCGCGTCCACGTTCCGCGCCACGCGGTAAGCCAGGCCTCCCGCCAGCCCCAGGTCCAGTTCCGAGGCCCGCTGGTGCCGCGTCCCGCCCGGCTGGACCGGCGCCGGCCGGTCCGCGAAAACGGGGCGGATCGTGTAATCCAGGCTTGCCTCCGCAATCAGGAAATGAACCCCGAGGCCGCCGTAGATCCGCAGGCCCTCTGCCGCCTCCCTGCCGCCGACGAGCTGTGCCGCCGCCCCGGAGGCATTCATGCTCAGGGCGGCGTCGATCATGGCGCTGTTCTGCACGGAAAGCGCATGGGTCTTCGGGGGCACGAACGCCTTGAACGCACAGGCGCGCGCCGCGAGGCGGAAGGGCAGACGCAGCGGCAGCGTCCACGCCGCGCCCGCCTGCGCGATCGTCGCCGCGACATCCGTGGGAACAATCGAAAGTCCGTGCGTCAGGGCCTCCGTGTATCCCGCGTCGGCAAACAGCAGGAGGTCTTCGGTCGCGCGGTACCCGCCCCTGGCGCCCACGTAGCCCGACCCGTCGAACGCCGCGGACGCCGCTGCCCAGCCGTAAGCGGCCCTGTTCTGTCCGGGCCCCGCCGTGTCCAGCAAGGGCGCCCCGGGATACTGCGCACGCGCCCCGGAGACGACCGCCAGTCCCGCCACCAAGACCGCCGTCGCGTTACGCATCGCCCGGACCCTCCCTCGGGGGCGCCCGCCCCCGTGACAGATGCGCCCGCATGTTGAGACACCGCGCCCCGCTTGTCAACGTCCGCTTGTCAACGTGCGAAATGGGTCAGTTAACAGGACCATCAAGAGGGCGGATCAATGGGCAACAGGAAGATCATTGCGGCGGTTCTGGCAATCGGCGTCATCGCGGGTGTGCTCCTTTACCTCGTTTGGCGGGGCAGGAAGACGGGGATCCCGGGATCGCAGGGCCCGGCGGAACGCCCCCCCGGGAAACGATTGTGATCGACCTGGGCAACGGGGTGAAGATGGAGATGATTTCAGTGCCGGCAGGCACGTTCGTGATGGGCAGCCCCGCGGGAGAGGACGGCCAGTACGCGGATGAGAGGCCGCAGCGCCGGGTGACGATCAGCAATGATTTCTGGATGGGAAAACACGAAGTGACGCAGGCCCAGTGGCAGCGGGTGATGGGGGAAAACCCGTCCTGTTTTACGGATGCCGGGGCGTCCGCGCCGGTGGAAAGCGTGAGCTGGGACGACTGTCAGGAATTCCTCCGGAAACTGAATTTGCTGGTGGCCGGGATCAGCAACGGGCCGGCGGCAACGGGATTCCGGCTTCCGACCGAGGCGGAATGGGAGTACGCCTGCAGGGCCGGGTCGACAACGCGCTTTGCCGGGGGCGATGAAGAAGATGATCTCGATCGCATGGCGTGGTACCTGGACAACAGCGATGAAACGACGCATCCGGCGGGGAAGAAGAAGGGGAATGCCTGGGGACTGCAGGACATGCACGGGAACGTGTGTGTGTTCATCCAATCATCGTGTCGGGATACGGCCCGAGAAAACGTTCCCCGTTGAAGTGAACAACGTGGTCGGGGTCTTCGGCAATCCAGACCTCCGTTTCCCAGGAAATCTGGCTCAAGAAACGGCCCATTGCGTCGCGATCCTCGAATGCGGTGACGAAAACAATACCGGTGCGAAATCCGCCGAACAACTCCTTGAGTTCCCGCCGTCGCTTCCCGTCCACAACCCCAGCACTTGTCACGGCTTCGCCGATGACCAACCATCCACGCTTCGGATCGTGAACGACAACATCCGGCATCTTGGCGGCAGAGTCGACGTGCACGCCAACACGGGCAAAGTACTCGGTCTCGAAGTGCTGGAACTTGTTCTCGGCGTCTCCGACATAAAGAACCACGCCACCGGGCACAAACCGCGTGCAGAATTGCTCGATGAACGCCTTGATAAGTGGATTCTGGCCGCCCGGCGAAAGACTGATCTCCTTTCCGGTTGGCAGGCGGACCGGAATGCGCGCGATGTCCCGAGCGCGCTGCAACTCCCGTTTGATCTCTTCTTTCGCGGCGAGATACCGCTGCAGCGCGGTACTCCATCTGTCTGTCTTGAAAGCCCTGCACAGTCTGAGAGCGGTTGGCTCGATCTGGTACACCGTCTTGCCGCTGTTCGTCGGGCGACCTGGCTCGTCCGGGTTCTTCGCCAGAAGCCCCTCTTCGACGAAATACTTCACGGCTTCGTCACGGATGGTCTCGCGGGTGTTCGGGGCATATCTCGTCCGGTACTTCTCGGCCACGAAATCAATGATGGGGGTGATCCCGCGCAAAGGGCTTTGAGCATTCTCCCACGGGTCATAGGGGCCAAGATCGAGAATGGCGAGGAGAACGTATCCGGCAACTTCATTGCTTTGCCGCGGACCGAAGCCCATTGCGCGCAGAATCGCGGTTGCTTCCTTGAGTTTCCGCGCACCACGCGGTTTGCCTTTGCCAGCGGTCGGACTCATGCCTTCAACTCCCTTGCCACGATTTGATCGATCTCATCCTGCCCCGGCCCCCTGTCGCCGATCTGATGTCCGATGGCGCGCAGTTGCTGCGCCGATGGGAATCGCACATTGCGGAGGTCCGTCGCGTTGACCTGGGTGTGTCCGTTGAACTGGCGGAAGTACAGGTCGAGGACCGACGAGTTGAGGTAGGCCCACAGCCCCTTCGCCAAGAGCATGTCCAACCCCTTCCCGCTGGCATGGATGTAGTTCAGGTGGTTCTCGAACCCAACCCGCTGCGATCCGACGCGGACGGGATCGTAGATGCAGGCCACTATTCGTCGCCGTTCTTCCTTGGATGTGAACCGTTTTGTCAGGACATACACGGCAGCCGGAATAGTCAGACTCTGCGTCTGGTCATCCTCCCGGATAGCATTCGGTTTCCGGCCCCGCTCCGCTGGCCAAGTTACAAACAACCCGCCGAAATGGCAGGGATAAATCAGGGGGCACGCACCCTCTTCCGGCTTCTGTCGGATGTGCTCGCGGGCGCGGAAAGCGACGACCCGGCCTGTCGAAACCGCGAGCCCAAGCCGGCCAAGCGTTGCCTCCAGTCGGGCGACTTGACCACGTGCGGCCAGATGCTGCTCAGACGTGGGGATGTGGATGAACGCTTCAGCATCGGCAGGCGAAACGATTTCCGTTGTCGGAAAGGTACGACTCTGACCGGCGTCATGATGACCGCCGGTGCTTTGCGAAACACGGATACAGCGGGAGTCTCGGTGACCCTTGACCGCGTGCAGAATGACGTTCTCCTGCAAGACATCATCATGTTTGAAAGCCGCCGTCCTGGACTCGAAGACGTGAATTCTGCGCAGAGACATCTCCGTGAGTAGTCGCTGACGGAATCGCTTGAAGTAGGGGCCGTTGCAGAAACTGCGCGGCGTGATGGCGACCAGTTCGCCCTTGGGGCGCAACAGGCCGATAATGAGGTTCAGAAAGGCCGTATAGAGGTTCGTCGTCTCGGCCCCCACGGCGCGTAGAAGACGGTAGCCGTCTGACGTTGTGGACAGTTTCCCGTACGGCGGATTGACGATAGCCGCGTCGAATACCGGCGGCGCCTTCGAGAAGAAGTCGTGCCTCTGCATCTCCGCGGCCTCGGCGATGAAATCGGTGTTGCGGATCGTGGCCGAGAACTCCACCCCGTGTTGTTGGCACGCGACGCGGCACGCTTCGCAGGTTTGCTCGATGCCCCGAAGAAGCATTGCGTCCAGTTCGTAGGCCGTCACTTCGATGCGCTTCGGCGGCATCTTCCGCTGCAATTGGCGTCGAACGAACGCAGCGGACAGTATCCCCATTCCGGCCCCTGCGTCCAAGAGTCGTACATGGCGTGAGCGGAGTTGAAACATCGCCGCCATGAGGTCAGCGACGTGCGGCGGTGTCAGAAACTGCCCGAACGCCTTCTGATGCGCGAACGAGACCGAGGCGAAAAAACGGGCGCGAAGTGCGTCGGCGATAGACAGGAGAGACTCCTCAACAGGCTCGCCGGTCTGGATCTCCGCGATTGAGGCCGCCTCTGCGTTCATTTGCGTTGCATGGTACAAGGTACGGTCGGTGAATGCAATCGGAATCTTGCAGTACTCCGTTTCAGGTGTGCAAGATTGGGTGCGCCACTGCGAGCATGTTGTGTCCAGCGAACGTCGCCGTTCTCGCGCGGCTGTCAGCCGTCGCGAGCAACGGCTTGTTCGACCATGGTTCCTTGGCCGTGTATTTCCCGATGCAAACGGAGACAGATCGCGGCCGTCCAGCCCTGTTCATGCGCTCCAAGGCCCTCTCCGGTTTGTGAATTGAAAAATTCCCGGATATTGGTGTCGTTGATGATCATCTGATATAGAGAAGCCCGGGCGCTCGCGGCCTCCGCGCGAAAGCCTGTCTTGTCCAGTAGAATAAGCATCAGGTACGCGACGGGCAGCCAGACAGGTCCGCGCCACCACTTGTTCGGCTGATAGCAGGTTTCGTCATAGGCAACAGAGGGGAATGGCACCTTACCAAAGAAGCAAGCCGAGTTCAACAGCACCTTCCTGATGGAATCTCGCGCGGTGGGGAGGGAAATCGGCACGTCCGCAAGAAGAGGGAGGAAACAGGCGGGCGTTTTGATCCTCACGGGCTCGCCGCTGGCCACATGAACATCCCAGAACAACCCGCTCTCCTTGTCGAACAGAACATCGACCACGCGTTGCGCGTATCGATCAGCTTCGGCCGTTTGCGCCGCGGCGCCGGCTTCATCACCGAGCATGCGGGAGAACTCCGCGCAGGCCCTCATCTGCATCAGCAGATAACTGTTCATGTCGCAGGCCACGGTCGGCCCCCGGTCAAACCGTGGTGAGTCATCCCACCCCGTTTCAAGCCCATTCTTTGCCGCAATGAGGCCGAAGCGCGTCATGCGCTGCTCTCGCCACCAGCGCGTGTTACGCTGTAGCGTCGGCAGCAGGCGCCTGGCCAAGCCGACATTGTTCCTGGCCCGTACCAGGCGCAGCCCGGCCCAGCCGACCAGCGGGGGTTGCGATTCGTGCGGCCGCATCCATGTCGAACACAGGAAGTGCGCCATCTTCCCGTCGCAGCGCAGATTCTCGGTGAGCAGCAGCAGGCTGTCCTCGGCCAGCCCGGGATGCATCATCTCGGTGGCAAGATTCTGAAAACAACTGTCCCACAGGAAGTGGGTAGGGTATGTCCCTCGGCTTGGAAAGGCGGCGATCCGTCCCCCCAGGTGCCCCGGTGCTTCTGTGCTGTTACTCAGCAGCGCATGGACGCAACGGGCGAGAACGGAACGCTCGTGTGCGCTGCCGGCTTCCGCCCGAAAGCCGCTCATCGCCTGCTCAAGCCACGACTGAGTGCGTCGCACAGCATCTTCCGCCGTCAGGCTGGCGGCCTGCAACCGCCTCACAATTGACTCATGCCCCACGTCCAAAATGCGCACCGAGAAGGCCAGCACGATGCGACTTGCCGGATCCGCCTCGATCCGCAATGGTGCCTCGATCCCGGCGCCTGCGGTCAATGCCCCGGTGATCACGCGAAGACCGAGGACCAAGGGGAAGTGCTGATCCGGATCGCGTTTGTCGCCGGTGGGCAGAAGGACATCGAACAGGTGGATATCGTCGCCCCATGTGCTATGCCGAAGGTCTTGGCACCCCGCGGCGTGGGCAACTCCGAAGTCGATCTGCGCCACGCCCTCGCACTCCACGACCCACGTATTGTGCTCACAGAAGGCGATGCGTGCCACGCCGCTCTGGAAGAACTGAGTGATCCCGGTGGCGGTACACTGGGGTGCTTTCACAGACCTGGGCATGGATAGGAAAGGATCGAGGAATCTCGTGGTTATGCGGTTGTAGTGAAGGAAGAGACACTGGATGCCGCTGTCGTTGCCGATGCCCAATCCAATGTCCGAGTAGAAGGGGCTGAACGACGTCATTGCATTTGAGTAGTCCAATCCGTCTCCAAGGCACTGGGTCAAGTCTTCGGGTGCTACCGTCATTGTTTCCATCTGGGCATCCTCGTGGTCGAACGACGAGCGTCAGGATCGGAGCGGAACGCGACGTATCCTGGACGCTCTGGTTCGCCGCTTCGGGAGGTGCTCCAGGTCATCCAGATCCTTGTGCCGACCAGATGCGAGCTTGTTCTTCCGGAGGTCGGATAGTGAAATCATGTTGACCTTCTGTCCGTCGAGCGTGACCACCTCGCGCGCGGCGAAGCAGTCGGCAAACGCAACCCCGTCAATCTCAGTGAGCACTTCAATCCGCATGGGCGGCACGCCCATGCGGATGATCTTGCCCCGCTGAAGGAAGAGATCCGACGTCAGCTTGGGATCCCGCATCCCGAAGCTTCGGAAGACATCCACCAGTTTGGCGGCGTTGTCCGGCGAGATCGCCACCCACACGTCCATGTCGGCGGTCGTGCGGGGGTAACCGTGGTAGCCTACGGCATATCCGCCGATCAGAAGGTACTTGACCTCAGCCTCGTTCAGCAACTTCAAGAACTCGCTGAAGTCGGCGGGAAGCACGTGTCCGGCCATAAGCCACCTCCCGATTGATCTGTACAGCCCGCAGCCGCCGCGAAGGTGCCAGGTCTCGCCAGTAGCGGTCATCGGACTGACCATGCAGTTCCTGCACCACCAATGTATTTCGATCAACACGCATACAGCTACCTATACCACACGCCGGGACAATCGGCAACACCCACGCGGCTGATCTCTTCCTCACGCATTTCAACGCATTTCAGGCGAACGCCGCGCCTCAACCTCGGCGCGTTTCGTGCCGTAGCGTTGCAGGCGCTTGTTGGCCGATGGTTTGCCTCATGAATGTGATCGTCCGTTCCCATGCGAGCTCGCTTGCACCAGCATCGAAGGCGTCAGCCCGATTCTCCTCGAAGAACCAGTGTCGCGTGCCGGGATATGTGTGGAACTGGTGCTCCTTTCCCGCCGCTGTCATGCTCTTGTCCAACTTCCTTATGGAGGCTCTGGAGACCCACGGGTCATCCTCGGCGAAGTGGGCCAGGAATGAGGAGTTGCTTGACGCGTAGGTGCCGTTACGGACGGCATAGAACGTGACCGTTGCGGCGATCGGGAGTTCGGGGCGTTGGGCCAGCCAATAGGCCCAGTGCCCTCCCATCGAGAAGCCAACAACAGCGATTCCGCCTGCCTTCACGGTTCCATGCTCTGCCAACTCGCCGATCATTCGGATGAGATACCGATAGGCAGGTTCCTTGCGTGCGGCAGACGCTTGCGCCCGAAGGGATCTCGCCTCCGCTTCGGTATTCGCCACCTTGCCCCCGAACAAGTCGGGAGCAAGAGCGACGAAACCCGCGGCCGCCAGACGGTCGCAGAAGCGGCGGAAGAACTCATTCAGTCCCCACCACGAATGAAGGACAAGGACGCCCGGACAGCATTGGCTTCTTCTCGGCACGGCTGTGTACATGGCATCGTCTTCCTGGCCAACAGCGTCGTTTGCCGCTGGTCCTACACCTCCGCCAGTATCGCCACGTAGTTCTTGCCGTACTTCTTTGCGCACTTCGGGCATGTCGTGTAGAAGAAGTACAGTTTCCGAATGTGTCTACCCTTGCCGCTGACGAAAGCCTTCATCTCGGCGACCCATTTGCGCATGTTCTGGTACGGTCCCTCAAACACCTTGCATAGAAAACTGCCTGAGATCGTCGCCATGCTCGCGCCGGGAACGTCCTTGGCCACCTCGATGTAAACGTCGGCGCCCCAAAGCGAGTTCTCGTCCGACAGAATCACGTTCCTGTCTGAAGCGGCTCCCGCCGCCTCGATCCGCGTCATGTTGCGTTTCATCACCGCGCCGAAGTTCAGCGGGATGTGGAGAATACTCGTCACTCGGTCTCTCACGAACCGCTTGTCCTGCCACTGGAGTTCCTTCTCGTCCCAAGGCGCAGGGTCGAACCTCGGACAACATTGCTCATTGCTCGGGCTCATCAGCATCCTCCCTTTCTCGGCCAACGTTGCCGTTCAGGTTCGGCGAGCTTGCGAGCCGTAACCTGCGACGCCGTGTTGGACAGTCCTATTGTCCCAGTCTGTATTCCCGAAAACTCTGGTGACTGTTGCCGTCGATCCGGACAACCGCTTTCCCCTTCCCGCTCTCGCCAGACAACAACTTGTACCAGACGAACTCGTTGCGGTCATTGATCTGGTCGAGGTCCGCCGCCGAGCCGTCCACGGCTCGGCGCATGGCCTTCTCGAAGTCCTTTGCTATGAAGAACCGGGCAAACCCATCGGCGTTAGTGTAGTCACGCCATGCGGTATATCCCCACATGGCAGTTTGTTCCGTCGGGTCGGAAATGTACAGGGTTGTCCGGTCGATGAAGTCCAGATTATCGAGTGTCTTGATCACGTCGTAGAGGTCGCGAGGGACATCGTTCTGCGGCGGAGCGAGGAACGCTCCGACTAGGCCGACGATCTTCGGCTGGAAGTTGCCGACTTGCTCGGCAGCCAGCCGCTTGAACACCTTGCACCGCTGCGACAGCACGATGTGGTCAATCAGGGCGCAGAGCGCTACCAGAATGGCCATGACCGCCACAACGCCCAGCATCCTCGCCGCGTAGATCCGTCTGGGAGCGTCTGGGGTCTCCTCCTGATTTGTACGTGACTGGACGAACTTCTTGAAGTCCCGAACCGACTCCTGCATCGAGATGATTACGGCCATCGCGACGCCGAAACCAGCCAACGCCATGCAAGACCCGAAGACGCCGTACAGGAACGCCTCCAGCTTTGGCCCAAAGATGTCCCAGTTCAGCGCTTCGTTGAAGATGCCCAACACAACGAGTACCGCGCCGATGGTCAGCAGGATCAACGTGAAGGACACAACCAAGCTGAGCAATCTGACTTTCGATTTCATGTTCTCTCCTGTCCAACGTTCGGCCTCTCCGTTTGCGAACCCGCGTCCGCGCGGGTGAGCAATACGAGCCGCCGGTTGTTGGGGCCTCTCATTTCATCTGCTCTAGCGCCGCTTTGAACTCCGGATTGTTCAGATACTTCTCAAAGGACGAGTCTGTCCGGGGATCGGGGACGGACTCGCCGGGTATCGAGTTCCCGTTGTACTTGAACGCAAGTCTCAGATTCTTGATGGCATTGTCTTGTTTGCCCATCTCGGCAAAGGAGCACGCCAGATTGTAGTAGAACATGGGGTACTCTGGTTCTTTAGTCACCGCCCATTCATAGAGATGCTGGGATTTTGCCAGATCCCCGGAGATCCCGTAGGACATCCCTAGTTGATCAACCAGGACAAGCCAGAGGGTCCGAGGAAGGGATGGCTTCTGCTTCTCGAGTTCCAGGGCCTTCTCGTATTGCATTGCGGCCTTCTTGTAGTCCTTCTGGTGATAGTAGATGTTACCGAAATCGAAACGGTCGGAAGCCGTCGGCACATACGTTCGGTTGATACGAATCCCTTTCAACACAGGCAGGAAGGGGTCTTCGTCTCCGGTTTTGTATCCCGTCTTCGAGAGGTGCACATCCATCCAGTAGTCGCCTTCAGCGAGGTAAGCATTCAGGTTCTTCTGCCGCAATTCCTTCCCAAGGTAGTCGGGTACGATGTATTCAACGATGGCCATGGGGCCGGATTCACGCATGCCGATCTGTTCCTTCTTGAAGGGACTTTGCTTTGCCCTGCTCCAGTAATGATCACGACAGGCCTTGGAGTCGCCCTTTTTGGCCGCCTTTTCCAGAAATCCCGACAACACGACACCACTTCCCTCGCTGACCGCGTAAAACCTCGCTGCCTGCCCGCTGGGTGCAATCTCCTTCTCTTTGACAACGAATCCAGGTACGGCCATTTCCAGTGACCAGGACAATTCAGGTAGTGACAAAGAAATGGTCTCGGAGGAAGCGGCCTCGCTCGCGGCAACGCCCACTACCACAATCGCCAACCATGCGATCCTTCGCATATTCGTTCTCCTTGTTTGCCCCAACGCCCGGCGTGTGGCTGAGGCGCGCCAGCGCCGATAGCCACGACGCCGTTGTTGGCAACTCAGTTCTTTCGTTCTGCCAGTTTGCAGATGATCTTCTCCAAGACGGTCTTCTGGTTCCCCATAGTCCACGCTGTGACAATGAGCACCAGGAGAAGCGAGACATGTGTGAGGAAGTGCGGATCCAAAGAGCGCCCCTTCGCAAATCCTGCAGCCAGCAAGACCACCACCAGCAGTGACGCCACGGCAAAGCTGGCGGTGGCAATCCGCTGCTTTCGTGCAAGATTGTGATTCGCGATCCCTTCGACTACCTTCTTCTCTTTGTCGGTTAGCTCATTCATTGATCTCAATCCTCCTCTTGCCAACGCCGCGCCTAACGGGCGGCGAAGCCGTACCGTAATACCATCTGTTCCTGGATGGATGGCGGGGAGGGGCGGGGAGCGCTTGCGCTCCGCTCCCCGCCCTTGCCCGCCTCCATCCGGGAGGCGACCTTGTGAAGCGAGCGCGAAGGCGAAAAATGGCACGGAGAGGGGCGGAGTCGAAAAAACGGCTCTCCAGAATGCCCTGTGGCGGGCGATCGGGACCTGAGCCGAT
>VGWJ01000034.1 GCA_016873635.1 Lentisphaerota bacterium | reverse complement strand
TGGCCAGCGACAGCCACACCGAGTTCCGGCCGGCGAAGGCTTCGGCGCGGCCGAGAATGATACAGTTCACGACGATCAGGGGGATGAAGATGCCCAGGCTCTTGTGCAGCGCGTGGGCAAAGCCGTTCATGAACAGATCCACCACGGTCACGAACGTCGCCGCGATCACGATGTAGCACGGTATCCGGACCTTGGGAGGGATGATCTTGCGCAGCGCGGCGACCGCCACGTTGGAACAGATCAGCACGAAGGTGGCCGCCAGGCCCATGCCGATGCCGTTTTCCACCGACGTGCTCACCGCCAGCGTCGGGCACATGCCCAGCACGACGCGGAAGACGGGAATCTCCTCCCAGAGCCCCTTGAGAAACTGGCGGCGAAAGCTCATGGCGCGCGTTCGATCTCCCCGGCGTGTCCTGCGTACGCTTCCAACCCGGCCCTGACGGCCTGGGCCACGGCCCGCGACGAGATCGTCGCCCCCGTGATGGCGTCAATCTCGCCCCCGTCCTTGCGCACGGCGCACCAGCGCGCATCCCGCGCGCTGCGCCCCTTGAACCGGTCGAGGAACGCGGCCTCCTTGATGCGGGACCCCAGGCCCGGCGTCTCGCGGTCGGCCGCCACGACCGCCAGGCCGTTGACCGTGCCGTCCGCGCGCAACCCGACCATCAACTCGATCGGGCCGCCGTAGCCGTCGGCCGACGCGCGGAAGGCGGCGCCGGCATAGACGCCGCCCTTGCGCGCCACGTGGTTCGTCCAGGTCCGGCCGCCCTCCACGACGGCGACGCAGTCCGCGGCCACGTCGTTGTCGCACGCGGGCAGCACGCTGCGCAGGGCGGCCAGAAATTCCGCGCGGCGGGCGTTCTCGATGGGCGCGCGCGTCACCGCGTTGGTCCAGGCGAGCACCAGCCCCGACGCCACGCTGAAGGCGGTGAGAACGAGCAGCATCCGGATTCCGTTCGACATGGGCTTACTTGCGCCTCCCGTGGCCGAAAACGCGCGGCCGCGTCGCCTTGTTGATCAGCGGTGTAACAGCGTTCATGAGCAGGATCGCGAAGCTGACGCCCTCGGGGTACCCGCCCCACGCGCGTATCAGCATGGTGATCACCCCGCAACCGGCGCCGAAAACGGCCATACCCGCCCTCGTCACGGGCGAGGTGACCATGTCCGTGGCCATGAAAAACGCGCCGATCATGACGCCGCCGGTCAGAACGTGGAACACCGGGTGCAGGTTGCGCGCGGGATCGACGCGCCACAGGATCGCGGCGAAGACGGCGACGGCGCCGACGAAGAAGACCGGCGTCTGCCAGCCGATGCAGCGGCGGTACAGCAGGTAGGCGGCGCCGATGAGGAGGGCCAGGCCGGAGGTTTCGCCGATGCAGCCCGGCTTGAACCCCGCGAAGAACTCCCACGCGGTCGCGACGGAGTCAAGCGCCAGCGGCAGGGCATTGCCGGCGCTGAGACTCGTCTTGGCCCAGCCCAGCGGCGTTGCCATGGTCACGGCGTCCACGGCGGTCCGGGCCGGCTCGAGAACGGACGCCAGACGCGCGGGCACGGCCCAGGTCGTCATGTGAACCGGAAACGAGACCAGCAGCATGGCGCGTCCCACCAGGGCGGGATTGAAGGGGTTGTACCCGAGGCCGCCGAAGATCTGCTTGGCGACGGCGATCGCAAAAACGCAGCCGATGACCGCCATCCAGCCCGGCAGCGCCGGCGGCAGGTTGAAAGCCAGCAGGACTCCCGTGACCACCGCGCTCAGATCGCCCACGCCCGGATCGCGCCCCATGGCCTTGCGGCACAACGCCTCGATCAGCACGCAGGCGCTGACGCAAACCACCACCAGCCGGAGCGCGTTCCAGCCGAACAAGTACAGCCCGACCGCCAGCGCGGGCACGAGCGCGATGATCACGTCCAGCATGATGCGCCGCACCGACGCGCCCGAATGCGCGTGGGGGGAGGAGCTGACGATAAGAGACACGGCGGCCGGCTCGGCGCTCATGGCTTCCTCCGTTGTGCCGCCACCCACGCCTTCCCGCGCCGCATGTGCTGCACCAGGGGCCGCCGCGCCGGGCACACGTAAGCGCAGCACCCGCATTCGATGCAGTCCGCGACGTTGCAGCCGGCCGCGGCTTCATAGTCCTCCGCCTCCAGCATCTGGCTCAGCTCGCAGGGCATCAGCCCCGACGGGCAGGCTTCGACGCAGCGGCCGCACGATATGCACGGCATGGAGACGAACGCGCCGACCAGTTCGCGCGGCAGCGCCACCAGTCCGGAGGTGGTCTTGGCCGTTGAGACATCCAGCCCGCTTTGCGCCAGGCCCATCATGGGGCCGCCGGAGACGATCTTGCAGGGCGGCCGGGCGAACCCGCCGCAGAAGGCCACCAGGTCGGAGTACAGCGTGCCCAGGCGGGCCAGCACGTTCTTCGGCTCCGCCACGCAGGGGCCGGTGACCGTGGTGACCCGTTCGGTCAGCGGCCGCCCGTTCACGACGGCGTCCCGCACGGCCAGCGCCGTGCCCACGTTCTCCACCACGACGCCCACGTCCATGGGCAGGCCGCCGGAGGGAACCTCGCGGCCAAGAATCGCCAGGATCTGCTGCTTCTCCGCGCCCTGGGGATACATGGTTTCCAGCATGACCACGGCGCAGTCGCCCGCGCTGTCCGCGACGGCGGCGCCCATGGCCGCGGCGGCGCGGGGCTTGTTGTTCTCGACGGCGACCCGCACGCGCTTCGCGCCCAGCGCGGCCTGGATGATCAGCGCGCCCTGCCAGATCTCCGCCGCGCGCTCGACCATCAGGCGATCGTCGGCGGTCAGGTAAGGCTCGCACTCCGCGCCGTTGATGATGAGCGTCTCGATGGGCTTGTCCGGCGGAGGCGAAAGCTTGACGTGCGTCGGAAACCCGGCGCCGCCCATGCCGGCGATGCCGGCGTCGGCCACGGCCGCGACGACCTCCTTGCGCGCCGCGGCGGGGTCGTCGCGCAGGCGCGCAAGGAGATCCGCGCGTTTCCGCCGGTTCTCCTCGACGGCGGGCGCCCAGGCGTCCCGGCCGTCGGGCGCAATGTCCACGGCCAGGGCCATGATGCCGCCGGCCGTGGGCGCTTCGGCCACGTCCTTGACGGCGCCCGAGGTGGGCGCGTGCACGGCCGCGGAGACGAAACCCGCCGCTTCCCCGATGACCTGCCCGCGCAGGACGGTGTCGCCCTTCTTGACCACGGGCAGCGCGGGCTTGCCGAGGTGCTGCGACATGGAGACGCGCAGCAGGGGCGGCAGCGGCATGACCTCGATCGGCTTGGCCGACGTGGCCTCCTTGTGATAGGCGGGATGCACGCCGACGTTGGGCGATAGCTTGGGTTTAGAAGCGCTCATTCGTGTCTCGTTGATCGGCGGCGGCCGCAACCGCAGCCGATTCGAGCCGCGCAACCGCGGCCGCAGCCGCTTCCGCCGGCGCTACCGCCTCACGATGCAATGCGTAGGACACTTGTCCACGACCTCCTGGTTGTCCAGTTCCCTGGCGTAGTCCACCGCGGCCAGAAAGCCGTTCATCTGGATGGCTTCGGGGGCGAGCTTCGCGCAAAGCGTGCAGCCGATGCAGCCCACCTGGCAGGCCTTCTTGACCGCGGGCCCCTTTTCCGGGGAGTTGCACAGGACGTGGATCGTGCGGCCGGCCGGGATCATCCTGATGAGCTTGCGCGGGCAGGTCTTCACGCAGGCGCCGCAGCCGATGCAGAGGTCCGCGTGCACCAGGGCGAGCTGCCCGGCGGTGATCTCGACGGCCCCCGCGGGGCAGACCCGCGCGCAACTGCCGTAGCCCAGGCAGCCATGGCGGCAGAGTTTGTCGCCGCCGCCCACGGCGTGGGCCGCGGCGCAATCCGCGACGCCGTTGTAGAGGAACCGGCGCGGCGCCCTGGCGCTGTCGCCGCCGCACAGGACCAGCGCGACTTTCTTGTCCGTCGCGCCGGCCTCAATGCCGAGCATGGCGGCGACGGCGTGCGCGGTCTCCGCCCCGCCCGCCGGGCAGAGATTGGCCGGCGTCGCGCCCACGACGGCCAACAGCGCCCGGGCATACTCGACGCAGCCGCCGAACCCGCAGGCGCCGCAGTTCACGCCGGGCAGCAGGGCCGTCAGCGTCTCGATGCGCGGATCCTCGTGAACGGCAAAAAACCGGTCGGCCACGACGAGGATCAGCGCGCAGACCAGGCCGGCGCCGCCCAGCGTCAGAACCGCGATCGTGATGCCCATGGTAGCCGTCTCCGCGCGTCAGATCTTCACCAACCCCGCGAACCCCATGAACGCCAGGCCCAGCAGACCGGCCGTCAGCAGCGCCAGGGCGGTCCCGCGGAACGACTCGGGCGGGCAGGCGCGGTCGATCTTCTCCCGCAGCCCGGCGAAAATGACCAGCGCGAGGGCGAAGCCCGCGGACGCGCCGAAGCCGAAGGCCACGCTCTGCAGCAGGTTGTATTGCAACTGGATATTCAGCACGGCGACGGCCAGCACGCAGCAGTTGGTGGTGATCAGCGGCAGGTAGATGCCCATGCCTCTGTGCAGTCCCGGCGAGGTCTTCTTGATCACGAACTCCACGAACTGCACGAAGGTGGCGATCACGAGGATAAACGCGATGGTTTGCAGGTATTCGAGGCGCAACGGGTTCAAGAGGGCCACCTGCACGCCCCAGGTGACGGCCGAGGCGCAGGTGATCACGAAAATGACGGCCGCGCCCATGCCGACGGCCGTGGGCAGGTTGCGCGAGACGCCCAGGAACGGGCAGATGCCCAGGTAGCGCGTCAGCACGAAGTTATTCACCAGCACGGCGCTGACGATGATCAGAATATAAGCAGTCATCGAAAAACGCACTCCGCGGGCAGCCCCGCGCGTTGGCCGCCGGCAAGCGGCGCATCCGTCGGAAAAACGCGCGACTTTACCTCAGTCGTCCGTCGGAAGGAAAGCGAAAACAGGCGGTTTCTACGTCAGCGCCCGGGTGATGAAGACCATGACGAAGAGGGACACGGTCTCAATCACGCCGAGCACCATCAGGTAGTTGATGAAACCCGATCCGGTCTCGGCCAGAGCGTCGGACGCGGCCGCTCCGGCGCGCCCTTTCAGCCACGAGGTCAGCCCCATGGCGGCGCCCCCGGCCAGGCCGCCCAGCGCCACGCAGGGGTCCATGCGTCCGGACTGCGCGGCCCTCAGCACCGCGTTCATGACGATCATGCCGTAGATCGTCTGCGTCAGGGGCAGGCCGACGAAAGCCACGAGCATGAAGGGCGCCAGCTTGTCCTGGACGTAGCAGCGCTTCCACGCGCCCGCCGCGGCCAGGCCGGCAATGCCCGTGCCGAGCGAAGACCCCATGGCGGCGAGGCAGAGGGAGAACGCCGCCGCCAGCTTGCCCAGCGACATCGCCACCTGGCCTGACATCCCGGCATCCATGATCTCGCGGGAGAGGATCCTCCGCCGCCGGGCATCAGGTCACGGCGCGCGTGATGAAGACCATCACGAACAGCGCCACGGTTTCGATCACGCCCAGCGCCATGAGGTAGTTCACGAACCCCTTGCCCGTCTCGCCCAGGGCATCCGAGGCGCCCGCCCCCACGCGGCCCTGCATGAGCGCCGACAGCCCGATGGCCACCCCGGCCACGAGTCCGCCCAGCAGCGGATTGTGGTACATGACCGTGCCTTCGGCGACGGCCTTCAGGATGCCGTTCATCACGATCATGCCGTAGATGGTCTGCGTCAGGGGCGCGCCGACGAAGGCCACCAGCATGAAGGGGGCCATCCGCTTCTGCGCGTAGCACTTCTTCCAGGCCGTCACGGCCGCGATTCCCGCCACGCCCGTGCCCGCGGCCGACCCCATGGCGGAAAAGCTCAGCGCGCAGGCCGCGCCGGCCTTGCCCAGCGAGGCGACAACCGCCTTCTGCATTTCCGGATCCAGGTTCGACAGAGTCTCGAAGAACATACTCCACCTCCTCCTTTTCTGTGATGCACGCCGCCTATGCCGTTTCAACGCCTCCCGCTTCGCCTCGGGCGAAGGGCCTGTATCTCAGTCCCGTCCACTCGAGGCCGATATGCCCCGAGAACTCGAGCGTGTTCAGGCGCACGCCGTGCACCAGCACGCTCATCAGACACAGAACGATGTTGCCGATGTGGCCGACGGCCAGGATCAGGGCGGCCTTCACCGCGTCGCCGGCCGATCGCACCCCCTCCGGCCCCAGGGCCAGATCGTTCACGGCCGCGGCAACGGCCAGGCCGGCGCTGCCCACCGCGAACAGGCGGACGTAGGACACCACGTCCGAAAAATCGCCGATCACGCTGAAGGGCAGCATCACGTGTTCCTGCCACTCCGTCTTCAGGCGCTTGAGGGGCGTCATGAACAGAATCAGCAGCGCGATCCCCGCGCCGCCCAGCGCCAGCGCGGGACTGGGCAGGGGCATGCCGAGAATCAGGTACCGGGCCACGAAGAACATCATCCACGTGATCATGATCCAGCCCGCCTGCGCCAGCGCCCGCGTGCTGTTCACGGTCTGCAACGCGCGCCAGGCATGCGCGACCGTCAGGTGGACGGCGCCGACCAGGAACGAGAACACGATCATGTTGCGTTCGTCCTTCATCCAGGGAAACTCCGCCCGCCGCAGGAGGGCCGGCAGAGGTTCCACGCCGAACCAGACGCCCGTCAGGGCGCCCCACGCGACCGTGGCGATGCTCAGGATCAGCAGCAGGCGCAGCGGCTCCCGCGCCTTCGCCCCCAGCTTCGCGCGCAACACCGGGACCAGCAGCAGGAAGACCAGCCCGTAGCCGGCGTCGCCCACCAGGATGGCAAAGAAGAGCGTGAAGAAGAGCATGAACGCCGGACGAATGTCGATCTCGCGATAGCCCGGCAGAATGTCGAGCATCCGGAACAGGCTGCGGATCGGGCGCACCCAGGCCGGGTTCCGGATCAGCGTCGGCACAACATCCTCCGCGCCCGGCTCGTCGACGACGAGGCCCCATCCGTGTTCGGACGCCGCGCGCCGAAGCCGTTCGATGCCGTCGGCGGGGCAGAATCCCTGCAGGTAGGCGACCCCGGAGCCGGCGCCCATGCCGGCCGACGCCTCGAGGTAGCGGACTTCGTCCGTCAGGGCGGCCAGGCGCGCCCTGATGAGCCCGGCATGGCGGCTCAGTTCTCCGAGCCGGGCCTCGATATCCCGCAGGGCCGCCTCGACGCGGCCGGCTTCGGCGCCGACCTCGGCCAGCGAGCGTTCCGGCGCCGGGAATTCCTCGCCCTCGAATTCGAAAGGCGCGTTGCCGGCCACAACGACGCACGTCCCGCGCGCATCCCTGCGGATGATCCGCGCCGTCGTTCCCGCGGGCGGAACGACCGGCTTTCTGCCGGTCACGCGGTACAGCCTGACGAAGACGCCGCGCGCGGCCAGCGCGCGGATCTCCCGCGGATCGAACTGCCCGAAGGGCTCCTGCGCCGCGTATTCCCGCTTCAGCGCCGCCAGGTTCTCGCGCCGTTCGCGCCGCTTTTCGAGAAGCTCCAGGACGTCGCCGACCACTTGCTCCGCCCCGGGCGCCGCCGCGTGCGCTGTCCGGTCCCCTTGGTCCGGCCGCGCATAGCTTTCCAGGGCCTGCAGGACGGACCGCGTCCGGCGCAGGCGCCCGCCGGCCTGGTCCAGGTCGGCGCTGCGCGGCGGAGATACCGGGACCAGGTGAAGCACGCCCAGCGTCTGGAGCGCATCCAGGCTGGCGTCCCGGTCCGCCTGCCGGCAGAGCAGCGTGACTTTCTTCATTGCGACGATCATGCGCCGTCTTCCGTATCGCCGGTTACGCGGTCGCGTCGGCGAGCGAAGCTTCCAGCCGTCCCTTGGCCAGCTTGGCCCTGGCGACGCCGGCCGTCTGCTCGTCGCCCAGGAATATCTTGATAACGCGAATGTTCTCGCGGCACTCCGGGATCTTCACTTTCTCGAACAGATTCACGCGCTGCGTGGTCACGCGCAGCTCCTCCCGGATGCGCCGCCGCTGCTCCGCGCGCACGGCGGTCTCGGCCCGCAGCCGGATCAGGGACGCCAGCACGGCCACCGCGTCGTCCACCCACGCCGGCGTGAGAAAAAGGTCGGCCTCCGCCTGCCTGACCTTCACCTCGCGCAGCACCGGGATGGATACGCCGGCGATGTTGCCTTCCTCGGTTTCGACCGCTTCCAGCGCGACCAGATCCTGCAGGGCAAGCGGCTCCGAAAGCAGCCGGATCCAGGGCTGCAGGCGCCGCTGATGCTCTTCCGTCTCCGTGCGCAGCGCGGCCATACCCGCTTCAATGGCGCGGATCTCGGTCTGAAGCTGCTGCTTCTTGAGCTGCAGCATGGGCAGGTAGCGCTCATAGCGCGACAGCGCTTCGCGCTGCGCCTTCAGCTCGTTCTTCGTATGTTTGATGCGGGGCATGAGAGAGGCCGTCAGGTTTCAGGGGTTGGGGGAGAGGCGTTGTCGGACGGGTCGGACGCGTCCGACTTGTCCGACTCCATGCTTCGTTTCGCCGAATTCGGCCAGAACCGTTCGATCAGGCGGGTGTGCACGCCGGTTTCCATGGGCTCGAAGCAGTCGGCCAGGATCTCCCATCCCAGGTCCAGGGCTTTTTCGAGCGGAATGTTCACGGACAGATCCATCAGCTCGCGGTCGAAGCGCCGCCCGTATTTCAGCAGCTTGGCGTCCCACTCGCTCATGCGAAAACCCATGGCCTGCTTTTCGAGGGACTCGCGGTAGCCGGCGTAGAGCTGGATGAGGGTGTTCATGATCGTGCGGTGATCGGCGCGCGTGTCGCCGTTGACCTGTTGCTTGAGGCGGCTCAGGGAGCGGAACGGGTCGATCACGCCGTCGCGCAGGTAGAACTGGCCCTCGGTGATGTAGCCGGTGTTGTCGGGCACGGGGTGGGTGTCGTCGTCGCCGGGCATGGTGGTCACGGCCAGCACGGTGATCGATCCGGCCGTATCGAAGTCGACGGCCTTCTCGTAGCGGGCGGCGAGCTGGCTGTAGAGGTCGCCCGGGTAGCCGCGGTTGGAGGGGATCTGTTCCATGGTGATGGCGATCTCCTTCATGGCGTCGGCGAAGTTGGTCATGTCCGAGAGCAGGACCAGCACGCGCTTGCCCGCCAGCGCGAACTGCTCGGCCACGGCCAGGCTCACGTCGGGCACCAGGAGGCACTCCACGACGGGGTCGGCGGCGGTATGCACGAAGAGCACGGAGCGGATCATGGCGCCCTGCTCCTCAAGCGTATCGCGGAAGAAGAGGTAGTCGTCGTGCTTGAGGCCCATGCCGCCCAGGACGATCACGTCCACCTCGGCCTGCAGGGCGATCCGGGCCAGCAGCTGGTTGTACGGCTGCCCCGCCGGGGCGAAGATCGGCAGCTTCTGCGACTCAACCAGCGTGTTGAACACGTCGATCATGGGTATGCCCGTGCGGATCATGTTGCGCGGAATGATGCGCTTGCTCGGGTTGACCGGCGGCCCGCCGATCTCGATCATGTTTTCGGACAGCGCCGGGCCCCTGTCGCGGGGCTGGGCGCTGCCCGTGAATACGCGGCCCAGGAGCGCGTCGGAGAACGGCACGCGCATGGTGTGTCCCAGGAAGCGCACGCGCGCGTCCGTGGCCACGCCCCGGGCGCCGGCGAAGACCTGCAGCGAAACGTGGTCGCCCTCAAGCCGGATGACCTGGGCCAGCGAGACGCCGCGGCGCGAGGCGACCTCCGCCAGTTCGCGGTACTTGACGCCCGCGGCGCGCACGATGATCACGTTGCCGGCGATGTCCTCGATGCGGTGATAGACTTTATGCACGGCCGGTTGCCTCCGCGACCGTGCGCCGGATGCGCTCCTCGGTCGCCCTGAACTCGGGCGCGTCCATCGCGATCCGGTTCCAGTCCTTGGTGATCTGCGTGAGCCCGTGCATGAAATGCCGGGCCTGTTCCTTCTCCGTGAAGCGCAGCGCGGCGCGAAGAATGCCGGCCAGCGCGCCGAAGACGTGACGCTGCCGTTCCGCGGACGTGGCGCTGTCCACGGGATCGTAGGCGTCCTGCTGCAGGTAGACGGCGTCCAGGTACTCGGCCTTGAGGTAGACGACGAAGTCCTCCATGGAGGTGCCCTCTTCGCCCACGACCTTCATCATCTGCGCGATCTCGGCGCCCTGGTGAAGCAGTTCCCTGGCCATGGCCACGTCGGCCGCGTCCACCACGCTGGCATACTTGCTCCAGCTGTCGAGCGGATCGATGGCGGGGTAGCGCCGCGCGTCGGAGCGGGCGCGCGACAGGCCGTGGAAAGCGCCCACGACCTTGAGCGTGGCCTGCGTGACCGGCTCGTCGAAGTTGCCGCCCGCCGGGGAGACGGTGCCGCCCACCGTGACGGAAGCCCGGCGCCCGTCTTTCAGGCGCACCACGCCGGCGCGCTCGTAGAACGAGGCCACCACGGATTCCAGGTACGCCGGGAAGGCCTCTTCGCCCGGTATTTCATCGAGGCGCCCGGAGGTCTCGCGCAGGGCCTGGGCCCAGCGCGACGTGGAATCCGCCAGGAGCAGCACGTTGCGGCCCATCTGCCGGTAGTAGCCGGCGATGGTCATGGCCGTGTAGACCGACGCTTCGCGCGCCGCCACGGGCATGGAGCTGGTGTTGCAGATGATGACCGTGCGGTCAATGAGGGTTTTGCCCGTGCGCGGGTCCGTCAGCTTGGGGAACTCGCGCAGCGTTTCGACGACCTCCCCGGCGCGCTCCCCGCAGGCCGCGATGATCACGATGTCCGCGTCGGCGTAGCGGCTGGTGATCTGCTGCAGCACGGTCTTGCCGGCGCCGAAGGGGCCGGGGATGCAGTAGGTGCCGCCGATCGCGACGGGGAAGAACGTGTCGATGACCCGCACCTGCGTGACCAGCGGATCGGCCGGCCGCAGCCGTTCCGCGAAAGCCTGGATCGGTATCTTCACCGGCCAGCGCTGAAGCATGGCCGCCTCGCGCGTCAGGCCCTGCGCGTTCTTGAGCCGCGCGACGGCGTCCGTGACGCGGTACTCGCCGGCCTCCGCCACCCGCTCGACGGTCCAGACGCCTTCCAGGTTGAAAGGGGCCATGATGTGGTGGTCGAAGATCCCTTCGGGGACCTTGCCCAGCGTCTCGCCGGCCGTCACCGCGTCCCCCGGCTTGACCGCCGGCGTAAAATGCCATTTCGCGTCGCGCGGCAGCGCCTCCAGATAGGTGCCGCGCTGCAGGAAGAACCCGCACTGCTCGGCCAGGCGCGGCAGGGGATTCTGCAGGCCGTCGTAGATCTGCCCCAGAAGTCCCGGGCCGAGCTCGACCGAAAGGAGTTCGCCGCTGAACTCCACGGGCGCGCCGACGGCCAGGCCCGTGGTGTCCTCGAAGACCTGCAGGTCGGCCTGGTTGCCCCTCACGCGCATCACTTCGCACATCAGGCGCACGCCGTCGACCAGCGCGTAGGCCACCTCGTTCTGTCCCACCGCGCCGGTGAACGACACGGTCAGGATGCTGCCGTTGACTCCCGCGATTGTTCCCGTGGCGTCGCTCATGAAGCCTCCGTGGCGGTTTCCGCCGTGTTTGCCCCCGCCGTGGCGGACACGAGGGCGTCCCTGCGCGCGGCGCCCCGCGCTTCGCTCATGGCGTCCCAGCGCTCGACCAGGCCCAGTCTGACCCGGTAGGCAAGCACGGCCCGTCCCGCGAAGGGGTCCAGCCCCGCCAGTTCCTCCGCCCGCTGCCAGCGCAGCCGGTCCAGCGCCAGCTCCCGCTCCAGCGGATCGGGACGCATGAAGGCCTCCTGCACGCCGTGCTCCACGAAAACATCCACGGCGGCCTGCGGCCGCAGGCAGGGGGTCGCGTCGCGCTTCAGGCGGGCGGCGCGGCTGTGCGCCACGGCGTTGCGCAGGCAGGTCTCCGCCGCGTCCCACTCCCGCGCGAAAGGATGGCGCGGCGCGCCGTCAAAGCCGGCCCGCAGCTCCCGCAGGCCGTTCAGGTCGCTTTCGTCAAGATACTCGCCGCAGAGCGCGTCAAAAGCGTCGGTGCTCATGGGCGGCGGCGCGCCCAGCGCGAGCGCCGGCAGGGTGGCGACGAAATAGTAGTAGTCCACGGCTCAGGCCTTCAGGGCGGATTGAACGATCTCCGCCAGGGCCGGGCGCAGAAGCGCTCCGAGGGCCCTGGCGATGGAATCCGCGGAGAAGTCGTGCTCGATGCGCCCGCCGGCCAGGGAAACGCGGAATCCGGAAACCACGCTTCCGTCGCCGGTGACCCGCACGCCTTCGCGCAATTCCTTCGACAGCTCCCCCAGGAAGGCGTCGGCGATCTCCCCGCGCTGTTCATCCGCAAGCAGCACCTCCAGGCGCCCGCCTTCCTTCCCCGCGCAGGCATAGGCCTCCACCGCCTTGACCAGCAGATGGCGCAGCGTGTCGCCGTTCAGGGCCTCGCCGACCTTGCGGCGCACGATTGCCTCCAGCAGGGCGTTCACGCTCTCGCCGACCGACAGCACCACGTCCCGCGCGGCCTGCTCCAGAGCCTTGCGGCCCCGTTGGGCCTGCGCGTCCGCGTCCCGCTCCGCGGCCGCGCGATGCGCGGCGGCCTGCTTCTCGGCCGCGGCGACGATCCCGGCCGCCTTCTTCTCGGCTTCGGCCACAATGCGCGCGGCATCGGCTTCCGCCTTCGCGACCCCTTCCGTGCGGATGCGTTCCAGCAGGCTCTGCAGTTCTTCAGCCATGACTACACCATCTTCTCCACCACGATCTGCTTGTGTTTCCCGGCCTTGGCCTTGACCATCGCCCTGCCCAGCGCCGCGAGGATGTGCTGCAGCGGGCGCCTGAGCGCCGCGCCGCCCGACAGCGCCAGGCCGCCCGTCGTGACCGTGACCGGCGACGACTCGCCCTGTCCCACGGCTTTCTCTACAACGTCGCGGCAGATGGCCTCCAGCCGCCCGGCCGCCTCCTCGCCGGTCATTCCGGACAGGCAGAGGATGAATTCATCGGCTCCGAACCGGGCCAGGATGTCCATGTCCCGGATGCGCCCCTTGACGATGCCCGCGACTTCCGCCAGCAGGCGATGCGCCTGGTCGATGCCGTACGTGTCGACGTAGCGGCGGAACGCGTCCACGACGATCATCGCCAGCGTCACGGAGTAGCCGTGCTCCGTGCCGCGCTGCAGCTCGGTGGCCAGGGCCGGCACGAACGCCTTGTACTTGAGGACCTGCGAAGCGTCGTCGATCTGCGACAGCTCGCGGCTGGAGTGGATCAGATCGAACTTCTGCATCAGCGTGCCGATCAGGTAGCCGATGACCTGCAGGTGCAGCATGTCCGAGTCGTCAAAGCGCTCGTGGTTGGCGCGGTCGCAGAAAATGTAGCCCACGCCGCGCTGCTCCATGATGATCGGCGCGAGCACCGCCGAGCTGAAATCGTGCTCCAGCTTCAGGTCGCGGTAGACGTCGGACGCGGGATCCACGTCGTTCAGCAGCATGGGCTGCTGTTCCAGGACCACGCGTTCCGCCGTGGGCCCCGGCCCGTCGCGGCGGAATTTCTTGGCGAAGGTGTAGCTGATCTGGCGCGAGATCTTGATGCGCAGCTCCTTGGTCTCGGCGTCGATCAGGATCACGGCCACGCTCTGGCAGGGAAAATACTCCTTCATGCTGTCCATGATCACGTGCAGCGCTTCTTCCAGGGAGAGGGCCCCGTCGGATTCGCGCATCACGTGAACCAGCCATCCGCCCAGCGTCGTTGTTGTTGTCATCGTCTATCCCCCCGCATCGTGCTTTTCCGCGCATCTCTCACGCGCACGGTTCCATCGCCGCCAGCTTCTGCAGCAGGTCGGCCTTGGCCGCGACCCGGCGGTCGGCTTCCTCCATGAGCCGCCCGGCCTCCTCCGGGTCGCTCTTGCTCAGGATGCGGAAACGGTTCTCCTTGAGCGCGTGCTCGCTGAACTTCATGACCGGCGGCTTGCTGTCAAGCTGCAGCGGGTTCTTGCCCTGCGCCGTCAGCCGCGGATCGTAGCGCAGCAGGGGAAAATGCCCCGACTTGACGGCGTCTTTCTGCTCCTCGAGACCCTCGCACATCTCGATGCCGTGCGCGATGCAGTGCGAGTAGGCGATGATCAGCGACGGCCCGTCGTACGACTCGGCCTCCGCGAAGGCCCGCACGCACTGCGCCGGGTTGGCGCCCATCGCCACCGTCGCCACGTAAACCGTGCCGTAGGTCATGGCCATCAGGGCCAGGTCCTTCTTCATGGACGGCTTGCCGGCCGCGGCGAACTTCGCCACCGCGCCCATGGGCGTGGACTTCGAGGCCTGCCCGCCGGTGTTGGAATACACTTCCGTGTCCAGCACCAGTACGTTGATGTTGCGGCCCGCGGCCAGCACGTGATCCAGACCCCCGTAGCCGATGTCGTAGGCCCAGCCGTCGCCGCCCAGCGCCCAGACCGACCTCCTGACGAGGTGGTCCGCAACCTGCCGCAGCGCGTCGCAGAGGCCGCACTTGCAGCGCGCGAGCCGCGCCTTGAGCTGCGCCACGCGGCCGCGCTGCGCCTCGATCTCGGCCTGGGTGTTCTGCGCGGCGTCGCGCACGGCCTGCAGCAGGTCGGCCGGAACGCCGCCGGCGGCGCAGCCGCCGTTGAGCAGCTTGCCGACAAGCTCCCGCGCGTACTCGTTGAACTTGTCCGCGCTGAGGCGCATGCCGAACGCGAACTCGGCCGCGTCCTCGAAAAGGGAATTCGACCAGGCGGGACCGCGGCCGTCCGGGCGCGTGCAGTAGGGCGTGGTGGGCAGGTTGCCGCCGTAGATGGACGAGCAGCCCGTGGCGTTGCCGATCAGGGCGCGGTCGCCGAACAGCTGCGTGAGCAGCTTCACGTACGGCGTTTCGCCGCAGCCCGCGCAGGCGCCGGAGAACTCGAACAGCGGACGGCAGAACTGGCTGCCCTTGATCGTGGCCCGGTTGAGCCCCTCGATATCGGGGTCCGGCAGGTCCAGGAAGAAGGCGAAATTCTCCGCCTCGGCGGCGCGCAGCGGGATCTGGTCGGCCATCATGATGGCGCGGCGCCCCGTCTCCTGCTTCGTGGCCTTGTCCTTCTCGCGGCCCGGGCAGTTCTGGACGCACAGGCCGCAGCCCGTGCAGTCTTCGGGCGCCACCTGCACGGTGTACTTCATGCCTTCCAGGCCCTTGCCGCGCGCGTCCGCGGACTTGAACGCCGGCGGGGCCTTGGCCAGCAGGCCGGCGGCATAGGCCTTCACGCGGATGGCGGCGTGCGGGCAGACCAGCGCGCACTGCGCGCACTGGATGCACAGCTCGGGGTGCCATTCCGGGATCTGCACGGCGATGTTGCGCTTTTCGTACTGCGTGGTGGCCGTGGGCCACGTGCCGTCGTCCGGCATCGCGCTCACCGGCAGGCTGTCGCCTTCCTGCCGCAGGATGGCCGCGGTGACTTTCCGGACGAATTCCGGGGCGTGCGCCGGCACCGTGGGCGGCATCTTGAGCCGGCCGGCCGGCGCGGCGGGCACCTTCACCTCCTGCAGCCGGCTCAGGGACTCGTCCACGGCCCTGAAATTCTGCCGCACGATCTCTTCGCCCTTGCGGCCGTAGGTCTTCTGGATGGCCTTCTTCAGCGCCTGGATGGCCTCGTCGGTGGGCAGCACGCCCGAGATGGCGAAGAAGCAGGTCTGCATGATCGTGTTGATGCGCGCGCCCAGCCCCAGCTCCTGCGCCAGCCTGATCGCGTCGATCACGTAGAAGCGGATCTTCTTGCGGATGATCTGCGCGGCCGCCTCGTCGGGCACGTGCTCCCAGATCTCCTCGGCCGGATAGGGGCCGGTCAGGAGAAACACCGCGCCCGGCTTGGCCGCGCCCAGCATGTCGTATTTCTCGAGGAACGAGAAGTTGTGGCAGGCCACGAAATCGGCCTTGGTGCACAGGTAGGGACTGCGGATCAGGTCCGGGCCGAAGCGCAGGTGCGAGACCGTCAGGGTGCCGGCCTTTTTCGAGTCGTACACGAAGTAGCCCTGGGCATAGTTCTCCGTGTCGTCGCCGATGATCTTGATCGAGTTCTTGTTGGCGCCGACGGTGCCGTCCGAGCCCAGGCCGTAGAACATGCACTCGATGCGCTTGCCGTGGTCGATCTGCCAGGAGGCGTCGTACGCCAGGCTGGCGCGGGTGACGTCGTCGTTGATTCCCGCCGTGAAATGGTTCCTGGGCTCGGCGGCGTCCAGGTTGTCGAACACCGCCTTGACCATGGCGGGCGTGAACTCCTTCGAGCTCAGGCCGTAGCGGCCGCCGACGACCAGCGGATAGCGGGCGAAGCGCGCGCGCTTCTGCTCCATGCCCTCGCCCAGCGCGGTGCGCACGTCCATGTAGAGCGGCTCGCCCGGCGCGCCGGGCTCCTTGGTGCGATCCAGAACGGCAATCTTCTTCACCGTGGCGGGCAGCGCTTCGACGAAGGCGCCGGCGTCGAACGGCCGGTACAGGCGCACCTTCACCAGGCCGACCTTCGCGCCGTGCGCGTTCAGGTGGGCCACCGTCTCATGCACCGTTTCGGTGGCCGAGCCCATGGCGACGATGACGCGCTCGGCGTCGGGCGCGCCGACGTAGTCGAACAGGCGATACTGCCGCCCGGTCAGCTCCGCCAGGCGGTCCATGGCCTTCTGCACGATGCCCGGGGCCTTCAGATAGTACGGGTTGACCGTCTCGCGGCCCTGAAAATAGACGTCGGGGTTCTGCGCGGTCCCCCGCAGAACGGGCTTGTCGGGCGTCATGGCGCGGAGGCGGTGCGCCTCCACGAGGCGGTCGTCAATCATGGCGCGCATCACTTCGCGCGAAAGCAGCTCGATCTTCTGCACCTCGTGGGAGCTGCGGAAGCCGTCGAAGAAATTGAGGAAGGGCACGCGCGATTCCAGCGTGGCGGCGTGCCCCACCAGCGCGAGATCGTGAATCTCCTGGATGCTGCCCGCGCCGAGCATGGCGAAGCCGGTCTGGCGGACGGCCATGATGTCCGAGTGATCGCCGAAGATCGAGAGCGCCTGGCAGGCCAGGGAACGGGCCGAGACGTGAAAGACCGTGGGCGTCAGCTCGCCGGCCAGCTTGTACATGGTCGGGATCATCAGCAGCAGGCCCTGCGACGCGGTGAACGTGGAGGTCAGCGCGCCGCTGGTGCCGGCCCCGTGCAGGGCCGCCACCGCGCCGGCTTCGGACTGCATCTCCACGACCAGCGGCTTCGTGCCCCAGATGTTCTCCACGCCCGCCGCGCTGAGCTCGTCGACCGTTTCGCCCATGGGCGAGGAAGGGGTGATGGGATAGATGGCGCATATCTCGCTCAAGGCGTGGGCCACGTTGGCCGCCGCCGTGTTGCCGTCAATCATGGCCATGTTCTTGTCGGACATCGCTTTCTCCATGCCGTCGCTGCGTTTCAGTCCATCATCCGTTCGGCCGCGGTTGCGGCGGCGCGGCTCGAATCGGTTGCGGTTGCGTCTGTCGTGTCCCGCATTCCGCCGCGCGCGGCTGTCCCGCGCAAACCCCGCGCCGCGGTTCGCCTCGCGGCCGGAACACGAATGAAGATTCGCGCCGCGCAACCGCGGCCGTCCAACGCTCTTCTACGCTCCCAGCGCCTCTCGCAGGCCGTCCAACTGCCCGGCGCTGCCGAGGACCTTGTTCTTGTGCACGATGTACGCGGCGTATTCCGCGATGAAAACCTTGCCCGGCTTGCGCAGGTCGAAGTTCGCGGGGTCGTCGCGGAACGCCTCGCGGTGCACGCGGCACCACACCAGCCGCCCGTCGGTGTCGATGTTCACCTTGGTCACGCCCATGGGGGCCGCCTTGCTGATGTCGGCCTCGTTCACGCCCTTGGCGCCCTTCAGCGCCCCGCCCGCGGCGTTGATGCGCCGGACCTCGTCCTGAGGCACCGAGCTGGAGCCGTGCATGACCAGCGGGAAGCCGGGCAGGCGCTTCTGCACCTCCCGGATGACGTCGAAGTGCAGGCCCTGCGACCCCGTGAACTTGTACGCGCCGTGGCTGGTGCCGATCGCGCAGGCCAGGCAGTCGCAACCCGTGCGCCTGACGAATTCCTCGACCTGCGCGGGGTCGGTGAGCTTGGCGTCGGACTCCGCGACGGAGACGTGCTCCTCCACGCCGCCGAGCTGCCCCAGCTCCGCCTCCACGGAGATGCCCTTGGCGTGCGCGGCGTCCACCACGCGCTTGGTGATCGCCACGTTCTCGTCGAAGGATTCGTGGCTGGCGTCAATCATCACCGAGCTGTAGAAGCTGCCGGCGATGCAGTCGTAGCAGGTTTCCTCGTCGCCGTGATCGAGGTGCACGGCGAAAATCGCGTCGGGGAAGATTTCGTCCGCCGCCCGCAGCATGGCCTCCAGCATGCGCTTGTCCGTGTACGAACGGGCGCCCTTGGAGATCTGCACGATGAACGGCGCGCGGCTGTCCGTGCAGCCCCGGAACAGGCCCATGGTCTGCTCGGCGTTGTTGATGTTGTAGGCGCCTACCGCGTACTTGCCGTAGGCGTGCTCGAACAGCTGCCTGGTGGTCACGATCATGTCGGTTTCCTCGCTTTCGGGCCCCGGTCGGCCGTTGATTGAGAACAAAAAGCGTACCCGCGCGGTATGCCGCGGTCAACCCCGAAAAGCAGCGAGCCTGAAAGAAGACGGCGGCGCCTCACTCCTCGCCGCAGTGGTCGAAGTCCGCCTCGGGATAGAGCATGGCCTCGGCGAACTCGGACTGGAACCCCGGTTCGCGCGAGAGGTCCACGTGGCGCGTGCGGTCGCGCATCTCGGAGGCGTAGCGGCGTTCGTCCGCGGAAAGCAGGACCAGCTTCGCGCCCAGCGAAGCCGCGTTGCCGATGAAGCGGATGCGGTCGCAGGGGATCTGCGGCAGCATGCCGATGCGGCGCGCGTTGCTGCGGCGGATGAAATTGCCGAACGCGCCGGCCAGCAGGACCGCCCCCAGGTCGCCGGGCGTCAGCCCGGCGCGCTTGAGCAGCAGGTTGATGCCGGCGCGGATGGCCCCGGCCGCAAGCTGCAGCTCGCGGACGTCGCGCGGCCACAGGCTGATGTCCTGGCCCGTCGCGGAGTGCTCCGCGCGCACCAGCACGAAACGGGTCGCGCCGTCTTCCGCCACCAGGCGCGCCCGCAGGGCGGCGGGCAGACCGGCCGGCGCCTCCTCCGCGGAGAGAATGCGGCCGGTCGCGTCCAGGATGCCGCGCCGCAGCAGTCCCGCCGCCGCGTCGATCAGCGCCGTGCCGCACAGGCCGGCGGGCTTGACGTTGCCGATGACGTTCAGGACCACGTCGTCGCCGACGATCACCTTTTCGATCGCGCCCGCCGCGGCGCGCATGCCCTGCCGGATGCGCGCGCCCTCGAAGGCGGGGCCCGCGGCCGTCGACGCCGCCAGCATCTCGCCGTCACGCGCCACGACGATCTCGCCGTTGGTGCCGATGTCCACGAAGAGCACGGGCCTGTCCCAGCGGTCGAGGCGCGCCGCCACCATGCCGGCCACGGTGTCGCCGCCCACGAAACCGCCGATCTGCGGGAACACGTAGAGCCGGGCGCCGGGATTGGTCTTCAGCCCCAGCCGCGCCGCGGGAAAAGCCTGCGCCCTGTCGAAAACCTGCACGAAGGGCACTTCCCCCAGCGCCGAGGGATCGAGCCCGCAGAGAATCTGCTGCATGGTCGAGTTGCCGGCCGCGGAAACGTCGTACACGTCCGCCGGCGACACGCCGGCCTCCTCGCACAGCGTCTCCAGAATGCCGTTGATCGCTTCGACGATAAGCTCCTGCAACTGCGCCAGGGCGCTGTGCTCCTCGCGCACGCGCCTGATGCGCGAAAGCACGTCGTCCCCGAAAGGCACCTGCGGATTCACGCGCGAGGCCACGCCGCATTCGCGGCCGTCGGCCAGGCTGAACAGCGTGCCGACCACGGTGGTGGTGCCCATGTCGAAGGCCGCGCCGAAGACCCGCGCGGTCGTGTCGCCCGCCTCCAGGCCGATCAGCTCGCGGCCGGACAGAACGGCCGTGCCCGACCAGTTGTGGGCGCGCAGCAGGCCGGGCAGCGCGCGCTTGAGGTCATAGCCTATCTCCACGTCGCGGCCGACGGCGTCGCACAGCCGCGCCAGGTCGGAGCGCTCGTCGTCCTGGGCGGGCGGATTCAGCCGGAAGCGCATCTTGCGCGCCGTCGGGTCGAAGCGGCCCTTGGCGCCGGTGTCGCTGACCAGGATCTGGTGGGGACTCTCGAACGTGGATTCGGCCGGCACCTCCACGACCAGCTCGCGCCCGGCGCGGCACTGGCAGGCCAGCCGCCAGCCCGCTTCCTTCTCGCGCGCGGAAAGGGGCGACGGCGCCGCCGGAGGCGGGGGCGCCCCGCGGACGATCTTCACGCGACACTTGCCGCACGTGCCGCGGCCGCCGCAGGGCGTCTGCAGGATGACGCCGGCCAGGGCGCCCGCTTCCAGCAGCGAGGTGCCCGGCAAGACGTAGACGCTCCGCCCGGAAGGCTGGAACGTGATCCTGATTTCTTCCGAGTCCATGCTACTCCAGCGGACAGCAGCCGCCGGCGCAGCCGCCGCCGGCCGCGGCCGGGGCCGGACAGGCCCCGCCCGCGCACGGCAGGCTCCCGCCCTTGCGGCTCTCGCCGGCGCTGAACACCGACAGCTCCTTCACCGGCCGGGACGCGCCGCAGCCCGGACAGCGCGGCGCCGCTTCGTTCAGACGGCGCGCCAGGTACTCAAACCGCTCGCCGCACTTGCGGCAGGTGTATTCGTAAATGGGCATCCAGAGTTCCTCCCGTCATTCGGCCGCGGCTGCGCGGCTCGAATCGGCCGCGTCCGCGTCCGGCGGCGCCGTTGCGTTCCAACGTCTCTTCCGCCACCGCCGCCGCAAGACGATTCCCGCCGCGCAACCGCAACCGCTACCCTTTCTCCTCCAAGTACTCGTTGATCGCCGCCGCGGCAACCCGCCCCTGCCCCATGGCCTCGATCACCGTGGCGGAGCCCAGCACGATGTCCCCGCCGGCGAACACCCCCGGCATCGAGGTCATGCCTTTGTCGTCCACGAGCAGCCCGCCCCATTCGTTGGTCTTCAACTCCGCCGTCGTGCGCTTGATCAGCGGGTTGGGCGCGTTGCCGATGGCGACGATCACGGTGTCCACGTCCAGCATGAACTCGCTGCCCTCGATCGCCACGGGGCGCGGCCGGCCCGAACGGTCCGGCTCGCCCAGCCGGTAGCGCAGGCATTCCATGCCCGTCACGCGCCCGTCCGCGCCGCCCACGATGCGCTTCGGATTCTGCAGCAGGCGAAAGACCACGCCCTCCTCGTGCGCATGGTGCACCTCCTCGATCCGCGCCGGCATCTCGGCTTCGGTGCGGCGATAGACGACATGGACGCTCTCCGCGCCCAGACGCACCGCCGTGCGCGCCGCGTCCATGGCCACGTTGCCGCCGCCCACGACCGCCACGCGACGCGAACGCATCACCGGCGTGTCGGCCGTCACGGGGTTGCAGGCTCCCATCAGATTCACGCGCGTCAGGTATTCGTTGGCCGAAAGCACGCCGACCAGGTTCTCGCCCTCAACCCCCATGAAGCGCGGCAGCCCGGCGCCGGCGCCGACGAAGACGGCTTCGTACCCGTCCTTCGCCATCAGGTCGCGCAGCGTGCGCGTGCGGCCCACGAGGAAACTCGTGCGCAGTTCCACGCCCATCGCGGCCAGCGTGTCGATTTCCGCCTGCACGATGGCCTTGGGCAGCCGGAATTCCGGGATGCCGTAGACCATCACGCCGCCCGGCTTGTGAAAGGCCTCGAAGATCGTCACGGCATGGCCCTCGCGCCGCACGTCCGCCGCCGCGACCAGCCCGGCCGGGCCGCTTCCGACCACCGCCACCCTGCGGCCCGTATCCGGCTTGACCGGCGGCGGCGCGATGCCGCGCGCGCGCTCCAGGTCGGCGACATAGCGCTCCAGCCGTCCGATGGAAACGGACTTGGCCGTGTCCTTCAGCGATTTGCCGACCGTGCAGGGCGCCTGACACTGCGTCTCCTGCGGGCAGACGCGTCCGCAGATCGCCGGCAACAGGCTGTTGCGCTTGATAACGGCAATGGCCGCGCCGCAGTCGCCCTCGGCGACGGCCTTGATGAAGGCCGGGATGTCGATGCGCACCGGACAGCCCGCGACACAGGGCTTGTTCCGGCACCGCAGGCAACGCGTCGCTTCCTGGCGGGCCTGCTCGGCCGTGTAGCCCAGGGCCACCTCGCTGAAATTCCGGCGCCGCGCCGCGGGATCCTGCTCGGGCATGGGCTGGGGCGGAATGGCCAGGCGATCCCGCGGCCTGAGCCCCGCCGTGGACGGATTCTCTTTTTGCGCCGGTTGTGCCATTACGCCGCCCCCCAGCCATGCGCGACGCCGCGGAATGACGAATGACGAAATACCCAAGCACGAATGAATGACGAAGCCCGAAATCCGCATGAGCCGCGAGAACACGGTCCGCCCCGAGGCCGGTGACACCCGCCCCCGGGCCGATTCGCCGACCGGCCTTCGTCATTCGGATTTCGGATTTCCTTCGGGCTTGGGGCTTCGACATCCGTCATTCTTCCTCCTTGATGCCCAGCGCCAGGTGACACTTGTGGTGGCTCTCCTCCTCGCGCTCGCGGTAGGAGCGCAGCCGCGACATCATGTTGTCGAAATCCACCTTGTGCCCGTCGAATTCCGGCCCGTCCACGCAAACGAACTTCGTCTCGCCGCCCACGGTCACGCGGCAGCCGCCGCACATGCCCGTGCCGTCCACCATGATCGTGTTCAGCGAGACCACCGTGCGCACGCCGAACGGGCGGGTAGTCTCGGCGCAGAACTTCATCATGACCGGCGGGCCGATGGCCACGACCAGGTCCGGCGGCGGCGTTCGCGCGCACAGTTCCTTGAGGGGGCCGGTCACGAGCGCCTTGCGGCCGTATGAGCCGTCGTCGGTGCAGACGATCATCTCGTCCGCCAGGGTCCGCATCTCGTCTTCCAGGATCAGCAGCTCCCGGCGCCGCGCGCCCAGCACGACGATCAGCCGGTTGCCGGCCCGCTTCATGGCCTGCGCGATGGGGTAAAGCGGCGCCGCGCCGATCCCGCCGCCCACGCCCGCGACCGTACCGTACTTTGCGACGTGCGTGGGCGTGCCCAGGGGGCCGAGCACGACGGGGATCGCGTCCCCTTCCTTGAGCTCGGCCAGAAGGTGCGTGGTCCTGCCCACCACCTGGAAAACGAGGGTGATGTTCCCGGCCGCGGGGTCCGCGTCGGCGATGGTCAGCGGAATGCGCTCGGCGTAAGTCCCGAGCTGCAGGATGATGAACTGGCCGGGCCGGCGCTCTCCGGCGATCAGCGGCGCTTCCACCGTGAGCCGGAAAACCTCGGCCGACAACTGCTCTTTACGGACGATCCTGTGCATCGGGTTCCCCGCGGTTCCAAAAGGCGAACATTATAACACTCCGCCCGCCCGCGCACAAACCCAAATCGGGGGCCGCGCGGGCGCGTCCCGAATGTGACGCCTCACGCGGTGGACGGGCGGCCCGCGACTTTCCGCCTTCGTGGCGCGCCATAGCGCCGCTTCGGCGCGACGGCGGCCGCGCGCGGGCGCATGGGGCATTCGCCTGTGCCGCGGCCGCCCACGCCCGGATGTCGCGGACCACCTCGCCGCTTCTCACGCGTAGCTGAGCCGTGGGCAGCGACCTGAAAACTTCAAGAAACGTCTTGCATATTCCCCACGATATGGGCAAATTGTAACCATGCTAAGGCGAAATATTGAACCGGAATTGCAAGCGGCCATGGCGGACACGCCGGTGGTGCTGATCAACGGCGCCCGTCAAACCGGAAAGACGACCCTGGCGCAGGCGTTCGCCGAACGCCTGAAACGGGCAAGCTACGCGACGCTTGACGATGCGACGGCGCTGGCGGCCGCCGTGAATGACCCCAAGGGTTTTCTGGCGGGACTGGAGGGCACGGCGGTCATTGACGAAATCCAGAAGGCTCCGCAGCTTTTTCCCGCGATCAAGATGAGCGTCGATCGCGACCGGCGGCCCGGACAGTTCCTGCTCACGGGCTCCGCCAACGTGCTCATGTTGCCCCGGTTGTCCGAATCGCTCGCCGGCCGCATGGAGATCATCACCCTGCGCCCGCTGTCGCAAGGCGAGCAGGAGGGCCGCCGCGAGGCTTTCGTGGACCGCCTGATGCGGGGCGAGGCCTGGCATGCTCCGGCCGGTTCGCTGACGCGCGGGCTGTTCGCCGCGATGATCTGCCGGGGCGGATATCCCGAGGCCGTTCGACGCGCGGGTGTCAGGCGGCGCAAGTGGTTTGCCTCCTACCTGAGCGCGATCCTTCTGCGCGACATTCGCGATCTTTCCAACATCGAGGCGCTGTCGGACGCGCCCCGGCTGATGGCTCTGCTGGCCGCTCGATCGGGCGGGTTGCTGAATGTGTCCGAGTTGTCGCGAAGCGCCGGCATACCGCACTCGACGCTTCAACGCTACCTGACGCTCTTCGAGACGGCCTTCCTGATCCATCGCGTGCGCGCCTGGACGGCAAACCTGAGCAAACGCCTGGTCAAGGCGCCCAAGCTGTTGTTGGGCGATACGGGGTTCATGACGCATCTGTTGAATGTGGCGGAGGATTCCGCCCTGGAAGATACGACCCTGGCGGGACGTTTCGTCGAGACATTTGTGGGTTGCGAACTGATGAAGCAGATCGAATGGAGCGCGAGCAGGCCTGCCCTGTCGCATTATCGCGCCGCTTCGGGAGCGGAAGTTGATTTTGTGCTCGAGGAGGGCGTGCGCCGTGTGGCGGGGGTCGAGGTGAAGTTCACGCAGACGCTGAAGAGCGAGGACTTTCGCGGTCTGCGCGCGCTGGCGGAAGACGCCAAGTCCCGCTTCGTCGGGGGGGTTGTCCTCTTCGCGGGCGATCAGCGCGTTCGTTTCGCGGAGAGGCTCTGGGCTTTGCCCCTCGACAGCCTTTGGCGCGAAGCATAGTCCGCTCCCGACTCGGCGGCTTGCTTCAGTCCGGCGTCGCGCGCGGGCGCCATGATCTCCAGTCCCTCGTAGGGATCGCAGCCGGGCAGGATGACAGGCGGCGCCTTGCAGCGCCGGCCCGGGGGAGGCCCGGCGGCGCGGGCGGCGCTCCGTTCTACGCCACGCGCTCCACGTTGATGGCGGGGTCTATCTCGGACTGCAGAATCCGCTCGATGCCCTGCTTGACGGTCATGGTCGCGTGCGGGCAGCCGCCGCAGGCGCCTTTCAGCCGCAGCTTCACGTCCGTGCCGGCGATCGCGACCACCTCCAGGTCTCCGCCGTCGGCCTGCAACATTCCGCGCAGGTCTTCCAGCCGCTGTCTGATCTTCTCTTCCATTTGACGAACTCCGAGTTGGGGCTGTCTTCCGATCAACAAGTCCATTAGACTAACTCAGGATTGGAGACGGCGCAAGAACGCATTGGCGACCGTGTCGCGGCGGTCAAAGGAGAGCGCCGGGCTCGCATCCGCCCGGTGGCCCGCGACCTCCGGGCGCGGGCAATCATAAGGATACGCGCCGGAATTGATTCTGCCCGCGCCCGGAGGTCGCAGGCCACCTGAGAGGGCCACCGTCATAGTGTAACGCGCGACAACAGCCATGAAACACGAAGAGAGTAGCGGACTCATCGCCGTGGCCATGAGCGGCGGCGTGGACAGCACCGTGGCCGCGGCGCTGCTCGTTGAAGCGGGCCGCGAGGTGATCGGGCTCACCGCCCTGATGACCGCCGAACATTCCCGCTGCTGTTCCGCCGAGGACGTGCAGCGCGCGCAGGCCGCGGCGCAGCGGCTCGGGATCGCGCACTACGTGGTGGAGTTGCAGGAGCCGTTCCGGCGCGACATCATTGATCCCTTCGTCGCGGAATATCTCGCCGGCCGCACGCCCTCGCCCTGCCCGCGCTGCAACCGGCTGATCAAGTTCGGCGCGCTGATGGAGGCGGCGCAACGTCTCGGCGCCGACCGGCTCGCCACGGGGCACTACGCGCGGACAAAGGCCGTGCCTCCGGCGGCGGCGGGGCGGGACGCCCCGCCCTACCCTCCCGCAGCCGACGGCAGGGCGGACCGTCCCGGTCCGCCGGATGCGCGCATCGCCCTTCTCAAGGGGCGCGACGCGGGCAAGGACCAGTCCTATTTCCTGGCGCTGCTGGGGCAGGATCAGCTCCGGCGCTGCCTGTTTCCGCTCGGCGAAATGCTCAAGCCGGATGTCGTGCGGTATGCGGAGGAGCACGGCCTGGTCTCGCGGGCGAGCAGGGAGAGCCAGGAGATCTGCTTCGTTCCCGAGGGAACGCACGGCGCGTGGATTGACCTGCGCAGCCTGCGCACCCCGGGCCCCGGCAACATCGTGGACCGCCAGGGACGCGTCCTGGGCCGGCATCCGGGCATTCACCATTTCACCGTCGGCCAGCGCCGGGGACTGGGCCTGGCCGTGGGCGCGCCCCTGTACGTCGCGGCCCTGGACGCGCAACGCAACGAGGTCGTTGTCGGCCCCCGTGAAGAGGTCTTGAGCGCCCAAATGGTCGTGGAGGACGTCAACTGGATATCCGGACATCCGCCGCTTTCTCCGCTTTGCACGCGCACCAGAATCCGCTATGCTCACGGGGAAGCGGAGTCCACGATCACACGGCTCTCGGACAGGTCAGACAGGTCGGACGAAATCTGGCTGGTCGAGTTCCGTGATCGGCAATTCGCCGTGGCGCCGGGACAGCTCGCCGTGTTCTACGACGGCGATGAGGTGCTGGGAGGGGGGTGGATCGGGTAGCGGCGGCGGTTGCGCGGCTCGAATTGTTGAACGGTTGCGGTTGCGTGTTCTTCCGGGGCGTGAGGGTTCGCTCCGGTCGGCGGGTTTGGCTGACGACATACTCCGCCGATTCGAGCTGCGCAACCGCAACCGAAAAACGACGCGGGGGCAAGGGGGGCTTCGGATTGGAGGTGCTCGTCATGACGGCGTTGTTGATCCTGGCGTTGCCCATGCTCCTCTGCGTGTCCTGCGCGGCCCAAACGAACGACGCCGCGAATGAGGAGGAGTTCTGGATTCAGCGCCGCCAGGAAATGGTCGAAGTGCTGCGCCGCTACGAGATCGGCAACCCGCGCGTGCTGGCCGCCATGCAGGCCGTGCGCCGCCACACGTTCATACCGGCGGCGCACCGCAACCGGCATACGGCCTACGGCGATCATCCCTGTCCGATCGGCTACGACCAGACCATCTCGCAGCCGTTCATCGTGGCCTACATGACCGAGAAGATGAGCCTGCGCGAGGGCGAGAAAGTCCTCGAGATCGGCACCGGCTCGGGCTACCAGGCGGCCGTGCTGGCGGAAATGGGGGTGGAGGTCTACAGCATCGAGATCGTCCCGGAACTGGCGGAGCACGCCCGCCGGGCGCTGGCGTCGCAAGGCTACGACCGCGTCAAGGTGCTGACCGGCGACGGCTACAAGGGCTGGCCCGAGCACAGTCCGTTCGACGCGATCATCGTCACCTGCGCGCCGGACCAGGTGCCGCGCGCGCTGGTGGATCAGCTCAAGGACGGCGGACGGATGATCCTGCCCCTGGGCGTGGGCTTCCAGCGGCTGGTGATTCTGCGGAAGAAGGGCGACAGGGTGGAGCAGGAAGACGACATCGGGGTGCGTTTCGTGCCGATGGTGAAAGGCAAATGAAGCGCCGGGCCCACTTCATCGTCTCCGGCCGCGTACAGGGCGTGTGCTACCGCATGGACGCCTGCGACGAGGCGCGGGCCCTGGGCCTGACGGGCTGGGTGCGCAACCGGCCCGACGGCAGCGTGGAGGTGGTCGCGGAGGGGGAGGACGCGGCGCTGCAAAGCCTGCTGGCGTGGTGCCGCCGCGGCCCGCCCGCGGCGGCGGTGAGGGACGTGGCGGCGACGTACGCGGAGGCCCGCGGCGAGTTCGACGGTTTTCGAATTGCACGCTGAGCCCGCGCGCCGCCTCCGGGGAGGGGATCTGGAGCCTGTCGCGTCAGACAAACATCCTGCTCGACGCGGGTGGGGGCGTGAAATTACTCTCAACGGCGGCCCCCGGCCGGGACGACTGGGACGGAGGCCGGTCATCCTGTCCACTATTGGAGGGACGCCCTCCGTGGCGTCCGGAATGCGAGGCAGTGCGTCGGTCAGCCCGTCGCGGGCGAACGAGGAGATGAGGAAATGGGCAAGTCAGCATGGACAATTCGGGCGGCGGCCGCGCTTGTGGCGGGTATTCTCCTTCTGACCGCGTGTGAAAGCGAGGAGACGCCCGCGGGGTTCATGGCAAGCCTGCAAGATCAACCCGGGGATGCCGTGCAGACGCCTGACATCTCAGGTGACTGGACCATGCACCGCATGCCGGGCACGTTCGAGTCCGAGGACCAGTGCACAATGGCTTTCACCCAGGACGGAGAGAACGTGTCCGCCAGATCAGGGGGCAACCTGCTCGGACTGGATGCGTTCTACTGGCCGGGCACGATCCGCGGCACAATCGCCGGCACGAACGTCAACTTCCGCTGGACCTACTGGAGCGTGGGACCGACCTACCTCCTAAAAGGCGCGGTCGGCAAGGACGAGGACGGCAATCCCGTCATGAGCGGCACGTGGACCGACGAGGCCGGCTTATCGGGCGAGTGGAAAGCCGAGGCCGAAGAGGGGTCGGCGATGTCGCTGCTGTAGATGATCGGCGGCGTTTGCGGTTGCGCGGCTCGAATCGGCCGCGGCGTTCGGTTGGGTTAGAGCAACGCCAGAAACGCTACCGCGACCGTCACTCGATTCGGGCCGCGCAACCTCGACCATTCACCCGGCCCGCAACAGGCGCAGGCCACCTTGGAATCCGTCGTCGAACCTACGGTTGCGGTGACGACAGCGCCGGCTCCGGGGCGCCTTCCGCCTTCGCCCGAGGCGCGTCCACCACCATCCCCGCTCTCATCCGGCCCACGACGTGCGCGGTCACGATACTGGCCGGAGCGTACACGAACGACAGCACCGGCCCGGTCGGAATGAACGGCAGCGTCTCGCCCGCCAGATACGTCGAGTAGGCAGGGTATAGGATCTTGTAGGCCGCCTTCTCCCCTGCCACGTCGCCTTCGGCCCTCAGGTAGCCGACGGCCGTGCCCGTCGCCTTGGCCTCGGGATACAGCTTGAAAAACGGTATTGTATTGTAGGCAAACATGTACGTTCCGCGCCACTTCCTGCCCGCGAAGTCCTTCGCATGCCCGCATTCGTGCAGCGCCACCGCGGGAATGTCCGAGTAAATGTTCACGGTGTTGCTGAAGGGATTGAAATGGTCTCCGCCCACGATGCGGCCCGGCATTACGGTGTAGGAGACCCAGTTCAGGAGCCCGAACGTCCAGCGCCAGCCCCAGCCCGTGGCGCCGTTGTGGGCCAGCCGCGCGAATTCCTGGAACGGAGCCCACTGGTTCAGGCGGACCTTCACGGCCGTCATCTCGTTCCTGGCCAGAAACTCCTTCACGGCCATTTCGGTCTGATCCGAGATCTGGTGGCTGTCCACCCTGGAATTCCAGAGTATCAGTTTGCCCAGCAGGCTGTTGGGCCACCACCAGTCCGCCGAATCCAGGAATGCGTTCGGCCGCCCCTTGACAACCTGTTCTTCGCCCGGCGGGAGCTGGTATTCGTGCGGATGCCGGTACGCGACCTTGTAAACGTAGCGGTTGCCTGACGTGGCGCAGCCCGTGCCGATGAAGGCAACAAGCAGCAGGGCGGAGAGCGCGGGAAGAGCTGAAGCGACCGATGTTCTTTTCACGATGCCTCCTTTCAATGCTTGAAGCTGCGCTGGCCCGTGAAGACCATGGCCACGTCCGCCTCGTTGCACGCTTCGATGGACTCGAAATCGCGCTCCGAGCCGCCGGGCTGGATCACGGCCGTGATCCCTTCGCGGATGCCCACGTCCACGCCGTCCCGGAACGGGAAGAACGCGTCGGACACCATGCAGCATCCGCGCAGCCCGCCTTTCCGTTCGGCCACCTCGCGGTCGATGACCGCGCGGGCGCGGTCGTCCTTCAGGTTGTTGTACGGAATCCCGTGCCGCTCCCAGCACAAGCGGTCGGCCAGCTTGCGATAGGCCTTGTCGCGCGCGATCTCGGCCACGCCCACGCGATCCTGTTCGCCCGTCCCGATGCCGACGGTCACGCCGTCTTTCACGTACAGCACCGAGTTGCTCGTGACGCCGGCTTCGACCAGCCAGCCGAAGATGAGATCCTCGTATTCCCTGTCCGTGGGCAGCCGGGCGATCGTGTAGGTCTTGCCCTTGTGCGCGGCCTGGGCGGGAACGAGGTCTTCCTTGCGGCGGGCGAGGGGCACGAACGACCACTGCGCCACGATCCCGCCGTCGATCAGCGACTTGAGATCCACGAACCGCGCCATGCCGTATTCCTGCAGCCGCGCGATGTTCGCCACGCGCATCACGCGCAGGTTTTTCTTCGTCGCGAAAAGTTCCAGCACGCCCGCGGCGAATTCCGGCGCGGCCACGACCTCGGCGTAGTTGCGCACGATCAGCTCGGCGGTTTCCCGGTCCACTTCGCGGTTGAGGGCGATCGCCCCGCCGAAGGCGGCCAGCCGGTCGGCCATGTTGGCCTTGTCATAGGCTTCGGCGATCGTGCCGCCTTTGGCCACGCCGCAGGGATTGTTGTGCTTGACGATCACCGCGCAGGGCGTGGCCGCGAGATAACGCAGGATGTTGAGCGCGTTGTCCACGTCGGTGATGTTGGTCTTGCCGGGGTGCTTGCCCGACTGCAGCAGCTCCGCGTCGGAGGCCAGGTGCCGTCCGGGCTGGATGCACCGCACGTCGCCCAGCGCGAGGTTGCCGTTGACCAGCCTGTACAGGGCGGCTTCCTGGCCGGGATTCTCGCCGTAGCGCAGCCCCTTCTCCACGCCTTCGATCCGCCAGGTGACCTTCTCGTAGCACAGCGTCTGCGTCGCGGCGTCGTCAATGAAACGGATCTCCATGCGCGGCGTGAAATGGTCGTCCATGACGGTCCTGTAAGCGGCCTTGAGATCGGGTTGGGGCATGCGTGCTGCTCCTTGCTGTCCGCGGCAAGCGGCGGGCGGCGCGTCGCAGGGATGGATCTCCCGCCGCCGCGCGACGCTCTTCACTTGCCTCTTGTCGTGTGCGCCATTCGTGCGGTTTCCTCCGGCATGGGGCAGTATACAGATGCGGCCGCCTGCTGCAAGCACTCCTGCAAGCCCGGCTGGACATGATCGTTTTGCCCGTGTATTCTGCACGATCACAACCAGACCCTAACCGGGAGTCCAGGCGCCATGAAAAGAAAGATCATCCATATCGACGAGGAGAAGTGCACGGGTTGCGGGCTCTGTATTCCGGGCTGCCCCGAAGGCGCCATTCAGCTGATAGACGGCAAGGCGCGGCTGGTGAGCGACCTGGTCTGTGACGGCCTCGGCGCCTGTCTCGGAACCTGTCCCGAGGGCGCCATCACCATCGAAGAGCGCGAGGCCGAGCCCTACGACGAGGCGAAGGTCATGGAAAACATCGCGCGCCAGGGCGCCAACGTCATAAGGGCGCATCTCGAGCACCTTCGCGAGCACGGCCAGCATGACTATCTCCGGCAGGCCCTTGCCTTCCTGCAGCGCAGCGGGATTCCCAATCCCCTCGCCCGCGCCGCGGAAGCCGCCGCCGGACACCGTCACGCCGCGCACGGCGGCTGCCCGGGCGCGCGCTCAATCGCCTTCGATCGCGAGCCGCGCGAGGAAGGCGACACCGCGGGCCGTCGCGCTTCGCAGCTCACCCATTGGCCCATCCAGCTGCACCTCATGTCGCCCGCCGCGCCGCAGTACCGGGGCGCGGACGTGCTGCTGGCGGCCGACTGCACGGCCTTCGCGCTGGGCGATTTTCACAAGGACTACCTCAAAGGCAAGGCGCTGGCCATCGCCTGCCCGAAGCTGGACGAAGGCCAGGAGATCTACCTTCAGAAGATCAAGGCCCTCATCGACGACGCCGGGATCAACACGCTGACGGTGATGATCATGCAGGTCCCGTGCTGCGGGGGGCTCCTGCAGCTTGCCCGACAGGCCGCGTCCCAGGCGTCGCGCAAGGTCCCGATCAAGTGCCTGGTCGTAAGCCTGCAGGGCGAAATCCTCAAGGATGAATGGGTGACGACTTAGATGGCCGTGCCCGCTCCCGCCGCCCCCGGGCCGCGGCGTCCCCGCGTCCCGGTTGGCGGCAATCCCTGCCGTCGCGCCCGCGTCGCCGCGTTGCTGCTGGCCGCCTCCGTCGCCGTCTCACGCGCGGCGAGCGTGGAAGGCGAGGGCTGGGCCGTGCACTACAACGTTCCCGACCAGGACACGAGCTTCGCGCTTTTTTGAGTTGACTGTTCGGGCCGACAGGCGGAATGTTCTGGCAGATGGCGCGATTGCGCGGGCCACGGGCCCGGAAAGGAGGTCACGTGAGAAGGTGGTGGCGTCCGGCGGTGACGGCGATGGCGGCGGCGTGTCTCGTCTCGATGAATGCCTGCGAATTGTCCGGCGGCGGCAGGGAAGACGACGAGGACGACAAGGACGATGACACGGAAGAGACCAAGAAGCTTGATGTCTCGCGCCTGCGCGACGTAACGTGGGTCCTCAAGTCCTGGGGCAAGACGGGCAAGGAGAACAAGCCCATATCGGGCACGACGATCAACCTCAAGTTCGACGATGTCGACGACGCGTCAGGCTACGCGGGCTGCAACTACTATATCTCGGACTACACCGCCAGGGACGACGGCTACATGGACTTCGACAGCCTGCAGAGGACAACCTCCTACTCCTGTTCGGTGCAGCGGCGCAACCAGGAGGACGAATACCTGGACAATCTCCGGGACGCGACCAGGTTTGACTTCGAGGAGGACGGCGATCTGCGGCTGTACTACGACGACGGCTACTTCATGGTCTTCGAATAAGGCGGTCAGTCCGCCGCGTCGTCATTTCCATCCCCGTCGCCCTTTACGTCCATCAGCGGACTCGCGCGATCCCAGGGCTCGGGCACGGCCGCGCGCAGCGCCGCGGTTGAGCGTTCCAGCTCGCGCTTGAGCGGTTGCTCCTCGTTCTTCCGCAGGCGCAGCGCGTCCAGCGCCTTTTCCCGGCGCGCTCCCGTCAGGCCGTTCATGGCGCTGACCATTTCCGAGCTTTCGGCTGCAAAGGCGTCAAACGCCCGGCGCGCCGCCCGGTACCGGTTCAGGGCCGCGGTCTGCGCCGCGGTCAGGTCCCGTCGCGCCTCCAGCGGCGTTACGTCCAGGGGAGGGACGCCGTCGGGCCGCCCGTTTCCGGCTTCCCCCGGTCCCGGCGCAGGCCGCGGTTCGATGCTCTCAACCCGCATCGCCAGCACCGTCCGGGATGCGCCCGCCTGTTCGAACTCAAAGCTCCCGCCCCCGTAGCCGGTGAGCGTCACGGTGACCGGCTCCGACGCGCCGTGCCGGATAAGTCGCACCTCCCGCGGCGGGTCAATGGTCATCGCGCGCATCTGCGTACGCTCCAGCGTCAGCAGCGTCCCGTCGCTCGCCCGGAACCTGATGCGGTTGCCCGCCAGGCCCTCGAACGTCCCCTGGTGCGCGCGACCGCCGGCCTCGATGACATCGGCGCGAGCCGCGCCGCCGCCAAGACACAATACCGCTGCCGAGAGCACCGCTGCCCACCTGCCGTCGCCGTCAAACCGCCTCACGTCATAGCCTCCATTGTCGTCCCTCCCCTTCGTTTCAGTTAGACGCCCCTCCGCTCCGAAGTCTTAGCCCCCCGGCTACTGCGCGTCCCGACCGGCTCCCCGGCATTCGTCGGCCGTTGCGGTGGACATCCGCTCCGGCAGAGGCCCTTTCCTGGTCTCACATGTGAGAATGCAACAATACCTGATATCGTCAAACCATGATTCTAGGGCA
>VGWJ01000033.1 GCA_016873635.1 Lentisphaerota bacterium | reverse complement strand
GGAATGGGGCATGGCGCGTAAGCTGCGAGTGGAGTATGCGAGATGGAAGAACACCGCCGGGACCTAATTAGCAAATTAGAGACCTAACCCCGAGACCCTCGAGACCCTCTAACCCCGAGACCCTCTGAACCCCGAGACCCTCCGCACGACAGGCGGAATCTGAGAGACAAGGGCGAGGAGGAACTGCGATGACAAGTGCGAGAGGCATCGGAAACGGCGTAGCGAGGCTGGCCGTGGCCAAAATGTTTGTCGTCCTGCTGACCGTCCCGACGCTTGCGGTGGCGCAGCCAGCGAAGTCCGCTCTGGCTGCAAGAAGCAACGCAGCGCCGTCGCAGACCCCAATAATCCCCCAGAGGCTCGCCCCTTGGGAAGTGTCCCTGGGGTACCAATCGCTCTCTGTTACGGAAGCGGCCGGAGAGCGGGCCGGCATCGGCTTGGATGGCTCCGAGGACTTCTTTGTCAACGTTCTGTGTCATCTCGCTCCCTGCTGGGTTGGAGAAATGGGATGGAGCGCCGTCAGCTTCACGGATACGCGCCCCATCTCAGGCGGCAGCACGTGGCATTCGGTCGGGCACTCGGACAATGTCAACTACGGCTATCCGGAAGCGGCCGGCAAGTCTCGCAGAGTCAAGGGACATGGCCTCCACGCCCAGTTCGGGTATCGGCTCCAGGCACCTTCACCGAAGAAGAGAACCAGGGCAGCCCTCACGCTGGACGCCTCCGCGGGATACAGGGGCTTCGCCGGCATGAGCCGCACCTCCGGGTATGAGGGCATGTACACGCACGCCGTCAGCGAGCCGGTACATCTCGGGGGCGGACTCTACCTGCAACCGAAGGTGCAGGTCATCCTCCCTATCCGCATGGGCTACTTTGGCTTCCAGGCCGCCTACGAGCAGTACCTCGCGTCCGACGTGAAGAACGGATGGATCGCGGGAGTTGTCGTGGGCTTGGGGGATCCGGAGAGGTGATGCTGGGTCGCTTCTGAAGGATGCAGGAAGCACACGTGGACGGAGTAGGCATCAGGGAACCGCGCTGAATGCCGGTTCTGCCTGTGTTGGAGGAGTTCCAGAAATCGTTTCACCCGCGGCTGCACAGACTGAGCCTTGCCTCGGGAGTCCGCCTGTCGGCGGGAACGAGCTTCTTCACAGGAAAGAATCTGACAGAGGAAGAGGGAAGGAGGTATCACCGATGAGACTGCGATCGTTGGGGATGTGGGCGATGCTTGCGGTTCTCGTGGCGGCCGCTGGCTGCGAGGACGACGAGGGAACGCCTGCGAGCGTGGGCGGGACGTGGAAAGGGCTGCGTGAGCCAAACGGGAACTTGGAGCGCGGTGTGACGCTCATACTCACTCAGAACGGCCCCGCGTTGAACGGTACTTTCATGGCCTCGCCCAACAGCGGCGGCATCGGTGTCGGCGGGACGGTTGAGGGGAACCACCTTGAGCTGTCCGGTTCGGTGGTCAGATTCAACCTTCCAATGACGGAGAAACTGGACCTTACGGTGAACGGCGATACCATGACCGGCGAGGAAACGATAGGATTTGGAAATCCGGGCTCCGAAACGTGGAACCCGCCGATGGCGCTTTCCCTGAATCGGGTTGCCAACTAGAGATCACATGGCGAAGGCGATCCCGACAGGCGGACGAACGGCAAGCCGGACGGCAGTCACGGCATGTGTGCCACACGATCTCGGACGGGCCAGAAGAGGCCCGAAGGCCGTCCATGCGAGCGTTGAACTGAGCAGAAGACGATGCCGCTTGCCGGCGCGCGAAGGCTGTCGTTCGGCTGCGTCACGGCACACGCATGCTCCGCCCAAGGGTCGGAGCAGTGGTGAGCGTGGAGTGGCCCGTCGTTCCGTCTGCTCCAGGCCACAGATCCAGACTGCTCATGGAGGGCGCCTTGTGTTTCTCCTCGCCGGCGGCACCCCGGTTCAGCTACCGTCTTCCCCATATGGGCGCTCCTTCAGGACGGTGCCAGCGGGCGGGTGCCCGCGCCGCCCGAGAAGCGCTTTCCTGTCCACCATGGCGACGTGATCGCGCGGAGGGTCAAGATTCATGAAACTGCGTTTTCTGACGGCGTTGGGAGTTGTCTTCGTGGCCTGTCTCCTTGCGGGATGCGAATCCTCAGATGAATTCGGACATCCCGTGCCGATCAGCGGCGATTCCGAACTGATGGTGTACAACTTGGGGGACGAAGATTTCGGCATCTACTTCGACGGGCAGTACATCGGGAAGGTCATTGCGCACGAAAGCCGGGTCTGGTCGGTTCCGTCCGGAAAGCACGTGATCGCGATCAAGTATCTCGACGGGCAAACCAGCACGACCCAGGCGACACTTGCGCCCGGCCAGCGGGCGACGATGATGAACATGCACTAGTGTAGTGCGTCTAACGCTTCTTTACATTTGGCGATTTTGGCCATGATGGAATCTGCAGAGGCGTTCCAGGTGAAGACCTGAGGACTCTGGTTGTGATTCTCGATGTACTTGGTGATGGCCGCGATAAGTTCGGGGACGTTCTGGAAAGAGCCGCGACGAATGCGTTTGTCGGTGATCTCGCGGAACCAACGTTCGACCATGTTGAGCCACGAACTGGAAGTGGGGATGAAGTGCAAGTGAAAGCGGGGATGCCGTTTCATCCAGGAGGCCACGCGCGGATGCTTGTGAGTGCTGTAGTTGTCGACGATCAGATGCAGGTCCAGGTCACTCGGGGTCTGTTCGTCGATACGCTTGAGAAAGCGGATGAATTCCTGGTGCCGGTGGCGCGGCATGCAGTCCCCGATCACCTTGCCGTCGAGCAAGAGCTTCGGGGTAAGAGCTTCGGGGTTAGGTCTCTAATTAGCTAAATAACGGCTTGCGCGCGGGAACGCTTGTTGCTAGGAATGGGGCATGGCGCGTAAGCTGCGAGTGGAGTATGCGAGATGGAAGAACACCGCCGGGACCTAATTAGCAAATTAGAGACCTAACCCCGAGACCCTAGGCGGCAGGGCCTGGGGCTGGACGGCGTGCATCGCCCTCAACTGGACGAGGGCCTCGTCATAGGCCTTGCGCACATCGACCTGGGCGACCTCGACGTAGCGCATGGTCATCTTGGGGGTGGTGTGTCCCAGCAGTTTCATCAGCGCCGGCACGGGCATGCCGGCGCGTGCCATTTCGGTGGCGAACGTGTGTCGATCAATACCGGAAGATGTGCGCGGTGACCCGCTTCGGAATGCGCGCCCGGCGAGCCGCGACCCGCAGCGCCTTCTGGTACACGGACTCGTGGAGATGATATTGCCGAAGGCGGATCTCTTCCTTCAGCTTTCCGTAGCAGCGTCCTGATTTGCGCAGCCGGGGAAAGCCCAGTACATATCCCCTTGCGCAGGCCCGACTTCCGCCCGCATAGTCAGAACTTGACGAGAACAGAAGAAAAACTGCTCAATAACTTGTTGCCTGGACGCTGCGCGTCCGGGCAATGGGGCGCGGGCTTCACCCCGCCCCATTGGCCAGAAACAAAGCGAAAGGAGAATGGGATGGGAAGACTGTCATTACTTATTGCAGTGGCTTCTGTCGTGTCGTTGTTCGGCACGACATGGGCGGCAGATGAGCAAACCACAGTTCCGCCCCGTCTTGAACTCGACCTCGTTGACGGGTCGCGTATCGTCGGGACTCCCGCTATCTCGACCGTGCCTGTGCAGACCCCTTACGCTAAGATGGACATCCCATTGGCACAGATCCAGACCATCAAGATGGGCGACGACCACGAGACGGTATTCGTTGACCTTCAGAACGGCGACAAACTCACGGGTGTGATGACGCTCGGGCCGGTTGAACTTGCGACGGTGTTCGGGAGGGTGGCGGTCGGCATTGAACACATCCGGAAGTTCGATGTCGTGCTGGGCGGCGGGACAGGTCGGAAAGGCCTGCTTCTGTGGAATCGCCTCGGGTCGGAAAGCGACGTGCGAATCAGCCGCGTGGGCCCGGGCGGCAAGTTGAACGCCGGCCGTTTCGTTGAAGGCCGTTTTGGGAAAGGCATCGAACTGAACATGAATGAACAATACGGCGTGACCTTTCCTGCCGAGATCGTGTCCCAGCCTGACGGATGCGTCGAGTTCTGGGCGAAACTGGTGGACTTTCCCAACGACCTAGCCTGGGGTGCCCGGCCCGGGCTGATCGCAAGCGACGAAGGAAAGGGAGCACAGCTTTTCATGCTCCTTCATTTCAATGGCAACGACGGCCAATCGAATGGAGGGCTGATTGCCGATATACCGGGGCTATCCAACGGTGCAACCGGTCAGTATGGGCAATGGACCTATGCGCGCGCACTGGGCTTGGACAACGCCGGCGAGTGGCACCATTACGCCATGGTGTGGGCCAGTGACGGCATTCCCGGCGTGGACAACGCAAAGCGCACGGTTGCCGCTTACGTCGACGGCAAGCTTAATTCAACCATCTGGCGCGGGGCCGGCGGCAACATCAGACCGGCGCTGCCGGCAACGGCGCGCTTCGGACTGCTGTGGCACCAGGGAATGCAGTCCGGCCGTGTCGTCTACGACAATATCAAGGTGTGGAAGTGCGCCAAGACCGATTTCAGCGACCGACATGATGAGTAGCCTGGCCGACTGGTATGAGCGAGCACAAGGAGACGCAGAGGCCAACAATGCACCCGAGGCGACTCGCAAAAGCTCGCGCCTCAGTGCTGACGTTCGGCCCCGCAGAAAGAGCGGAATCCGCAACCGCAACGAGCCGTGATTGACACGCCGTCAGCATCTGGCTATATTGTGGCCATATGAGATACGAGATCGACTTCGCCGATGAGGCCAACGAGGACTTGGACGCCTACCGGGCATACGACCGGATCGCCATCCTCGATCTCATCGAGAAGCACTTGCGCCACGAACCGACGCGGGAGAGCAAGAGCCGGATCAAGGCACTGCGCGGGCTGTTGCGCCCGCAGTACAGGCTTCGGATCGGCGATATCCGGGTGTTCTACGACGTGCATGAGCCGGTCGTCGAAGTCGTTGCTGTAGTGGACAAGGCGCAAGCAGCGGAATGGCTGGAGCGAGAAGGCATCAAGGCCGAAAGAGAGGACGAACATGAGGACCGCGGCACTCCATGAAGTGAAAGACGACCTGTCGCGTTTTCTGCGGCAGGCAGAGCATGAGGAGATTGTGATCACCCGGCACGGCAAAGCCGCCGGCATCCTGAGGGGATTCGCCTCTGAGGACGACTGGTTTGAGTACCGGTTGGAGAACGATCCGCGGTTCCTCGACCGCGTAGCACGGGCACGGGTCCAACTCCGAGAAGGCCGGCGAACGAGCATCGAAGAGGTCAAGAAGAAGGCCGAACAAGAGGCTCGTGGGTATCGTCGCTAGCGCGCCGAACCCATCATCCGGATGTTCTTTGACGAGCACAATCCTCCGCGCGTCCATGCCGAGTACCAAGGGCAGAAGGCCGTCTTTGACCTGAACGGCAACGTGACGCGTGGCGATCTGTCTTCGCGCACGGCAACACGACTGGTTCGGGAGTGGATCGACCTGCATGTGGCCGAGTTGCGGGCAGACTGGGAGCTGGCTCAGGCGGGAAAGGACGTCCGGAAGATCGCCCCGCTGGAGTGAGGTGCGCTATGTGGAACCTGAACGAAGTGAAGCATATCGAGTACGAATCGGGATACCGCTACTTCATCGAGTTTGATGATGGCGTTCACGCCATCATCGACTTTTCCGACTACCTGCGGCGGGGGCCGGTCTTTGCACCGCTACGCGACATCGAGTTCTTCCGGTCCGCCACGATCGAAGGCGGCACCATCGCATGGCCCAACGGCGCCGACGTCGCACCGGAAACGCTATACGAAAAGTGCGAACAGGCAGGAGCAGGCGACGCTTTGCAGCGCGCCTGACCGTGCAGGCGGGCGTTCGGCGCGGAAGACATGAAGAAGCTAGTCGTCAGAAAGCGATTCATCGTTGCCGCTGTTTTCGCTCTGATTGTGGCTGCTTTGATCTATCTCGACGGGAAGAGGACTCCGCGCAGTTTCCCGGATGTCAGCGGCGGAACACTAATTGTTCCCGTGCGGGTACACCTGTTGCGGTCCCGGGAGTTGCCGGCGGCAAACTGTGAGCTGACCCCGTCGGACGCCACCGGCATCATCGCTCGCGTGAACGAGATTTGGAAACCTGCGCGCATACGCTTGGAACTGGAGTCAGTCCGGGAGGAGAAAGCGAGGAACCCTTCACAGATCACACTCGGCAGAGGCCGGATCAGCATGGAGTCAGTGCGGAATCTTCGACCTCACGCGTCCCTCCAGAGGTCCATGTTCCACGTCTACTATGTCCATCTCTTGTGCGCCAACGGCACATACCTGGGCGTGGATGCGATATTTGTTCGGGACACGCCCGCTTTGCGGCCGGTACCGGGGGGGATCGACACTCCGGTGCCGCGGGTGACCGCGCACGAGTTCGGGCACGCCTTTGGCCTGGTCCTGCCGCATCACCGAGTGGTCACGAACTTGATGGCGGGGGGCACCGCGGGCATTGCGTTGACCCCGACGCAGATCCAAATTGCGCGACAGACTGTTTCGAGGCTTCCATTTGCGCGGCAGGCAAAGGACAAACCGTAGAGCACAGAGTATTGAATCGCCGAACCGCCGGCGGCACCATACGTCACTTCGTGCCGCTGGTACGCCGGGACGTTGGGGCTACCCACACTGAACCCGGAAGGGCCTCCAGATTGAACATCCCTTGCCATCAGCCGGGATGCTGTCGACATTCTGCACGCTACTGCTCACCACGTGGGTGTTCGGCAGCCAAAACAAGAACAGTTCGGGCACGCACAGCGGGACCGAACTGCTTTTTCTAGGGTGAATGATCCGGGTCATGCTTCAAGCGGGCGTTCTCATCAGCGAAGACAGTCGAGGCTTCCTCGAACGAGATCCCATGCTTACCCACGAACGGCTGGTTCGCAACCGTGTCATGCCGGAGCCTTCTCAAGTCGGTCCGCGATCCAGACTTTGATGATGGACTGTCGCGTGACACCAAGCCGCTTGGCCTCCTTGTCCAGGGAACCGATCATCCATTCCGGGAAATCGACATTGACACGTCTCGGCTGTTGGCCCGGCCGCCGGGCCTTGGACAGATCCAGAGCATGACTGACGTCCTCTCCCCGGTCGAATCTCGCATCGAATTCCTTCGCCTTCATAGATATCAACCTCCTTCCGGTGCGCCGGCCTTACGGAGATGATCCGCACGTTGTCGCCGCGATACGTGACCACCGGCGAAGTCAATGCCATGCTTCTCCCGGTTGCTCTCGCTCTTGCGGCCGTCGAACTCGAATCTCATCTGGTATAGAATCTATACCGTGCCATCTGGGGTGTCAACCATTTGTCTCATGCGATCGGGATAGGACCGCCCCTTGCAGAGCGGCCCTCCTACACCACCGTACGTACGGATCACGGCGACAAAGAGCCGATGTGGCTCCGGCGAGTGGCTGAATTCGTCGGGCAGGGCTTTCATGTTCCATGCCTGGGTGGCATGCTCGCCGGCATCGCGCTTGTGGGTCAACACCGCTCCTGACATCCTTCTTCACTCCGCCATCAGCATTCCCGCCGCCAGCCAGCCGATCATGCCCAGCGTCGCGGCCAGCTTCAGAAGAATCACCGCCAGCCGCGCCAGCACGGTCCCGCGCGCGATTGAGGCCGCCTGTTCGGCGTTCCTGAGTCGTCGGGCCTCCACGGCAAAAGCCAGCGCGTAGCTTCCCACGATCATCCCGAGCAGGCTGCCCGCCACCGGCACCGGAATGAGCGTTCCCAGCAGCAGCCCCAGCAAACCGCCCAGGACCGCCGCCGCGGCCGCCAGGCCTGAACCTCCCCGACGCTTCACGCCCCACGCCCCGGCCACCGCCTCGGCCCCTTCGACGAGCAGGGAGATCACGGCAAAAACCGCCACGGTGCCCCAGCCGGGAAAGCCTTCCCGTACAAGCGCGGCCAGCGCCGCCGCGCCGGCCACGAGCCATGTGCCGGATACGGAAAACGCCGACAGGACCACCCCGGCCAGGCACAGCAGGCTCACACCCAGTATCCCCAGCCAGCCAAGCAGCGTGGAGAGAATTCCGGCCGATTCGGTCATGTCGGGACCCGTGATCCTATAGAGAGCAGTTCAGCCGCTTCGTGATCCAAGCGAAAGGACATACCATGAACGAAGACGTTGCGTGCGGGGCGGATGATCTCACGAAAAGCGCCGATAGGCAAGACTGGCAAACGCTGCTGCTGGGCGAAGGAGGGACGTACGAAGTGGCGTGGGACACGGCGGCGGCGGTTACGCCGATGGGCTCGCTGGTGTACTTTCAGCCAAAACAAGAACAGTGCGGGCACGCGCAGCGGGACCGAACTGCTCTTTCCAGGATCAGTCATGCCCCCGGTCTCCGGCCGCGGACAGACGCGCTACCGCCGCGTGGGACCGCTGCATCCTGCCGGTCGGCATTGCTACACGGCCGGTGAACGTGTTACATACGGGGGCATGACCGACGCTTTCCGGCGCATATGGAACGCTGCGCTGGCCGCGGTGGCGACGATTGCCGCCCTGGACGTGCCGGCCCGCCTGGTGCTCGCGCCCGGCGGCGGACCGCCCGCATCCGAGGCGTTGTTCACCTTCTTCTTCGTCGCCGACCTGGCGCGTCGCCTGGCCGAGTCCCTGGGCGCGGCGGCCGGTCCGGCGGATGACGGGCCCGGCCGGCGTGGCCGGCGCATCGCCGTCTGGGCCTGGCTCGCCGTCGACCTGGCGGCGGCGCTTCCGCTGGCATCCCTGTGCGGCATGCCGGGGCTGGGGCTGCTGCGTCTGGCGAAACTGGGCCGCGTGGCGCAGGAAATGGCACGGCAGCGGCACCGGGCGGCGGGCGCCATGCCGGCCCTGCGCTTCGTGTTCTTCGCCTACCGGCTCGTGCTGGCCGCGCACTGGCTTGCCTGCGGGTGGATGATGCTCCGGCCGCCGGAAGCGGGGGCGACGGCGGCCGGCTACCTCGAGGCGCTCTACTGGACCGTGCAGACGCTCTCGACCGTGGGTTACGGCGACGTTGCGCCGTCCAACGCCGCGCAGATGCTGTACGCGGTGATGGTCATGGTCTTCGGCGTGGGCGTGTACGGGTACGTCATCGGCAACGTGGCCGGGCTGCTCACGCGGGTCGACCCGGTGAAAACGCGCCGGCGCGAGACGATGCAAACGCTGGAAGCGTTCATGGCCTACCGCTCGCTGCCCGAGTCCCTGCGGCAGCGCATCCGCGACTACTACGCCTATCTCTGGGACAAGCGCCTGGCCTTCGACGAATCGAGCCTGATTGCCGCCCTGCCGCCCGGCCTGCAGGTCGACGTGGCGCTTTTTCTGAAGCGCGACATCGTGGAGAACGTGCCGCTTTTCGCCGGGGCCGGCGAGGCGTTCATCCGCGAGATCGCGCTGCAGATGAAGCCGGCCGTGTTCATGCCCGGCGACGTGGTCTACCGCAAGGGGGCGGCCAGCCGCGACATGTACTTCATAACGCGCGGCCGGCTCGAGGTCGTTTCCCCCAGCGGCAGCGTCATTGCCGTGCTGAAAGACGGCGACTTCTTCGGGGAGGTCGGACTCGTGCTGGGCGCCCGGCGCAACGCGACGGTCCGGGCGATAACGCACTGCGACCTCTACATGCTGGACCACGATCTGTTCGCGCGGATCGCGGCCCATCACCCCGAGATCGCCGCGCGTCTCACCGAGGAGGCCCGCCGCCGCCAGGCCGAATAAGCCTTGCAATTCCGGGGGCGGGCGGGCATAAAGGGCCCTCCCTGGAAACACGGGCAGGCACGAATTGATGAATACGGAACCACAGCCCGACCCGGAAGACGGCGCGGAGCAGGAAGCCGAGGCGCAGGCCGAGGCCCAGGCCCAGGCCGGGCAGGAGACGCAGGGCGCCCACGACGAACTGGCCCGCCTGCGGGACCTGTGGGCCCGCCACGGCCGTACCGTCGCGCTGGGGACGGCCATTGCGCTTCTTGTCGTCGCAGCCTTCGTCTTTCACCGCCGCAGCGTCGCGGCGGCCGCCGCCACCGCCGGCGAGACGCTGCTGGCTTCGCGCACGCCCGCCGACCTGGAAGTCCTTATCAAGGAACACCGTTCCGCCGGCGTCGTGCCGCTGGCGGTGCTGCGCGCGGCGAAACTCTACTACGATACCGGAGATTTTGGTGCCGCCCAGGCCAAGTACGCCGAATTCCGCGAGAAGTTCCCGGAGCACGACATGTCGGCCGTCGCGGTCATGGGGGAAATCGCGTGCATGGAAGCCCGCGGTCAGGCGCAGGAAGCGCTGACGCGCTACGGCGCCTTCGCCGCCGACAATCCGGCGCATTACCTGGCGCCGCAGGCCATACTCGGGCAGAGCCGCTGCCTGGAGCAGCTCGGTCGGCTGGAAGAGGCCCGGCGGAAGCTGGCGGATTTCGCGGAAGCGCAACCGGATTCCGGCTGGACGCCGCTGATGCGCAGCCAGATCAAGAGTCTGGACCTGAAGATCGCCCGCGAGAAGCAGGCGGCCGCCACGGATTCCGAACCCGCACCCGGAGAGCCGCCCGGCGCCTGAAGCGCCCGCGCGGTGCCGTCATGCGTCCTGTGCCCGCCCCGCTTCGTCTCCGCCTTCGGACTTGTCTTCCGGCTTCTTCGCGGCGGCGCCGGTCTTCTCGTCCGGCCGTTTGCCGGCGCCTTCCTCCCGGCCTTTCCTGAACTCGTTGAGGCTCCTGCCCAGCGCGCGCGCCAGATCGGGCAGCCGTTTTGCCCCGAAGAGCAGCAGCACCACCAGAAGAATCAGCAGGATCTCGGTCGGGCCCATGTTCTGAAGAAACGCCATGCTCATCGTGTCAGCCTCCCGCCCGGCCACGGGCGCGTCCGGCGATTTCCCGCTCGGTTTCGCGTTCCGCGGTGCGCCGCCGCAGCGTTTCGCGCCGGTCGTCCAGTCGTTTGCCGCGGCACAAACCCAGTTCCACTTTTACGCGGCCGCGCCGCAGGACCAGCGCGAGCGGAACCAGCACACAGCCTTTCTGCTCGATCTGCGCGCCCAGCCGGACGATTTCGCGGCGGTGCAAGAGCAGACGCCGCGGCCGCTCCGGCTCGTGGTTGAACCGGTTGCCGTGTTCATACGCCGGAACCGTGACGTTGTACAGGAAGATCTCGCCTTCGCGCGCGCGGGCGAAGCCGCCGGCCAGGCTGGTCTGCCCCGCCCGCATGGATTTGACTTCCGTGCCGCGCAGCTCGATGCCGGCTTCGATGCGTTCCACGATGTGGTAGTCGTGGCGCGCCTTCCGGTTGACGGCAAGTGTCGCCGCCGTTTTCTCGCCGACCGGCGTCATGGAATCCGTTCGCCTCCGGCGGCGGGCCGGCTCCGGCCCGCCGGGGAGGGTGCGGCGGGCATTACATCTCGAGGGGCTCGTTCTCGGGCAGCGTGCCGGTGAAATCGATCTCGGCGATCAGCTTGCCCTCGGCGATTTCGCGCAGCGCCACGTCCAACCTGCTCTCGTCCGGGTGCGACGGGCGGACGTAGGGTCGAAACCCCGCGTTCAGCTGGCGCACGCGCTTGGAGACCATGTTGATCAGGACGGGCACGTTAGGAACGCGTTCCCTGGCGGCGTCCAGCAATTCAACGTTCAAGCCGAATCCTCCCTGGCAAACGAAGCGGGGCGCATAATACCGCGCCCCGCTTCGCCGCGTCAAGCGTCAGTTCCCGGCCCGGGCTTACATCATGTCGCCCATGCCGCCCATGCCGCCTCCGCCGCCCGCCGGCGCCGGCTTCGGCTCTTCGGGAATGTCCGTGACCATGGCCTCGGTGGTCAGCAGCAGGCCCGCGATGCTCGCCGCGTTCTGCAGCGCCGTGCGCGTGACCTTGGCCGGATCAAGAACGCCGTCCTTGACCATGTCCGAGTAGGTCTGCGTCGCCACGTTGAAGCCGCTGTTGCCCTTCGACTTCTTGACCTCCTGCACCACGATGCTTCCTTCCAGTCCGGCGTTGTCCACCAGCTGGCGCAGCGGGATTTCCAGCGACCGCTTCACGATCTGCGCGCCGACCGCCTGGTCGCCCGTACATTCGAGCTTGTCCAGGATCGACTGGCAGCGCACCAGCGCCACGCCGCCGCCCGGCACCACGCCTTCCTCGACCGCCGCGCGCGTGGCGTGCAGCGCGTCCTCGACGCGGGCCTTCTTCTCCTTCATCTCGGTCTCGGTCGCCGCGCCCACGTTGATCACGGCCACGCCGCCCGCGAGCTTGGCCAGCCGCTCCTGCAGCTTCTCGCGGTCGTAGTCCGAGGTCGTTTCGTCGATCTGGCGCTTGATCTGGGCGACGCGGCCCTGGATGTCGGACGCCTTGCCCGCGCCCTCCACGATCGTGGTGTTTTCCTTGTCGATCGTGATGCGCTTGGCCCGGCCCAGGTCGTCGAGCTTGACGTTCTCAAGCTTGATGCCCAGGTCCTCCGTCAGGCACTTGCCGCCGGTCAGGATGGCAATGTCCTCGAGCATGGCCTTGCGGCGGTCGCCGAAGCCCGGCGCCTTGACCGCGCAGCACTGCAGCGTGCCGCGCAGGCGGTTGACGACCAGCGTCGCCAGCGCCTCGCCCTCGACGTCCTCGGCGATGACCAGCAGCGGCCGGCTGGACTTGGCCACGTTCTGCAGCAGCGGCAGCAGGTCCTGCAGGTTCGAGATCTTCTTCTCGTGGATCAGCAGGTGGGCGTCTTCCAGCACGCACTCCATGCTCTCGGTGTTCGTGGCGAAGTAGGGGGACAGGTAGCCCTTGTCGAACTGCATGCCCTCGACCACGTCCAGCGTGGTTTCGATGGTCTTCGCCTCTTCCACCGTGATCGTGCCGTCCTTGCCGACCTTGTCCATGGCATCGGCGATGATGTCGCCGATCATGGTGTCGCCGTTGGCGGAGATCGTCGCGACCTGCGCGATCTCGGTGTGCTCCTTGACTTTCTTGCTCTGCTTGGCGATCGCCTCCACGACGGCCGTGGTGGCCTTGTCGATGCCGCGCTTCAGCTCCATGGGGTTGGCGCCGGCGGTGACATTCTTCAGGCCTTCGCGATAGATCGCCTCGGCCAGGATCGTAGCCGTGGTGGTGCCGTCGCCCGCGTTGTCGCTGGTCTTGGTGGCGACTTCGCGCACCATCTGCGCGCCCATGTTCTCAAACGGGTCGGGCAGGTCGATCTCCTTGGCCACCGTGACGCCGTCCTTCGTGATCGTCGGGGAGCCGAACTTCTTGTCCAGCACCACGTTGCGGCCCGCGGGGCCGAGCGTGACCTTCACGGCCCTGCTCAGCTTCTCCACGCCCGTCAGGATGGCCTGCCGGGCGGCCGCGTCGTACTTCAGTTGCTTGCCTTTGTCTGCCATCGAAACGTCTCCTGTTCTTTGGTGTTACATCCGGAACGCGCCGGACGCGCCTTACTCGATGATCCCCAGGATGTCGTCTTCCCTGACGATCTGGTAGTCCTGGTCGTCGATCTTGACTTCCGTCCCGCCGTACTTGGGCATAAGGACGCGGTCGCCCTTCTTGACATTGAACGGGATAAGCTTGCCGTCGTCATCCCGCTTGCCCGTGCCTATGGCCACGACTTTCCCCTCCTGGGGCTTTTCCTTGGCGGTGTCGGGAATGATGATGCCGCCCTTGCGGACCTCGGCCTCTTCCAGAGGCTTCACCAGAACCCGGTCTCCCAGAGGCTGTATCTTCATGCCTGTCGTCTCCCTCCTTGACTTGCGGGCCGCTTCGGGCGGCCCCGTTTCAGCGTTTGCCCTTGTTCTTGTCCTCGTCCATCATCTCGAAATCGGCGTCTATCACTTCACCTTCGTCCTTCTTCCCACCTCCTCCTTCCTGCGCCTGTTCGCCCGCGCCGGCGGCGGTTTCCGCGGCCTTCCCGCGGGACTTGGCCTCGGCGTAAAGGTCGGCGGACACGGCCTGCATTTCCTTGTTCAACGCCTCCATGCCGGCCTTCATGGCGTCCGTGTCGCCGGACTTGACGTTCGCCTTCAGCTTCTCGACGGCCGCCTCGACCTTCGCCTTCTTGGCCGGGTCGAGCTTCGCCGCCTGCTCCTTCAGCAGCTTCTCGGTCTGGTAGATGACGTTCTCGGCCATGTTCTTGGTCTCGACCGATTCGCGCCGCTTCTGATCCTCGCCGGCGTGCTTCTCCGCCTCGGAGATCATCTCCTTGACTTCCCTGTCGGACAGGCCGCTGGACGCGGTGATGGTGATCTTCTGCTCCTTGCCGGTGCCCAGGTCCTTGGCCGACACGTGCAGAATGCCGTTGGCGTCGATGTCGAAGGTGACTTCGATCTGCGGCATGCCGCGCGGGGCGGGCGGAATCCCGTCGAGGTGGAAACGGCCGATGGACTTGTTGTCGCCGGCCATCTTGCGCTCGCCCTGCAGCACGTGGATCTCGACCGTGGGCTGGCTGTCCGAGGCCGTGCTGAAAATCTCGCTCTTCTTGGTGGGAATCGTGGTGTTGCGCTCGATCAGCGTGGTGAAAACCCCGCCCAGCGTCTCGATGCCCAGCGAAAGCGGCGTCACGTCGAGCAGCAGCACGTCCTTGACCTCGCCCTTGAGGATGCCGGCCTGGATCGCCGCGCCCACGGCCACCACCTCGTCGGGGTTGACGCCCTTGTGCGGCTCCTTCCCAAAAAGCTCCCGCGCCTTGGCCTGCAGCCTGGGCATGCGCGTCTGGCCGCCGACAAGGACCACTTCGTCCACTTCGCTGACCGCCGCGTCGCGCAGGCAGTTGCGGCAGGGACCGATCACCCGCTCAACCAGCGCGTCGGCCAGCTGCTCCAGCCTGGCGCGCGTCAGGGTCACGTTCATGTGCTTCGGCCCGGACGCGTCCGCCGTGATGAAAGGCAGGTTGATGTCGGTCTGCATCGAGCTGGACAGCTCGCACTTGGCCTTCTCCGCCGCTTCCTTGAGGCGCTGCAGCGCCATGGTGTCCTTCTTCAGGTCGATGCCCTGCTCCTTCTTGAACTCGGCGGCCAGCCACTCCATGATGACCTGGTCGATGTCGTCGCCGCCCAGGTGCGTGTCGCCGTTCGTGGCCTTCACCTCGAAAACGCCTTCGCCGATGTCCAGGATCGAAATGTCGAAGGTGCCTCCCCCGTAGTCGAAAACGGCGATCTTCTCGTCCTTCTTCTTGTCCAGCCCGTAGGCCAGCGAAGCCGCCGTGGGCTCGTTGATGATGCGCAGCACTTCCAGCCCCGCGATCTTGCCGGCGTCCTTGGTGGCCTGCCGCTGGCTGTCGTTGAAATAGGCCGGGACGGTGACCACGGCCTGCGTGATCTTCTCGCCAAGATACGCCTCCGCGTCCGCCCTCATCTTCTGCAGAATCATGGAGGAAATCTCCGGCGGCGAATAGGTCTTGCCGCCGACCTTGACGTGGGCATCGCGGTTCTTGGCGCTGATCACCTCGTACGGCACCAGCGTGATTTCATGGGCAACCTCGTCGTACTTGCGCCCCATGAAACGCTTGATGGAGAAAACCGTGTTGCGCGCATTCGTGACGGCCTGCCGCTTCGCCGCCTGCCCGACCAGCCGCTCCCCGTTCTTGGTGAACGCCACAATGGACGGCGTGGTGCGGCCACCTTCGGCATTCGGTACTACAATGGGCTCGCCGCCTTCCATGACCGCCATGCACGAATTCGTCGTGCCCAAGTCTATGCCCAGTACCTTTGACATCTGGTACGTCCTTTCCGAATTGGTCCCTCGGACCGCCACCCGATATGAAAATCCGCCAGCATATGCAGCAATACGCGTGCCAAGGGCTGAATGACCAGGCCTCTATGCCGTCGAACATATTGGGGTGCATGTACTTAGGTCAAGAGGGCTGTCATCCGGCTGACGGCATGGGCGCTTTGGACAAGAGACAAACTGTCCCATCCGGGCCCTTCGGACGGGAAGTGGGACAGTATGTCGCTATCGGGAAAGCTACTTCAGCAGGCGATCGACGTCGGCCTGCACCTCGGCAGCCAGGTCCACGGCCGCACGGGAATAGCGGTCCACGTTCTCCGGCGCTCCGGCGTCAGCGCAGATCAGCGCGGCCCCCAGGTAGAGCCTGCCGCGCGCGCGCGGACGGATGTTCTTGTCATCCAGGACATAGTCCAGGAACTTGACCATCTGGGGCATCGAGACGCCGGTCCAGAACACGTCGCCGGTCTTGAGTTTGACGCTTTTCTCGTCGGCGCCGATCACGTCCACCGCCTGCGCGCCAAAGCCCCACCCCCACGCGAAAGGCCCTGCGTTGAGACGTCCTATCACGTGTTTCTTGACTTCCTCCATGCGCTCGCAGCGATCCAGCAGCTCCGCGGCCGCCTTGCGCCCCGGCTCGGTCTGGAAACCTGCCATCAGGTTGCGGGCCTTTTGTGCCGCTTCGTTGAAACGGTACTCCTTGACGAGCGGTTTCAGCTCCACGGCCATCTCGCGCGCGGCGGCCATCTCCTTCTGCTGCAGCGCGCGGCGCTCGGCCTCCTGACGCCTTTTCTCCGCCGCAAGACGCTGCTGTTCGCGCTGTTCGACCGTCTGCCGCCGCGTCTCCTCCACGGCCTGGCCGGCTTCGCGCAGGCTGTCGATCCCGGCGGTCACGTGCGTCTCTTCGGCGCGCAACCCGGAAACCATGTGCGCAAGCTGCCTGACCTTCTTCTCGGCCACCACCGCCCGCGGCGCGGCCATGATCTCGTCGGCGAGCGCCAGCGCCTTGGAACGCGTCACGCGCGCCCGGGACGCGTATTCCTCCGCCTCCTCCGCGCCGCTCACGATGCGGAGCACCTGCTCACGGAATGCCGCTTCGGGATCGGGCGGCGTCTCCGGCGCGGCCGCCTTTTCCGCGACCTGCTCCTGCTCCGCGCCGGGCTTGGCCCCGGCATCCGGCTGTGTGGCCGGCCGCGGCCCGGCAGGCGCCTTCTCCGGCGCCTTCCCGGCTGTTCCGGATTCGGCGTCGGGCTTCGCCTGCCCCTGCTCTCTCGCGCGGAGACGCTCCAGCTCCTCGCGGGAGAGAATGCCCGGCGGAGGTCCGGCGACCTCGTCCCGCGGCGCAGGTTCCTGCTTCTTCGGTTCCGGGCCCTCCGGGACGGGGATCTTCCCGCGCGAAGCCTTCATGTCGGCCTCGGCGGCCGCCTTCTTCAGAGCGTCCACGCTCTCGCCGGTTACCGTGACGTACGCCTCGCCCGCCGCCGCCTTCAGCGCCGCGCTTTCCCGGCTCCAATCCTCGAGGCGCGCGGACATGGCTTCGACTTCCGCGCGCAGTTGCCCGGTCCGGGCGCGGTACTCGAGCAGCGCGGCCCGTTCCTTGTGCCGCGCGCGCTGGACGACCTTCAGGAACGTGAACACGATCGTCACGCTGAGCACCAGCGCGAACACCGCCTTCACCCAAACCAGGGCATTTTTCACCGCTTCACCCGCCATGTTCCGTCACGGGACGGATAAGGTACTGACGACTTGTCCCATTCGGGCCGGAAACGTCCGTCACTTCCATATCCCCCGCGCTGCCGTCGCGCCAGGTCACGCGCAGCGCGCAACCGGCCGCGGCGGCTTCGGCGACCGACGCCGGGCCGAGGCCGCTGACCTCCGCCCCGCCCGCGACGCCGGCCGGCTCGCCCAGGAGCTTCTCGCGCGGGGCGCCCAGCAGCGCGGCGGCCCGCGCGTTGAGCTCCACAATCCTGCCCGCCGAATCCAAGAGCAGTACGGGGCCGTCTATCCGCTGCATCAACGCGCGCAGCGCCTCCCCGGTCTGCCGCCGGGCCTTCTTCACGGCGGCGTGTTCCATGGCTTTCCGGATGGTCAGGTCCAGAAGCGCGATATTGACCGGCTTCAGAAGGTAGGCGTAGGCGGCCAGGGTCGTGGCGGCGATGGCCGACGACTCGGGCGCGTGCCCCGTGATGACGATGCACTGCGTGTCCGGGCAGACCTTGGCGACCGCGGTCATCACCGCCAGGCCGGGCATGTCTTCCATGATCAGGTCCACGAGCATTACGTCCGGCTGCTCGATCCGGGCGCGCTCTATGGCTTCCCTGCCGCTGGTTACGGCGGCGACGGCGTAGCCCGCCTGCCCAAGCTCATGCGACAGCAGATCGCACACCGACTTTTCGTCGTCCACGATCAGAATGCGTCCTTTCCGGTTCATTCGCGTCCCCTCGCTCACAGTTCCTGCCGCCGCTCCGGACAAGCCTCGCCGCTCCCGCGCGCCGCGGCGGTTTCGGCCGATTCAAGCGCGATCATACATCGCGGCAGCCCCCGGCGCAATACCCAGCGGCTCCGCGTCCTTGACTTCCGGCGCGGAACGCGGCTAGTGTCGGGCGCATTCCGCCGAAATGGGCGGCAAGACGGGGGAGAAGGCCGAGAGGCTGCTAACCCCCCGCGGGAAGGCGGGGCGACATAAGCAGCCGGTTACACCGCAAGCTTGACGCGGAGGAGATCAACCGTCTTCCCATCGCGGAATACGGCGGGCCGATCCGGGTCGTGCGCGTGCGCCGCGAGATGCTCGCCGCGGCAGACGCCCTGCGCCGGGAAAGCCTGCTGGGATTCGACACGGAGACGCGGCCTTCGTTTCGCAAGGGCCAGTCATATCCCACGTCGCTTCTGCAACTGGCGGGCCGGCACGAGGTCTACGTCTTCCAGCTCGGCATTCTGGGCTTGCCCGCGGAACTGCGGGGGCTGCTTTCCGATCCGCGCATGGTCAAGGCGGGCGTGGCGATTCAGCGGGATCTGCGGGAGCTCAGAGCGCTGGCCGACTTTGAACCGCGCCGGTTCGTGGATCTCGGCGCGTGCGCCATGCGCGGCGGCCTGCACCATCACGGGCTGCGCGGGCTGGCCGCCTTGCTGCTCGGCAAACGGATTTCCAAGGGCGCGCGCACGACCAACTGGGCGCGTCCGGATATCCCCGCGAAGGCCCTGCGCTACGCCGCGACCGACGCGTGGGTCTCGCGCCTGATTCACGAGGCGCTCGAACGCGAAGGCCTGATCAGGGAAATCCCGGAAGCATCCGCCGCCGCGCGCCGGTCACGCCGCGCGCGGCTCTGGCGCCACGCCAGGTCCGCCGCCGCCCGGATCTACCGCGCCGCCCGCGGGCCGCGGCATGAGTAGCGGTGCCGGCGGGACGCCCGCGCGGCCGCCGCGCCGTCACTTCCTCTTCGGCGCGGCGTGGATGCAGCGGCCGTGCGCGGCGTGCGCGGCTTCCATCCAGGCCTCGGCAAAGGTCGGATGGCAGTGAATGGTGCGTCCGATTTCTTCGGCCGTCAGCTCCGCCTTGATTGCCGCCGCGGCCTCGGCAATGAGGTCCGTGGCGTGCGCGCCGACGGCGTGCGCGCCCAGAAGCTGATCGGTTTGAGCGTCGACCACCCACTTGACGAACCCCTCCGGTTCGCCCGAGGCCAGGGCCTTGCCCAGACCCGTGAAGGCGAACTTGCCCACCTTCACGGCGCGCCCCTTCCGCCCGGCCTCACCCTCGGTCAAACCCACGCTGCCGATCTCGGGCGACGTGAATATGCAGGCCGGCACCAGGCGATCCGTCTTCTTCCGGCCGCCCAGGCAGATGTTCTCCGCGGCGACGATCCCCTGCGACGTGGCCGCGTGGGCGAGCTGCGTGCTGCCCGCGGTCACGTCGCCGACCGCGTAGACCGTGGCCAGGGCCGTGCGCCCGCCTTCGTCCGTCGCGATGAACCCACGCTCGTTCGTTTCCAGCCCGATCCGCTTCAGCTCCAGGCCTTCGGTCAGGGGCAGCCGTCCCACCGACACGAGCATCATCTCCGCCTGCACGGTCCGGTCGCCGGCCGTGCCCCGTACGCCGTCCCTGTCCGCCGCGATGTCCTTCAGGGCCGCGCCGGCAAGGATCTCGATGCCCAGGCTGGCGGTCATGTGGCGCTTGACCTCGCGGCGCACGTCGGCGTCGAGCATGATCAGGATATCCTCCAGCAGCTCCACGACGGTCACGCGCGTTCCGAGCTGCGCGGCCAGGCACGCGAATTCGCACCCGATCACCCCTCCGCCCAGCACGATCAGGGCGGCCGGCAGCTTCTTGAGATCCAGGAACGCGCGGCTCTCCACGATGCGCGGGTGCCGCGGGATGAAGCCCGGCATGGCCGAGACGGAGCCCGTGGCAATGATCGTGTTCGCCGTTTCGACGGTCCGCTTTTCGCCCCGGCCCGCCGGCTTCACGGCGACGCGGTTGCGGCTCTCGAAAGAGGCCGTTCCCGCCAGGGCCGTGACGCCGTTGGCCTTCAGCAGCTGGCCCACGCCGCCGGTCAGCCGGGCCACGACCTCGTCCTTGCGCTTCGCCATGGCCGCGTAGTCGAAACCGACGTCCGCCGCGCTGAGGCCCAGCGCGCCGCAGTGTTTCATGCGCCAGTACTGCTCCGCCGACGCGATCAGCGCCTTGGTGGGAATGCAGCCCCAGTTCAGGCACGTGCCGCCGACGGCTTCCTTCTCGACCACGGCGACCCTGGCGCCGGTCTGTGCCGCCCGGATCGCCGCCGGGTATCCGCCGGGGCCTGCCCCGATCACGACTACGTCAAACTTTTCCATAGCTCCATATCCTCCAGTTTCCCTTTCACGGCGTTGGCAAAGGCCGCGCCCAGCGCGCCGTCCACGATGCGGTGGTCCGTGGAAAGGGTCATGCGCATCAGCGACCGAACGACCACCTTGCCGCCGCGCGCCACGGGCGTTTCGCGCGTCGAGGAGACCGCCAGGATGGCGGCCTCGCCCGGATTGATGATGGCGTGGAAGTCGTCCACGTCCAGCATGCCCATGTTCGACACGGTGAACGTGCTGCCGGTCATCTCGTCGGGCAGCAGCTTGCCTTCCCGCGCCTTCGCCGTAAGCGCGCGGGCCCGGTCGCGCAGCTCTTCGAGGCTCAGGTCGCCGGCGTTGCGGATCACGGGCACCACCAGCCCGTTCTCGACGCTGACGGCCACGCCCAGGTCCACGCTGCCGTACCAGCGCACGGTCGTGCCGTCGCACACGCTGTTCACCGCGGGGAACTCCTGCAGCGACATCACGACCGCTTCGAGGATGAAGTCCGTCACGGTGAAGGATTTGCCCCGGGCCTTCAGCTCCTGCCGGTAGGCCAGCAGATCGGTCATGTCCGCGCTGACGGTCACGTAGAAGTGCGGCGTGCCGGCGAAGCTTTCGGTCAGGCGCCGCGCGATGACCTGGCGCATGCGGCTGAGCGGCCTGGGCCGTTCGGCCAGGCTGCGCTGGACGTCGTGCACCATGATACGGCCGCCCGCGCCGGTCCCGCGCACGGTCAGGATGTCCACGCCTTCCTTAGCCGCCAGCCGCCTGGCCGCCGGCGAGACGCGCAGCGAGGCGTAGCCTTGCGCCTCAAGATAGGCCTCGACGTCCCTGCGCACGATGCGTCCCCGCGGGCCGCTGCCGGTGATGCGCGCCGGGGCGATGACGCAGCTCCGGGCGAGGGCCCGCGCGCGCGGGGAGATCAGAAGACGTGAGGGGGGTGGAGGGGTCGGGGGTGGAGGGGTGGGGGGTGGAAGGTGGAGGGCGGAAGGCGGAGGCGCGGGACGACGGCCGGTTTCGGCCGGAAGCGGGGCTCTCGCCGCCGGCGCGGGGGCGGGCTTCTGCTCGGCGGCGGGGGCAGCCGGGGCGGGCGGCGCGGCCGGGGCCGGGGGCGGCGCCCCTTCGGGCGCCTGCTCGCCCGCCTTGCCCACGTAGGCCACCACCGACGACACCGGCGCCGGCACGTTCTCGCCCACCAGGATCTTCAGCAGGACCCCGTCGTAGAAGCTTTCCGCTTCCAGCACCGCCTTGTCGGTTTCAACCTCGAAGAGGACCTCGCCCTTCTTCACGGAATCGCCGACCTTCTTGTGCCACTTGACGATGGTCGCTTCTTCCACCGTCTGACCGAACTTCGGCAATACAACTGCCTGTGCCATGTCTCTGCTCCTCAGGTGGCGGTTACAGGATGCTCACGGCCGCGTCGGCAATGTCCGCGGCGTCCGGCAGGAACGCCTTTTCCAGCACGTGCGACTGCGGCGCGATGCCGTTGCGCGCGCCGACGCGCACGATCGGCGCATCCAGGTAGTCGAACGCCTGCTCCTGGATGACCGAAACGATATCGCCCATGTAGCTGCCGATCGTGATGGCCTGGCTTGCGATCACGCAGCGGCCGGTCTTCCGGACCGAATCGACGATCGTCGCGGCGTCGAGCGGCACGAGCGAACGGATATCCACGACCTCCACTTCGACGCCTTTGCTCTCCTTGAGCATTGCCGCGGCCTTGAGCGCGTCGTGCACCGCCGGTCCCCACGTCACGATCGTGAGGTCCTTGCCCTGGCGCTTCACGTCCGCCAGGCCGAAGGGGATGAGGTACTCCTCCGCGGGAACGACGCCCTTGATGTTGTAGAGCAGTTGCGACTCCACGAACATCACGGGATTGTTGTCGCGGATGGCCGTCTTGAGCAGCCCCTTGGCGTCGTACGGCGTGGCGGGATACGCCACGATCAGGCCCGGAATGTGCGTGAACACCGATTCCAGCGTCTGGGAATGCTGTCCGCCGTAGCCTTTGCCGCCGCCCACGGAGGCGCGGTAGACCAGCGGGATTTCCACGCTGGCGCCGGACATGTAATGCCATTTCGCCGCCTGGTTGCTGATCTGGTCGGAGGCCATCAGCGCGAAGTCCATGTACATCAGCTCGGCCACCGGCCGCAGTCCGGCCATGGCCGCGCCCACGGCCGCGCCGCACAGCGCGGCCTCGGAGATGGGCGTGTTGAACACGCGCCGCCGCCCGAAGGACTCCAGCAGGCCCTTGGTGACCTTGAAGGCGCCGCCGTAGTCGGCCACGTCCTCGCCGTAGAAGATCACGCGGCTGTCGCGCTTCATTTCCTCGAAAAGCGCCTCCTTCAGGGCGTCCTTGTAGGTGAGCTCGCCGTTCGGGGTGCGCTTGATTTCGGGATCCTTGAGCACGACCGCGCGCGCGCGCTCTTCGGGCACGGTGTCCGCCGCGGTGTCGGTGTACATGTACTTGATCACATCCGCCGGGTCGGGGTCGGGGGACTTGACCGCCGCGGCCGCGGCGCGGGCGTTCCGCCCGGCGACCCGTTTCTGCAGCGCGCGCAGCTTCGCGGGGGTCAGCACGCCGGCGTCCAGGAGCTGCCGCGTGTAGCCTTCGATGGCGTCCACGGCTTTCCAGGCGGCTTCCTCTTCGCGCGTGCGGTATTCGTTCCGCGGGTCGCTCAGGGAATGCCCGTAGTAGCGGTAGGTGTCCAGCTCCAGCAGGTAGGGACCCTTGCCCTGCCGGCAGCCTTCGGCGGCGCGCCTGACCGCGTCGCGCACGGCGAGCACGTCCATGCCGTTCACGACCTCGGCGTGCATGTTGTTGTCCGCGAAACCCGCGGCCCGCCGCGCCATGAACTCCACGCCCATGACCTCGTCGTCGGCCCGGCCGGTCATGCCGTAGTGGTTGTTCAGGATCAGGTAGATGATGGGCAGGCCGAAGGGCTTGTTCCTGGCCAGCCTGTTCGTGAACTGCCCCATGGCGGCCCAGTTCAGGGATTCCAGGACCACGCCGTTGGCGTAGGCGCCGTCGCCGGCGAAGCAGCACGTGACCTTGCCGTCCTCCAGGTAGCGCGCGGCCGTGGCCGCGCCGGTGGCGATGGGCACGCCGCCGCCCACGATGGCGTTGGCGCCCAGGTGCCCCACGCGGAAGTCGGCGATGTGCATTCCGCCGCCGCGCCCCTTGCAGTAGCCGTCTTCCTTGCCGAAGAGCTCGGCGATGGTGCGGTAGACGTGATCTTCGAGCGCCGCCTCCAGCAGCCTGGCGCGGGACGTGTCCGCGCAGCCCGGAACGCGGGCGCGCAGCTCGCCGGCGCTCATGGCGCGTATGGCCGCGCAGCCCTTGGCGACGCTGTCGCCGTGACCGCGATGGGTGGAGGTTATGTAGTCGCGCGGCGCGATGCCGTAGCAGGCCCCGGCCGAAACGGCTTCCTGGCCGATCGAAACATGGGTGGGGCCGCGGTAGTCGTAGCCGGCGCAGGACTCGTAGGCGCCGGACCGCAGCTTGATGATCATGTCTTCGAATTCGCGGATGATCAGCATGTCCTCGAGGATGTCGATCGCTTCCTGCTTCCCGATCGTGCCCTTCTGGAGCTCCTTTTTCAGGTTTCCCTTGTACGCGTAGGCCGGTATTGTCCCGCACTCGATCGTGCGCGGCTCAAAATCCGGCCGCATGTCGCTGCGCTCGTTCTCCGTCTGCATCTTCTCCTCCTGCTTGGGTCAAACGGCCGGAAACCGGCCTCTTACGCCGTCACCACCTTGACGCCCTTCTTGCGCAACCGCGCCACCTCCCCGCGGTCGGCGCCGGAATCGGTGATCAGCACGTCCACCTTGTCCAGCGCCCCGACTTTCACGAAGGAAACCGCCCCGATCTTGCTGCCGTCCGCCAGCAGAACCACGCGCCGCGCGTTGGCCATGACCGTCTCCTTGGTCAGGGCCTCGCGCGCGTCCGTGGTGGTCATGCCGTCGGCCGCCGTCAATCCGATCGTGCCCATGAAAGCCGTGTCGAACCGGAGCTGCTCCAGCAGGGGCCGGCTGAGCGCCCCCACGAAAGTCTGGCTCAGTCGCCGCAGCTCGCCGCCGGCCATGATCACGCGCGGGCCCACGCCCGCGAACAGCGCGGCCACGCGCAGCGAATTGGTCACCGCCGTCAGGCCGCTGTAGCCGGTAAGCAGCCGCGCCAGCGCCAGCACCGTGCTGCCGCCGTCCAGGAACACCGAGTCGCCCTGCTTCACCAGCTTCAGCGCCGCTTCGGCGATGCGCTGCTTTTCCCGGGCGGCGATGGCGGTCTTGTCGTCGAAGAGCGGCTCGTCCAGGCGCCCCTCGACGCACACCGCGCCGCCGTGCACCCGCCGTACCTGCCCGCGCCGGTTCAGCGCCTCCAGGTCGCGGCGCACCGTGGCGCCGGACACGCCCAGGCGCGCGCGCAGTTCCTCCACGCTGACCACCCCGCGCTCGCGGAGCACGCCGCGTACGCGCTCCTGCCTGCCCGCCGCCAGCCCCGCGTTCACTGTTCCGGACATGCGCGCCTTTTCCTGATCGTTTTGCGCGTTTATACTCAATAGTGATCATTGAGGCAAGCGGAAATTCCGGGACAGGGTCAGACCGCGAAAATAGAAATTACCCTTCCGCGCGCTCAACGAGCGGCTGGCAACCGTCACCGTCTGTCCGCTCACCAGCCAGTTGCATCCCACCTGGCGCTCGCGCTTGCAGGTGAAATGCGGCGGGCGGACCGCCGACATTGCCGTGGACCAGATCCGGACGATACATCGGCGTTTACGTAGGTGAAGCAGGATATGAAGAGCGCCAGCGCCAACCCGACGACTATCGCCCGACGACTCATGGAAGCCTCGCGTTATCTAGAGCGCATGGTCTTCATCTTTCGCGCCGAACGGCGGCGGTGTGGGGCGGCGCGAAGCGACGTACCCGCGACCGCTTGGTTCGCCGCCTTGTGTTCCCCCGTATCAGTGGGCGTGGCGGAGTTGGGCCTTGGCGACGCCTACCAGGGACCTGAGCGCAGCATTGACTGATCCTTCGTCAGGAAAGTACCGCGCCACGTCCGGGGAGAGCAGAACGAGGTTCGTTCCCTCCCGAAAACGCTTCGCGTACTTTCCCCGCACGCCGCCCTTCAACAGGGAAAGATCGTACTCAGGCCGCAGTTCATCGTTCCTGTCGCTGTCATTGACCTTCTTCATACTGCCTTCGTTCCTGTGGGGTTGTCTTTCTCGCGCTGATGATCCGAACCTTGTCGCCTCGGTCCGTGTGCGACACCATCAGGATGCGCCCGGTTCGCGACATTCCCACCGTGATGAAACGGTGTTCCGCTGCCGACTTCTTGATCTTCGCTACGTCGTGCTTCCACCAACCGGCGGCAAGCAGGCGGCTCTGAAGCAGGGAGCCGTGCGATGGGTTGAAGTCCTTCGAGAACTTGACTTGTAGCGAGACGGCCTTCCGATGCCGCGCGTCTGTCACCAGCAGGTCTACGCCGGTGTCCTTGGATGGAACCCACACGTTTCACCGGGGATAGTTGTGCTCGATGTATTCGCCAACCAGGTACTCGCCTGCGTGGACTGTGAAAAGTGGTCTCATTATCTCCTTTCACCGAATAGCCGTCTTCGGACACTCATGGTTTGCGTCAAGACCGTCTTGCATACCCATGCAACACGCGTGGATGACGATGCATGAATGCGGTCGAACTCCAGGCCCGTGTTCTTCTCGCTATCCCACTCGGCTCGGAGCTGAGGCGCGACTTCGGATAAGGGTCTCCTTTTCATCTTCTCTCAAGTCGAACGGTGGCACTGAGGTGCGCGGGCACCGCGTCGCCAGCATGGGCTGGTGGCACTGAGGTGCGCGGGCACCGCGTCGCCAGCATGGGCTGGTTCGGTGCCGTCACCTTGTGGAAGGGATGCCGAGGTCCTTGCAGATCTTCCGGGCGAGGTTGTCATTGACCTCGGTGTGGCGGGGAACAGAGGAGCGGTGATTCTGAACGGGGTTGCCCCACCACGAATGACTCCCCCCCTCGCGGATGAACACGCACCGATGCTCACGCAGATGCTTGAGCAACTCCGTGCGCTTCATACCGTGACCAGTTCTTCCGTGTAGTCGGGCGCGGCCGCGCGGAGTGCGTCCTCTCGATTGAGTTCCAAGGCCTCCGCCAGGGTCGTGCGGAGGCTGGAGAGCAAGGACTCCCGGGTTCTTTCCTGGCAGTTGACGCCGGGCACCTCCTCAATCCACCCGATCCACCAACCGCCATTCTGCTTCGTCACCGCCGTGTACGTATTGGCCATATTCGGTCACCTCCGACACCAGGGTATCATTTCCGTATCTCCCTTGTCCATGCACCGAACGTTCAGGGTGTGGGTTGAGACGACCGCGCAGCGGGCGGCGAATACCCACCACCATGTGCTTGTGCAGTGCTCAGTCTTTCGTCTTTCGCACTGATCCTATGGGAAGAGCCGCAAAGGTGCGAAATCGACATTGCCAAACAGCTCTGGATGGTGGTGTCCGGCGGGCGATGGCGGAAACTGCAACACCTGGTTGGCAGCCTTCACCCGTGATCAGCAGCGGCAGAAAAGTTCTCACTTTCATGTGTCCTCCTGCTGCACCCTTTCAGTTGGCCTTTTCAATTTCGCAGATCCGCTTCTTGCCGTTGTCCAGAACCCACAGACTTCTGCCGTCCCAAGCTATCCCCGTCGTATCCTCGCCAAACGGCTTGTCGCCCCAATCGAGCAGTTGACCGTGCGCATCCATGCCGCTGCGCGCGATCATCGGCGAGAAGCCGTCAATATGCCAGACCGTGTTCCCCGCCCCCGCCATGTCAACGACGGAACACCCGCCAAGCAGACGAGGGTATGGAACCACGCTCGAACCCTCGGGCAGGGATACGACGAAGGGCTGTCCGGACCCGTCGGCCGGGCTGAAGTACGCGCACCAGTATTCGTTCCGCCTCGTGGCCAGCCAGTCTTCTCCCTTCTCCAGTGCCGTGAGCATGTCCCGGATTTCCGCATCCCACTCGGGGCCACACAAGAAGCCCTGGCAGGCGGCCGCGACCATTCCCCGGTGCTGGCGAACGACGGCCGGCGCCTCCTTCATGGCGTCCCATGGGGCCCCAAGACCGTATGTTCTGGCGATCGCGCGCTCACGCGACCAGAGCCACAGCAGACTGGCTGTGCTGCCCGAGCAAGATGAGGCCCTCGTGATGGGTTTGCCGTCAATCGCCAGCTCGATCCGCGTATCCGGCTCGGAAGCCATGTCCTCGGGCTGGCGAAACCGGGCACAGGGACGTCCGGATGCATCAACGGTCAGGCGGTTTTCCGCGATTACTTTTGCCCGGCCTTCAGGCGTATCGCCCTTCGACGCAACGACGGCGGCCGTCCGTCCTTCATATTCCCGGCCGGCGACCAGAAGGATGTCTTTGTTCCCCGTCTCGGGATCGACGGTCATTCATACCGCGAAGGCCACCGGCGGACCGGCCTCCCGTGAAAGCCGGAGCCGGTGCATCCGGTCGGAGTGCATGAAGGTGCCAAGGGCCTGATACCATGCCACAAGATAGGTCTGCTGCTCGCGGGCGCTGTCCGCATCGTCCACGAACATCTGAAACCCGATCTCCCGTCCCTCCGTCGGTGTGATATCCAATGACGCCCACGGCAGCAGGATTTCCACGCGGCATCCTTCGTCGGTAGCAGCGCGTGCCGCCTCGATCTCAGCCGGTATGCGCCGCAGGTTGCCGGTCTTGCGATAATCGTACAGGTGCCATCGGAGTTCGGGGTGCTTCGGGTCCATCCCCGGGGCAATCACCCACTGGCACATGTCTGCTGCCCCGGGCTGCGGGGCCAGAAACAGCTCGATGGCATCGTGCCTGAAGAGACTGTCTTTCTCGGCATGCTCGAGCCAGACGTCGTCCGCCATGGACACGAGCAGAAGCAAACCTCGGACATCCCAGGCCAGGCGCGCGCGCACGTTGTGGTCGTGGGCGGGCTTCAACTCCCCGCCGACCGGTATGAGCAGCTCGATTCGAAATCCTTGCTCGCCCCAGTCGTCGGCCTTCCCGTCGATGACGACGCCATTCATCCGTGGGATGGCAAACACCGGGCTCTCCTCAGCGCCCATCGCGTTCATGGTAAACAGGATCGTGGCAACTGCACCGGCAAACACGCTACTCAGTCTACTCATGTTGACATCATCCTTTCCTTATACATGCCGAGCGGGCGCCTGAGCCTCGCCGGTGGAGCGCAGCGGAACCGGCGTAGCGCTCCAGGCCGATGTTCGGCGCCCTCATCGACCGAGAATGGCGTCAATCCCGTTGAGGACGGCCGTCACATGCCGAGGATCCAGCTTCCCGACTCGCTCTGTGAGTTGGCTCCGATCCAAGGCAACGATCAAGGACACATTCGCAACGGAGTCCTTCGGGAGACCGGTTGCCGACGACTTCAGCAGCACATTGCCGGGAGCTGAGGCCCATTTGATGTTGCTTGTGAGGGGGACGCAGACGACCGTCCCGATTCGGCTTCGGTTGATGGCATCACACTGAACCACCAAGACCGGACGCCTGAAACCGGGGCCTGAGCCTGTGGGCTCGTCCAGTTCAGCCCAGCACACGTCGCCTTGACCGACTACCATTCGACACGCCGCAACGTCTGCCGTGCGGCCCTCCGGGTGAATTCGTCAGGTTCTGTCCCCGCATCCTCCAGAACTCTGTTCATGGCGGCCGTGATTTTGTCGTCCTCGTGCTGAACGACGAAGTCGGCCAGGGCTCGCGCGTACAACTGACTGCGCGATGTGTGCAGGCGGCGAGCAAGACGCTCTCCCTGCTCGAATACGTCATCTGGAATGGACACTGCAACTTTCATACCCCCAGTATTACCGCCAGACGTGATGGCGTCAACTCGTTTTCCTGACGCCGGTGCCCTCGGTCTACTTCGGTGGAAGACTGCCTGCATCGTGTGCGCCGACCGCCTGCGCGCAGTCGGCAGCGACCTCCGCTTGGATTCCCAGTTCCTCGGGCAACGGGAACCGCACGGCCTTCGCATGGCTCCCCCATTGGAAGCCTGGCGGCACGCGGTAGACCGTGCGGAAACGACGGACCGCCCGGCCGTCTTCGGGGACAATCTCGACCACGGCGCCGTACCGCCCCACGGTCTTGGCGTACTGGACCCGCTCATAGTTCTTGTCGTACCACGTCACCCGGATCGAGTAGGGACCAATCAGATCCTCGACAAAGCCCGGGTCTTCCAGCCGGCAAGGAGGAAAAGCCTCTGTGTCGAAAACCGCGGGCGAGAAGACGGGGCTCACGTCCAGCAGCGCCTTGAGGCGAAGCCTGCCGATATCGCCCGGCATCCGCACCGCCGCAATCCGAATCGGTCATCCACACTTGCACGGCAATCTCGCGCCCCATCTCCGGCGTGATTCCCAGATTGCTCCACGGCAGCAGTACCTCCAGGACGTAGCCACCTGCAGTGGCCTTGCCGGCGGCCGTCAGTTCCAGGGGTGGCAGTGTGGCCTTGTCGGCGCGATAGTCGTGGATGTCTGCTACGTACGGATAGGGACGACCTCCGTGTCGTCCGTCTTGTGAAAGCGGCCAAAATGCGAATAGCTGAGGGGCAAGCAGAACGGCAACGCGCTCTCCGCGTGCTCGTACACGCCGCTCACCCCATGTTCACAGTCCTGTCAGCCGGCAATCATGCCTGCAGGGTCTTCACGGCGTAGCGCGTGACAATGTCATCACCGGTGACCAGGACCAGCCCCTCAACGCGAGCTTGGGCCACCAGCAGCCGATCGAAGGGATCGCGGTGCAGGTCCGGAAGTGAACCGACATCCAGCGCATGTTCCCATGTTACGGACAACCTGCGAAAGGGCTCCCCAAGCACAAGCTCGGACCAGTTCTCCGGTATCTCCAGTTTGCCGAGACTCCGCTTGATCGTGATCTCCCAAGCTGTGACAGCACTCACGTACACGATACTTCGCGGCGCGGCAATGGCGTCACGCGCCTCCGCTCCGAGGCGCGGCGCGTCATCCAGCCACCACAACAGGACATTGGTGTCGAGCAGCAGTTTCACGGATTCACCATGCCAAGCGCAGCCGCCATGTCGGGAGGTAGTTCGTCAAAATCGGCGGCCATACGGATCTTGCCGCGCATGAGGCCGGGATGCCGTCGCTGCTGATCAGCATGATAGGGTTCCAGAATAGCGATAGGCTTGCCGGCTCGAGCCAGAACAATTTCCTCGCCCCGGCTGACCCGATCGAGCAGCATCGAGAGATGCGCCTTCGCTTCAGTCACAGTGGTAACAACCATATTCGCCTCCAATCGGACCTGGTCTGACCAGGTCATTAAGGAAAGTACAGCATGGATGCCCGTATGTCAACATCGAGGACTTCGCTTCACCTTCTACCGGAAGCGCAGGAATCAATCCACAACCCCGGATTGCGCGCGAGCAGGTCCTTCCAGTACTGAAGATACCCCTGCACGTAGAGGTTCTCGGTAATCCCCTGGCGGTCCGCCGCCTCGCCATTGCGCCAGAACGCCAGTGGGGCGAAGTTGAAATCCTGGCGGTAGATCTTGATCCCGTTTTCCCGGATCTGCCGGCAGACGTGGTCGGTGATCCATTTCCGGCATTTCGGCTCGCCCAGGTTCAGCAGGCGACTGGAGTCCGTCCCGTTCTTCAGCAGCCGTTCCGGATGCTCCTGATCGAGCTTGGAACCCGCAAACACGCGCTCCGGCTCAAACCAGACCAGGAGGTCGGCGCCCGCCTCTTCGACTTGGCCGGCAAAAGCAGCGACATCGAACTCCTTGACGGCGGTGTAGTAATCCTTCTTACTGCCGTCGGCATTCACGCTCTGACTGCTCCAACAGCAGAACAAGCCGTAGCCCGCGTCCTTGAACCAGTCTGTACGCGCACCCTCGCCGGCATGAGCAAATGCGCTCGCCCCGATTGTCGCCATAATGATTATCCTCTTGATTGCCTGCTTCATTTCTGTGCCTCCTAATACCGTCTTCTGTTCCCGATTGCCCCGTTACACGCGGTGGGCCGGGCGCTCCGCGCACGGCCTATCCGAACTCACGCCCCATTCTCCACAAGCACTGCGAAGCGCCAGTGCGGACACGGAATGCGGAGTTCGCAGGAACCGCCGGTCTCGGTTGTCAGCGCATGCTCTTCGCCGGAGATCAGATCCGTACGCATCTGGCGATCCTCCAAGAAACACCGGGCAGGCTGATTCCATTCCGCCCGACCATCCGGCCATCCTATTCGGCACCGAAAACGGACCCCGCCAGCCAGTAGCCAGCGCAACGCTGACGACTGGCTGGCGGGTAACATAAACGTTATGTATGGCAACACGAAATAAAAGAAACTCCCCGTCACTTCCCCGTCCTCACGAAGCGCACGATCACAATGCCGGAACCGCCTTTACCTCCGCGACCTCCTCACTGCTCAGGGCGCGGGCATATATCCTGAAATCGTCCAGCGCGCCGTTGAAGAACCGCCCTTCGGAAAACCATGAACATGCAACACCCAACATGCAACATGCAAGTGACGCCGGAGCGTGTTCAAACTTGAATGTTGTGTGTTGCGTGTTGCATGTTTCTCATGCTCCCTTCCATCCGGCCAGCGGCACGACTGATCTGCGAAACTTTGTCGCGAGCTTTGTCGCGAGCTTTGTCGAAAGACACTGCTGGGCAAATGGATACGTTGACAAAGCTCGCGACAAAGATTGAAACTCGTTTCTCATGGCTTGTTCCATCTGGCGACTTTGCGCCGGCGGCACGACTGAAACCTGAAACCGGCGCTTGCAGGGATTCTGCAAGCGCCTCTCCTTTCAGAGCGCGGATGCCGTTTCGATTCTGCATTCCGTCTGGGGGTCGAAAAAGTGAGCTTTGCCGATAAAGACGTTGGCCATGGGACCTCTTGCAGTTTTCAGTGTTCAATCATTTCATCGTCGGCAACACAATCCCCTTCAGGATCACCTTCTGGCAGAACAGAAACACCAACAGGACGGGGATCGAATTCACGACAAACGCCGCCATGACCGTGTAGGGCGCGGCGGCGGTTTGCGAGAACTGGTACGTCCAGACGGCGATAGTCCAGATCTTCGGGTCCTGGCAAACCACGATGGCCCATTCCCAGCCGTTGTAGGCGGCAATGAACGAACCCAGCACGCTCACCGCCAGGATGGGCTTGACCAGCGGCAGCGCGACATGGAGGAAGATGCGCGGCTCGGACGCGCCGTCGATCGTTGCGGCCTCGAACAGCTCCTGCGGCAGCGAATCGAAAAAGCCTTTGAGCATGAAGATGGACATGCCGCTGGCCGCGCCGGGCAGCACCAGCGCGGCGAAGGTGTTCAGGAGGCCCAGATCGCGCAGCAGCAGGAACCCGGGGATGGCCGCCACGGCGGCCGGGAAGGCGCTGGTCGCCAGGCAGAAGACGATAATCTTCTCGGTTTGCCGCAGACGGAAGCGGCTGAGCGCATACCCGGCCAGCGGATTGACGGTCAGGTTGATCAGGATCGACAGGATCACCAGGATCGCCGTGTTCATCACCGCCCGGCCCCGGAGGAACAGGTAGTCGAAGACAGCCCGGTATCCGCCGCTGACCTGATCCCACACCAACGCCCATTCGTGATGATGAAACGTGACGAGTGCGGCCTCACGGAAGGGCAGCCTCAACTCCTCGATGGCACTCAGCGCGAGTCCATAGGCCTGGTTGACCCCGGCCAGCGTCTTGTGCCTGGTCAGCGCCAATTCCTGGAAGCCGATTTCCGGCAGCGTGTCGCGCAGCCGCCACTCGGAATCCGGAACATGGGCCGTGACAAAATCCATCCAGACTCCGGCCAGCGGCGCCGGGGGCACCGCGCCGGTCAATTCAACGGCCGCCCAGGATTCCTGGTCGCGCCACGCCGGGCTCCCCTCGCGCATCAGGCGGTTCATATAGCCGACATTGCGGAAGCGCTCCTCCAGGAAGCGGGCAAAGGCGGCGCGCTGTTCCGGCGTAACCGTGAAGGCGATGTGCCGCAACGGGAAGCGTTCGCGAAGGAACTTCTTCCAGACGCGCCGCACATCTTCCGGGGCGTTGGCGGGCACGGGAAACGGCAGCGCATGAAGCCGGCGATAGTCAGACACCCCCAGCTCCTTGCCGGCGAATTCCTCCCACACATGGGCAAGCCCGGCCGGCCGGAGGAAGCCGGCGGTGGCGTCGGGATGCCGGAGGAAGGGCGTATGGCGTCCGTCGCGGTATTCCCGCCGGAAATCCAGAAGATCGCGGTACCGGACGTCCGCAAGGGGGACATAGGCGCGCTGGTCAATGGGCTCCCCGCTCCACTCGCCGGCGTCAACTTTCGCGAAGGTATCGATGGAGATTTCCCACGCCCGGTTGAGCGCGTCGAGCGTTCCGTATTGGCGGCGCAGGAAGGCACCCACATACCGCGGATCATAGGCCAGCACCGTCTCGCGAAGGTCACAGGCCTTGACATAGTCGCCGTAGTCGCGGGCCAGCGTTCGGTAGTGCGCCAGGGTGGCCGGGTTGTTGAGCGTGTCGAGTTCAACGGCGGCCCAGGCGGCGCTCTCGCGGCGGGTATCCCCGATCTGGCTCCAGTTCTGCCAATCGGCGGGCAGCGAGGGAAACGCGCTGCGAAGCTGGCGGATCGAACCACGATGGCTGGGCGGGAAGTAGCCGCAGAGCACCCGTAGCAAGCGGTCGGAACGGTTGACCAGGAAACCGGGCAGCGGACTGCGCCGGTCGTAGTCGAACGCGTTCGACACCGATCCGGTCAGCATGATGCCGAAGGGGATGATCATGCTCAGGCCGCCGGCGATCAAGCCGGTGTAGATCAGCGCGAGCGCGAACCGCCCTTTCGCTGACTTACGTTCCACGGTGTCAATGATCGGCATGGCCGCTCCGCGTAAATCAGTATTCAGTATTCAGTATTCAGTATTCAGTGTTCAGTGTTCAGTGTTCAGTGTTCAGTGTTCAGACGGAAAACTGAAAACTTGTTTGAGAGTAA
>VGWJ01000032.1 GCA_016873635.1 Lentisphaerota bacterium | reverse complement strand
ACCGGCGCCGACATGTACGGCGCGAGCCGGTCGCTGCTGCGGCTGAGCCGCGGCCTGGTCCGCGACGGCCACGGCGTGACCTGCGTGCTTCCATACGAGGGTCCGCTCCGGGCGGAGTTGGCCGCCGCCGGCGTGGCAACGCTCATCGACCGCGGACTGCCGCTCTTCATCCGCGGCGATTTCCGCTGCCCGCTGCGCGCGCTGCGCCGGGCCTTCGGCGCCGCGCGCGCGCTGGCCGCGGCCTGGAGGCTGCTGGGCCGCCTGCGGCCCGACCTGGCGCACACCAACACGGCCTCGGTGTTTCCTTCCTACGGCCTGGCGGCCCGCCTGCGCGGCATCCCGCACGTCGCGCACATCCGGGAATCGTTCGCCGATTTCGGTCCGCTGTGGCGGGTGTTCCAGTGGCTGCTGGCGGTTTCGGCGGACCGTATCATCGCCGTCTCCGCCGCCGTGGCCGCGCAGTTCGCCCCGTCCATCCGGCGCAAGACGGTGGTGATCCACAACGGCTTGCCGGCGGACGAATTCGCGCGGGTCGAACCGGAGCGCGTGGCCGCCTTTCGCCGGCGTTACGGCCTCGCGGATTACCGGCTCGTGGGGCTGGTCGGGAGGATCAAGATGGGGCGCAAGGGGCAGGATGACTTCGTGCGGGCCGCGGCGCGCCTCGGCGCATGGCATGACCGCGTGCGGTTCCTGGTGATCGGCAGCCCGTTCCCAGGCAACGAGGAACACGAGAGGGAACTGCAGCGGCTGATCGATAGTCTGAATCTGCGCGGCATCGTGCTTCTGACCGGCGACGTGGCGGAAATCAAGGCGGCCATTTCGGCGATGGACGTTGTGGCGATGGCGTCGGCGCGCCCGGAGCCTTTCGGCGGCGTGGTGCTCGAAGCCATGGCGCTCGGACGTCCCGTCGTCGGCACGGCCACGGGCGGAACGGTCGAACAGATAGAGGACGGCGTAACCGGGTTTCTCGTGCCGCCCGACGATCCTCAAGCCATGGCGGCGGCCGTTGAGCGGCTGCTGGAGAATCCCGGTCTGGCGGCGCAAATGGGCGAAGCGGGCCGGAAGCGCTGTTCGAGTCTCTTTGGTTTCGATGCCTTCTACGGTAAAATAGCGGGAGTATATGGCTCGCTGCTTGCCGGGAGATCTGTCTACACGCGGATTCACGAGGGCGGGAAGTGAGACCGCTACCGGCGGACGCCACGGGCTCGGTCGGCACGTGTCTCCATGACGTAGGAGCCCGGCACGGCTGGGAAAATCGGCAGAATGACTAAGGAAGCAGCACTCCTGAAGATCAGCCAGCGCCTGCGGAAGAGGCGGTTTGCCAGGTTCATGAGCGAGCTGCGGCCGAGACAGACCGACAGCATTCTGGACGTGGGGGGGCTGCCGACTATGTGGATCGGCACGGGATTTGAACATAATGTGACGTTGATCAATCTGAATGTGCCGGAGTCTCCGTCCCCCTTTTTTCAATGGGTGCGGGGGGATGCATGCTCCATGGCGATGTTTCAGGCAAAGGCATTCGACATCGTGTTTTCAAACAGCGTCATAGAACACGTGGGCGATTTCTCGCGACAGCGGCAAATGGCCTCCGAGGTGGAGCGGATCGGCAAGAAGATCTGGATTCAAACCCCTTGCAAGCACTTTCCTTTGGAGCCGCATTTCATGTTCCCTTTCTTTCAGTATTTCCCCTTGCCGCTGAGGTTGGGCATTGCCCGGAGATGGGCGTTCTCATTCTCCAGGCAGTGCGGCCTAGACCCGGACTATGAAGCCAAACACATCTGGCCGCTGAGCCGGCGGGATATGAGACGTCTCTTCCCGGGGGCCAGGATTCTGACAGAGACTCTGTTCGGCTTGCCCAAGTCTATCATGGCGGTGAAGCCATGACACTCGGACGGCCTGCCGTGTGCGCATGGCAAGATGTTGCCGCTTGGATACACGAGGGCGCGACGTGAGACTGCTGCTTACGGGCGCATCAGGATTCATCGGCACGAACGCGGTCGAGGATTTCAGCCGGGACGGCGCGGACCTGCTGAACCTTGACGTTTGCGCCCCCCTGTGCGGCGGCCAGAAGCGTTTCTGGCGGCGTGTGGACGTTCTTGACGCGCCGGAGGTAGGCGGCGCGTTTGCCGAGTTCCGGCCCACGCATGTGCTGCATATGGCCGCTCGCACGGACTGTGACGAGAACACCACCGTTGACCGGGGCTACCAGGTCAACACCGCCGGCACGCGCAACGTGATCGCCGCGATCAACGCCGCGGGCGGGGTCCGGCGCGCCGTGATGGTCTCTTCGCAGTACGTGTGCGGCCCGGGACATGTCCCGCAGCACGACGAGGACTACGCCCCGCACACGGTCTACGGGCAGAGCAAGGTCGCCATGGAGCGGATCGTGCGCGCATCCGGCCTGGCCTGCGTCTGGACCATCGCCCGCCCGGCGAATGTCTGGGGTCCGTGGCACATGCGCTACCGGCGGGAGTTCTGGCGCGTGCTGCGCCGCGGCCTTTACATGCATCCCGGCGGCGGCCCGGTGGTGCGCACCTACGGCTACGTGGGCAACGTGATCTGGCAGCTCCGAAGGATCTTCGAAGCGCCGCGCGAGCAGGTCGACCGCCAGACCTTCTACCTGGGCGACATGCCGGGCGACATCCGCGCATGGACCGACGCGTTTTCGCGCGCGCTCCGGGGCAGGCCGGTGCGCACGGTTCCGCGCTTCGTCCTCCGGGCGCTCGGGCTGTGCGGCGACGGCGTCAGGCTGCTGGGAATAACGCCGCCGCTGACTTCGTCGCGCTACCGCAGCATGGTGCAGGATTACCTGACGCCCATGCGGAAGACGTTCGAAGTCTTCGGGACGCCGCCCTTCGCGCTTGAGGATGGCGTGCGGCGCACCGTGCGGTGGCTGAACGAATACGGCTGGCCCGGCGAAGCGGAGGGCCGCGAAGCGTCGTGAACCCGAACGCCCCGCAGAAGCTCGACGTTCTCGGCGCCGGGATCGCCGCGGTGAACATGGAGGCGGCCGTGCGGATCGTCGCGGACTGGATCGCCGACGCCGACGGCCGCCGCTACGTTTGCGTGACCGGCGTGCATGGGGTCATGGAAAGCCTGCGCGACACGGACATCCGCCGCGCGCATAACGACGCGGACATGTGCGTGCCGGACGGCATGCCGCTGGTCTGGGTCGGCAGGCGGCGCGGACACCGGCGCATGGGACGCGTCTACGGTCCCGACCTGATGCTGGAGTTGTGCCGCCTTTCCGCGGATCGCGGCTGGCGCCATTTCCTCTACGGCGGGCGGGCGGGCGTCGCGGAGCGGCTGCGGACGCGCCTCGAGGAACGGTTCCCCGGCATCGTCATCGCCGGGACGTTCTGCCCGCCTTTCCGCCCGTTGAACGAAACGGAGGAGCGCGAGCTGCGCGCCGCCGTGGCCGGGGCGAAGCCGGACCTCTTCTGGGTCGGACTGAGCACGCCGAAGCAGGAACTGTTCATGCATGCCTATCGCGGCCGGCTGGACGCGCGCGTGATGCTCGGCGTCGGCGCGGCCTTCGATATCCACGTGGGCGACGTGCGCGAGGCTCCGGGCTGGGTGAAGCAGGCGGGCCTGCAGTGGTTTCACCGCATGTGCATGGAGCCGCGCCGGCTCGCCGGGCGCTATCTGCGCAACAACCCCGCCTTCCTGTGGCACATCTTTCTCCAGCTTTCCGGCTTGCGCCGCTACCCGTAGAATGGATATCCGGATGGAACCGTCGATGAATCCCGGCGAACGCGGACGACTCTCCGGCGCGGACGCGGCGCGCGTCCTGGCGCTGGGCGCCGTTCTGGCCCTGCTCGCGGCGCTTTTCCACTTCCAGGGCAACGCGGTCAATGTCCCGCTGTTCGGACGCTCGGTCTTCCGCTGGATGATCGCGCGCTGGCACGATCCCTCCGGCGCTTTCATGCACGGCTGGCTGGTCCCGCCGGTCAGCGCCTGGCTGCTATGGCGCCGACGGCGCGAGCTGGCGGCATGTCCCAAACGCGTCAGCCTGGCCGGACTGGCGGCGGTGGTTTGTTTCCTCGCGCTGCACGCGCTGGGCGTCCGGGCCATGCTGCCGCGCCTGAGCCTTGTGGCGTTCGCGGGCCTGCTGTGGGCCATGCCGTTCTACCTCATGGGTCCGTGCACGGCCGGGCTCCTGTTCTTTCCCTGCGTGTACCTGCTCTTCTGCGTGCCGCTGAGCTTTCTCAACAGCTTCACGTTTCCGCTCCGGCTCTTCGCCTCCGCCGCGTCGGTGTCGATTCTCAACGGCCTGGGCATCCCCTGCGCCCGGACGGGAACGGTCATGACGCTGGGCGGCGGCGCGCCGCTCAGCCTGGACGTCGCCGACGCCTGCAGCGGTCTGCGGTACGTGCTGGCCATCACGGCGCTGGGCGCGCTGTACGCCTACCTCTCGCAGACCCGGGCATGGAAGCGATGGACGCTGTTTCTGGCGTCGGTTCCCTTCGCCGTGGCCGGCAACGTGGTCCGCGTGCTGGTCGTCGGAATCGCGGCGCGGCTGCTGGGACGCGAGGTCGCCGCGGGCCTGTACCATGACGTCTCGGGATACATCGTCTTCGCCGTGGTCGTGGCGCTGATGATCGGCGCCGGCGCGGCGCTCAATGCCGGAATCCGCCGCGGAGAGAAGCCTTGAAGTCCTCCGGACTCGGAGCGCTGCTGACGCTGGTCGCCCTGCTGGCGGCGACCTCGCTGGGGCTGCTTGCCTTCCGGGACGTCAGGCTGATCGGGGAAACCGGCCTCGCCGGCGAACTGCCCGCGAAGATCGGGCCCCGGACGGGACGCACGCCGCTGTACTGCCGGTCCGAAGAGTGCGGAAACGTCGTGTCCGACGAGCCGGGCGCGCCGGCGGAGGCGTGCCCGGTCTGCGGGTCGGGCCTTGATCCCATGTCACCCGCCGAAAGGCGCCTGCTTCCGGCGGACACAACCGTCCTGCGCCGGCAGTACACGGCGCCCGGACACGACCCCATGCTGGTGTCGGTCGTGTTCATGGGCGCCGATCGCACCAGCATTCACCGCCCGCAGATGTGCCTGGAGTTTCAGGGCCACCGCATCGTGGAAGAGCGGGTGATCGCCGTTCCCCTGGGCGGCGATCCGCCTCTCAAGGCCATGCATCTCGGACTCGTACACGTCGTCCAGGCGCCGGACGGAACCGAGCGGACGGCGGAATTCACCTACACCTACTGGTTCGCCGGCGGCGGCACGACAACGCCCTTCTTCATGCGCATGCAGATGGCCATGGCGGCGGAACGCGTTCTGAAAAGCACCGCCCACCGCTGGGCCTACGTGTCGATACTGGCGCCGCGCGCGTCCGCCGGCCGCGACTCCGCGGAAGTGGCGCGCTTCATCGGCCGACTCTGGCCGCTGCTCTCCGCCCCCGCGCCCTGACCCCGCCCCTCCCGCCGTCCCCGCCGCTCAGTACGCTCCCTTCGCGAAGAGTACGGCCAGAAGGGTGCGCAGGATGATCTTGAGGTCCAGAATCCAGCCCTGGTTCCGCAGATAGTAGATGTCCAGGAGACACATGTTGTGGAAATCCAGGTCGCTGCGCCCTGACACCTGCCACAGGCACGTCAGGCCCGGCATGCCTTCGTGCCGGGCATAATGCCATTCCTCGTAGTAGTTCTCAAAATCCCGCCGGGGCAGCGGCCGCGGCCCCACCAGCGTCATCTCCCCCCGCACCACGTTCAGCAACTGCGGCAGCTCGTCCAGGCTGAACCGGCGCAGAAAACGGCCCACGGGCGTCACGCGGGGGTCCTTCCGGATCTTGAACAGGCCCGTGCCCGATTCGTTGAACTCCTCCACCTGCGCCTGCTGCTCCGCCGCCCGGTCGTACATCGTGCGCATCTTGAACATGCGAAAGGGCTGCCGGTTCACCCCGATGCGCTCCTGCACGAAGAACGCGGGCCCGCGGCTGCCGAGCCGCACCAGCAGCGCCAGCAGCGCCAGCAGCGGCGCAAGTGCAATCAGCATGGCGGCCGCCGCGGCCGTCCAGACCGCGCGCCGCAGCCCCTTGCCGGCGATTTCCCCGGGCGCACTGAAGTGGACCAGCGGCACGCCGTGCACGCTGTCCGCGGGCACGCGGGCGTTCGTCGCCAGCGCGTCGAGATGATGCGAAAGAACCTTGGCCGACGCGCCCAGCCGGCCGGACAGCTCCAGAAGGCGCATGATCTGCGCGACGGAGAAGCTCCCGTCGGCGGCGATTAGCGTGTCCGCGTCGTGCGCCCGGGCCGCTTCATCGACCCGGCGCAACAGCGCCTCGAAAGGCTCCTGCGCGGACGGACGCACCCAGGCCGCCTCGTCCGTTCCGTGCGGATGCAACACTTCGATAAGGCTGTGAACGTGGTCCGCGCCGTCGCCCGCGCCGATCAGAATCGCGGGATGGCGGTCCGCGCCGAGGCTGTTGCGGAGGAAGCCCAGCAGCCGGTCGCGCATCCGTCTGAACCACAGCGTGTAGACGACGTTGAAGAACATCACCGTGGCGAAAATGCTGCGCGGGTGAAACACGTTGCGGCTGAGATAGAAATAGGCGTAGAACAACGCCAGCGCGACAAGGTTGGCGGCGATGACGTCCAATGCCTGCTGGCGCGGCTTCATGAAGCGCCGTCCGGGATACAGGTCGCGCAGCGCGTACAGAACGCATACCGTGACGGTGATGAACACGATAATGCGCGGCGCGCTGAAGGCGTAGAAGTCGCGGAGTTCGCCGCCCAGGACGCCGTTCTCGCGCACGTCCAGCAGCCGGTTGACAGTCGTGAAGAAATGCCCGCCGCTGTCGCTGTGGAAGCGCAGCAGGAAGGTCGTGTAATACGCCGCGGCCACCGCGGCGAAGTCCGCCAGCAGCGTGAACAGCCACAGATGCCGGATTCTCGGCTTGCGCATCGCTTCTCCCAGCCCGGAACCCCAGACTACCCGCCGCGCGGAAAAGATCAATTCCCGTTTGTTCCCGCGGCGTCGCCGCGACGGCGGCTTGACCGTCGCCCCTTCGAACCGCAGAATGCGCCGCGGAATCGAGACGCGCATATGAAAGTGGCCGTGATCGGGGCGGACGGGCAGTTGGGCACGGAGGTGTGCGCCCTGCTGCGCGCGGAGGGGCACGACGCGCTCGCCCTGACGGAGCGCGAGGTGGACGTCACCGCGCCGCGGACGCTTGCCGGGGCGCTGCGCCGCGGCCGCCCGGAGCTTGTCGTCAACACCGCCGCCTACACCGACGTGGCGGGCTGCGAGAAGGACCCGGACAGGGCCTTCGCCGTCAACGCCGAAGGCGCCCGCAACGCGGCCCGCGCGGCGCGCGACGCGGGCGCGCGCCTGATCCATATCAGCACCGACTACGTATTTTCCGGCGACAAGGGCGCGCCCTACGTCGAGGAGGACCCCACGGGCCCCGTCAACGCCTACGGCGCGAGCAAGCTCGCCGGCGAGGAGTTCGTGCGGACGGAGGATCCTTCCGCGCTGGTCCTGCGGACGTGCGGCCTCTACGGCCGGGCGCGCTGCGTGGGCAAAGGCTCCAATTTCGTGGAGACCATGCTGCGGCTGGCAAGGGAGCGCGACGAGGTGCGCGTGGTGGACGACGAAATCGTCTCGCCCACTTCCGCCGTCGAGCTGGCGCGGCAGATCCTGCGACTGGTGGCGGCGCCGCCCGCCGGCGTATGCCACGCCGCCGCGCACGGCGCCTGCGCCTGGCACGATTTCAGCGCCGAGATCTTCCGCCTGGCCGGCGTAACCACGCCGCTGCGCCGCGCCAAGGCCGCGGAATTCAGCGCCGGCGCGCGGCGGCCGCGCTTTTCCGCGCTGGAGAACGCCGCGCTGGGCCGGCTGGGACTGGACGTGATGAAGAGCTGGCGGGAAGGCCTGGCGGAGTACCTCGCGGCGCGTTGACAGCGGCGCAACGCTGTGATACCGATTCCCGCAACCGGACCGGAATGAACGCGTTCACCCATAGAAACGGCGTGCTGCACGCCGAAAACGTGTCGGTCGAGGAACTGGCCGGCCGCTACGGAACGCCGCTGTACGTCTACAGCCGCAACCACCTGCGCGCCCAGTACCGCGCCCTGGCGGACGCCATGCGCGAGGTCGCGCCGCTGATCTGCTACTCGGTCAAGGCCAACTCCAACGCGGCCGTGATGCGCACGTTCCTCGAAGAGGGCGCGGGACTGGACATCGTTTCCGGCGGCGAGCTTTTCCGCGGCCTGCGCGCCGGGGCCGATCCCGGCCGGATCGTGTTCGCCGGCGTGGGCAAGACCCGCGACGAGATCGTCTATGCGCTGCGGGAGGGGATCCGCTTCTTCACCGTCGAGTCCGAGCCCGAGGCCGAGCGCATTTCGCGCTGCGCGGCGGAAACCGGAACGACCGGCCGTATCGCTTTCCGGGTCAACCCCGACGTGGACCCGCGCACGCACAAGTACATCAGCACCGGCAAGAAGGAGAACAAGTTCGGCCTGGACCCGGCGCGCGCGGCCAGGGCCTACGCCTGGGCCGCCGGCCTGCCGGGCATCGAAATAGCGGGCCTGCACATGCACATCGGCTCGCAGATTCTCTCCGCCGAGCCGTTTGCCGCGGCCCTGGGGCGGGTGGCCGGGCTGTGCGCGGAACTGCGCGACCGCCACGCGACGTTCCGCGCGCTGGATATCGGCGGCGGCATCGGCATCCGGTACAGCCCGGACGCGGTCCCGCTCGCGCCCGGGGATTTTGCCCGGGCCGTGACGCCGACGCTGCGCGCGCTGGGCCTTGACGTGGTCTTGGAGCCCGGCCGGTTCCTGGTCGGCAACGCGGGCATCCTGGTGTGCCGCGTGCAGTACATTAAGGAAAACGCGGTCAAGAAGTTCGTCATCGCCGACGCGGCCATGAACGACCTGATCCGTCCGTCGCTGTACGAGGCCTATCACGAGATCACGGCCGTGCGCGCGCGCGGCGGGACGATCAAAGGCGACCTGGTGGGGCCGGTCTGCGAATCCGGCGATTTTCTGGCCGTCGAGCGCGATCTGCCGGCGGTCGCGGAGGGCGACCTTCTGGCCGTACGGAGCGCGGGCGCCTACGGTTTCGCCATGTCGTCCAACTACAACAGCCGGCCGCGGGCGGCGGAGGTGATGGTGGAGGACGATCGCGCCGAACTGGTTCGCGCGCGGGAGACGTGGGAGGACCTGGTGCGCGGGGAGGTCTGAAATGTTTGAAGGAACCCATACGGCGCTGGTCACGCCGTTCCGGGCGGACGGCAGCGTGGACGGCGAGAGGCTGCGCGCGCTGATCGATCTGCAGGTGGCCGCCGGGGTGGACGGCGTGGCGCCCGCGGGCACGACCGGCGAGTCGCCGACGCTGGATTTCGACGAGCATGAGCGCCTGATTGAGGCCGTTGTCGAAGCCGCGGCCGGGCGCATCAAGGTCATCGCCGGCACCGGCGCGAACGCGACGGCGGAGGCCGTCAGCCTCACGCGCCACGCCATGCGGGCCGGCGCGGACGCCACGCTGCAGGTCACGCCCTACTACAACAAGCCCAGCCAGGAAGGGCTGTACCGCCATTTTGCGACCGTCGCCGATCTGGGGCTGCCCGTGGTGCTCTACAACGTGCCCGGCCGGACCGGCCGGGAGATCGCCGTGGAAACCGTGGCCCGGCTGGCGCGGCATCCCAATATCGCGGCCCTGAAAGAGGCCGGCGGCAGCGTGGACCGCGTCTCGGCCGTGGTGGACGCCTGCGACATATGCGTGCTTTCGGGCGACGACAGCCTGACGCTGCCGATGATCAGCGTGGGGGCCCGGGGCGTGATCAGCGTGGCGTCAAACGTGGCGCCCGCGGCCGTGGCGGAGATGGTGCGCCTGGCGCTGGGCGGGCGGATGAGCGAGGCGCGGGCGCTGCACCTGAAGTACTACTGCCTCTTCCGCGACCTGTTCATAGACACGAATCCGATCCCGGTGAAGGCCGCCATGGCCATGATGGGTACGATCGAGGAAGTGTACCGGCTGCCCTTGTGTGAAATGGGTGACAAGCCGCGCGAACAGTTGCGCAAGACGCTGGAGAAGCTGGGACTGGTGCAAGGGTGACCGAAGGGACGGGACCGGTGTTCAAGCCCGGCGGGTCCGGCGGCCCCGGAGAAGGTGTCGACATGGTGAAAGTGGCCATAATGGGCGCGGCGGGACGGATGGGCGGCGCGCTGATCCGTTGCGCCGGCCAGACGCCGGACATCAGGCTCGTCGCCGCGGTGGAGCAGCCCGGCAACGCGGCGCTCGGCAGGGATGCCGGCCTCGTGGCCGGCATCGGCGCCGTGGGCGTGATCGTTTCCGAAGGGCCGGGCGACGCGGCGGCCGACGTCATGATCGACTTCTCGGCTCACGAGGCGGCGCCGGAGCACGCGCGCGCGGCTGCCGCGGCGGGGATTGCGCTGGTGCTGGGCACGACCGGCCTGACCGCCGGCGAGCGCGACGCGGTGCTGGCCGCCGCCCGGCGCGTGCCGATCGTGTGGGCGCCGAACATGAGCCTCGGCGTGAACCTGCTCTTCGCGGCCGTGGAGAAGGCCGCGTCCGTCCTGCGAACGGGCTACCGCGTTGAGCTGGAGGAAACGCACCACGCGCACAAGAAAGACGCGCCCAGCGGAACGGCGTTGCGGCTCGGGGAAAAAGTGGCGGCCGGCCGCGGCCAGGATTTCGCGGCCGCCATGCTGCACAACCCGCTTGAGCCGGCCGTCGAGCTGCCTCCCGACCGCATCGTGATCCGCTCCCGCCGCGAGGGGGAGGTCGTGGGCGACCATACCGTGGCTTTCGAGAACAAGGCCGAACGGATCGAGTTCACGCATCGCGCCCGCAGCCGGGACGCTTTCGCCATGGGCGCCCTGCACGCGGCGCGCTGGGTGGCGGGCCGCGCCCCGGGCCTTTACGACATGCAGGACGTTCTCGGCTTGTAATGGAAGTTGCGCTAAGCCTCGGCTCGAATCTCGGCGACCGCCTGGTCAACCTCATGCGCGCGCGCGCGGAAATCGGGCGCATCGACGGCGTGACCGTCACGGGCCAGGCGCGCGTCTGGGAGACCGACCCCGTGGACGCCGCGCCCGCGCACCGTGACGCGCTGTTCCTCAACACGGTCCTGCTGGTGGAAACCCCTTTGCCGCCGCCGGACCTGGCCGCCGCGCTGCGCGCCGTGGAGGAGCGGGCGGGCCGCGTGCGCAAGGCGGACCGCAATGCGCCGCGGACGATCGACGTGGACATCGTGTACGCCGGCGGGCTCCGGCTGGCGACCGCGGAGCTTAGCATTCCGCACCCCCGCTGGTCCGAGCGGCGTTTCGTGGTGCAGCCGCTGGCCGACGTGCGCCCGGACCTCGTGCTGCCCGGCGCGGACAGGACGGTGCGCGAAATTCTCGAAGGACTTCCCGACACGCCGCGCGCGGCGCTGTTCAGGCAGGAGTGGTAGATGTACCGGAACCTGAAGGTCGTGGTCGTCATGCCGGCCTACAACGCCGCGACGACCCTGCGGCGCACCCATGCGGAGGTTCTGGCCCAGGACGTGGTGGACCTGGTGATCGTGGTCGACGACGCCAGCGACGACGGGACGGCGGCCATCGCCGGCAGCCTGCCGCGGACGGAGGTGCGCGTGCACCCGCGCAACCGCGGCTACGGCGCCAACCAGAAGACGTGCTACCGGCTGGCGCTCGACGCCGGGGCGGACGTGGTGATCATGGTGCACCCCGACTACCAGTACACGCCGCGCCTGATCCCGGCCATGGTCGCGCTCGTCGGCAGCGGGCTGTATCCCTGCGTCCTGGGATCGCGCATTCTCGGCGGCTGCGCCCTGCAAGGCGGCATGCCGCCGTGGCGCTACGTCGCCAACCGCGCGCTGACGCTCGCGGGCAACTGGCTGCTGGGCTCGAAACTGTCCGAGTTCCACACGGGCTACCGGGCGTATGCGGCCTCCCTGCTGCGGGAGCTGGCGCTGGACGCGGATTCCGACGATTTCGTGTTCGACAACCAGATCCTGGCCCAGATCCTGTGGGCCGGCCACACCATCGCGGAGGTGAGCTGTCCCACACGGTATTTTCCGGAAGCCTCCTCCATCAATTTCCGCCGCGGCGTCCGCTACGGCTTCGGCTGCCTGGCCACGGCGGCGGAGTTCCGCCTGGCCCGCATGCGCCTGCTGCGCTCCCGCCGCTTTCCGCGGGAAATGCTGGCGCGCGCGCCCGGCCCCTGCTAGGCTCAGGACGTCCCGCAAGCCGTCGCCGGCCGGCGGCAGAAAGGAGAGGCGCCGTGAAAATGTCCCTCCCGAGCCTGCTTGTCCCGCTGCTGTGTTTCGCGGCGGGCTGTGTTGCCGTGACCAGCCGCGGCCGCCTGGAAACCATGGAAGAGGAAATCGCGGCGCTGAAGGAGGAGCTGCGTCAGACGCGGGGCGCGCCGGCGCTGGAAGCCGGTCCGGAGCAGGCCGGCACCGGAGAGGAGCGCGACAGGCTGCGCAGGGAAATCGCGCTGCTGGACCTGGAACTGGAAATCCTGCGCGAGAACCTGGGCGGGAGGCACGCCAAGACCGTCGACACGCAGGGCCGCCGCGACCGCCTGATGCGCGAGCTGCTGGCCATGCAGGCCGCGTCGGAGAAGGCGCCGGAGAAAACGGAGTAGTGCACAGTCTCTCCAGGCACGTGTTGATCGCGCTGCCGCGCGTGTGGGGCGTTGATTTCAGCATCACCAACCAGGTGGTGCTCCTGTGGGCGGCCGCGCTGATCACGTTCCTGCTGCTGGCGCCGGCCTGCCGCCGCCGGAATCCCGTTCCGCGCGGTCTCCTCCAGAACGTCCTGGAGGGCGTCATCGACGGCATCGACAACCACGTCATCGGCGTCAGCGTGGGCCGGCGCAGCGGCTGGGCGCCGTTTCTGCTTTCGCTCTTCTTCTTCGTCCTTTTCGCCAATCTCCTCGGCGTGGTGCCCGTGCCCACGCACGTGGCCGCGGCCACGGCCAACCTCAGCGTCACGGCCGGCCTGGCGCTCACGGTGTTCGCGGTGGTGGTCGGCGTGGGGATCCGGCATCGCGGCATCGGCGGTTTCTTCCGCCAGTTCGTGCCCGCCGGCGCGCCGCGCTGGTGCGCCCCGCTCGTGGCGCCCATCGAGGTGGTGACGTGGCTGGCCCGGCCGTTTTCGCTGGCGATCCGCCTCTTCGCCAACATGGCGGCGGGGCACGCCCTGATACTGGTGTTCCTGGCGCTGCTCTCGGCGGTCGCCTTCTACCTGAAGCCGCTGCCGCTCGCCGGCGCGGTGGTCATGAGCGCTTTTGAGTTGTTTGTGTGCTTCATACAGGCTTTCATCTTCACGCTGCTGACAGGCCTGTATATTGGCGAGGCGTTGGCGGGGAAGCACTGAAAGGTGCGTGAGTGCGTGAGCGAGGAGGGTGAGAACATGGCGCCGGAAGCATTGGCATGGCTGGCGGCGGGCGTGGCCATCGGGCTCGCCGCGTTGGGGACGGGCATCGGCATCGGCATCCTGGCGGGCAAGAGCGTGGAAGCCGCGGCGCGGCAGCCGGAAGCCGCCGGAACGATCCAGCGCATGATGATCCTGGCCATCGCCTTCGTGGAGGCCCTGTGCCTGTACGCGCTGCTGATCGCCCTGATTCTGGCCGGCAAGTAGACCATGGACCAGCTCACACTCGACGCGGGCCTTGTGTTCTGGGCGGTGGTGACCTTTCTGTGCCTGTTCGGCCTGCTGGCGCGGTTCGTGTTCCGTCCGTTCCGGGCCCTGGTGGAGCGGCGCGAGGCGTCCATCCGGGAATCGCTGGAACGGGCCGAGAAGGCCCGCGAAGAAGCCTCGCGCCTGCTGGCCCGCAACGACGAACAGCTCAGCGTGGCCCGTGAGGAGGCCCGCAAGATCATCGGCGAGGGGCACCGCATCGCGGCCGCCATGAAAAGCGAGGCGCGCGAAAGCGCGCGGCGCGATGCCGAGACGATGGCCGCCCAGGCCCGCGCCGAAATCGATCGCGAGTTGCGCCGCGGCCTGGACGAGCTCAAGACCACCGTCGCCAACCTGTCCGTGCGCATCGCGCGGCAGGTGATCCGCGCCCGGCTGGACGAGGAAGAGCACGCCAAGCTGGCCGACGAATTCATCGAAAGGCTGAAGAAGACCCATGTCCAGCGCCGCTGAAGCACGCGCGCAGTACGCCGCGGCGCTGGTCGCTCTCGGCCGCGCTTCGGGCGCGCCGGAGCGCATCGGGAAAGAGCTGGGCATGGTCGCGGACTGGCTGGCCGGCAGCGACGACCTGAAACGCTTTCTGTCCGATCCGCGCGTACGCGAAGAAGGCAAGCGCGCGGCGCTGGAGGAGTTGCTGGCGGGCAAGGTCGGCCGCCTCCTGGCGGACTTCGTGCTGCTGCTGGCCGGCCAGGGCGCGGCGCACATGCTTCCCGAGATCGCGGGCGAGTTCTTCGCCGCGACCGCGGCGCTTCACGGCGAGATCGCGGGCGAGCTGGTCTCGGCGCGGGAGCTCGATCCCGCCCGGGTCGCGGCCGTCGAGGAGCAGATCGGCCGCCTGATCGGCGGCAAGGTGCGCCTGGCGCCGCGCGTGGACCCCGATTCCCTCGGCGGCATACGCGTCACGGTGGGCAGCCTTGTCTTCGACGCCACGATCGAGCATCAGCTCGACCAGATCCGGCGCGGCCTCACCGCGGCGTGAATCGTCAAAGAAAAGCCTTGTTTCCGCGGCGGCAAAGGCCACAATGGGCGTTGTTGTGCCGGCCGATACGCGGCCGGCAGGGGATTCCGGAATCTCGCAGTCAGGACAAGGAAAGGGGGGCAAGATGACCAAGTCCCAGACGATCGCGGCACTGGCCGAGCGCACGGGGGTCGCCAAGGCCCAGGCCGGCCGGATGCTGGACGAACTCGCCGCGCTGGCCTACAGCCAGGCGGCCAACGGGTTCGTGGTTCCCGGGATCGGCAAGCTGGTGCTGGTGAACCGCAAGGCGCGCATGGGTCGCAACCCGGCCACGGGCGAAGCGATCCAGATTCCGGCGAAGAAGGTCGTGAAGTTCCGCATCGCGAAGGCTTGCAAGGATTCAGTTCTGTCGGCCTGAGTGGAACTGGGCGGGGCGCATGTCCGCGACGGAGCCGTTACGGATGGTGGCCCCGCTCTTTTTTTCGATGCGGCGGGCCGCGCTCCGGCGTTGGTGGCGTATGAGCATGGCGGGAAGAAGGTTTGAGTTCGGCCGCGGTCCGGCGGCCGCGATCGTCGTCGCGGCCTTGAGCGCGGCGGCGTCCGGCGCCGCCGCGCCGAAGCCGCCGGTGGTGCCCGCGGCCGGACACGCCGCCATCGCGGCGGCCTTCGAGCGCCGTTTTCCGCGCCTGCACCTTTCGGGCCTGGCCATGGACGACGTCGTATCGGCCCGCGCCTGGACGAACTACCTGGACGGCCTGGACGCCGACCGCTCCTACTTCCTGGCGTCCGACGTCGAACACTTCCGCACGCTCGAGTTCGATCTCGACGACCGGCTGGCCAAAGGCGACACGGGTTTCGCGTTCGGCGTTTTCGCGGTGTTCAAGGAGCGCGTGCGCGACCGCTGCGAATACGTCGAGAAGCTGCTCGCGGAAGGCATCGATGTCGAACGCGAAGAGACCTACGACTGGCGCCGCAGGGACGCGGCGTGGCCGGCCGACGAGGCGGCGCGCGACGACCTCTGGCGCCGCCGCATCACGCATCAGTATGTCCGCAACGTCCTGGCGCGGGAAAGGGGCGAAAACCCGGACGAGGACGGGGGTGAAACGCCGCCGCGGACCAACGCGAACGACAACGCCGCGGGCGCGGCGCCGCCGCCCTCTCCGGAAGAGCTGATTCGCAAGCAGTATCGCCAGTTCCAGACCATGCTCGAAGACAGCGAGGCCGACTGGGTGCTGGAGAAGTACCTGACTTCGTTCGCGCAGGCCTGCGATCCGCACTCGGAATACCTCTCGCCGAGCGAGATGGACAACTTCAACATCGAGATGCAGCTTTCCCTGGAGGGCATCGGGGCCCTGCTGCGCTCGGAAGACGGCATGGCCAAGATCATGGAGATCATCCCCGGCGGGCCGGCGGATCGGGACGGCCGCCTCAAGCCCGGCGACCGGATCATTGCCGTGGGGCAGGGCAGCGAGCAGCCGGTGGACGTGCTGCACTGGCCGCTGAACCGCGTGGTGGAACGCATCCGCGGCCGGAAGGGCACCACGGTCATGCTGGTCGTGATCCCCGCCTCGGACGCCACCGGCCTGGTGACAAGGAACATCGCCATCGTGCGCGACACGGTCAAGCTCGAGGAGCGCGCCGCCAGGTCCGCGACCTATCTGATCAAGGACCGCAACGGCGTGGAGCGGAAGCTGGCGGTGGTAACCGTGCCGGCGTTCTACGCGAACGTGAACGCGCGCTTCAAGAGCAACCCGGACTTCCGCAGCTCGGCGGAGGATACGCGCCAGATTCTCAAACGGCTGAGCGACGAAGGCGTGGGCGGCATTGTGCTCGATCTGCGCAACAACGGGGGCGGCTATCTGCCCGAAGCGGTCAAGATGGCAGGGCTTTTCGTGCGCACGGGACCGGCGGTGCAGGTCAAGGACCGTGAAGGCGTGACCGTGTGGCGGGACAACAACCCGCTGCTGGCCTACACCGGGTCCATGGTCGTGCTGGTCAACCGCGTCAGCGCCTCCGCCTCGGAAATCGTGGCCGGGGCCCTGCAGGACTACGGCCGGGCGGTGGTCGTCGGCGACAGCAAAACGCACGGCAAGGGCACGGTGCAGCGCCTCGAGCCGCTCGGCGAAGGGCCGGAGATGGGCTGCATCAAGGTCACCAGCGCCAGCTACTACCGGGTTTCCGGCGCTTCGACGCAGCTGCGGGGCGTGACGCCCGACATAGTCGTTCCCTCCGTGTTCGACACGCTGGACTACGGCGAGGACCACCTGCCCAATCCCATGCCCTGGTCCCGGATCGAGCCGGTCGAGCACGCGGCCGCGGCCGATCTGGCGGCGCTGCTCCCCGTCCTCGGGGAAGGTTCAAGGGAGCGCCGCGCCGGCGATGCGCGTTTCCTGGCCTACGGGAAGCTCCTGGAAGGCCTCAAGGCGATCAACGCGCGCCGGGACATCACGCTGAACATCGAAGAACGACGCAAACTGGCGGCGACCGAGAAGCAGTTGATCGATCTGCAGAATGAGATGGCCGCGGCCGAAGACGCGCCGCCGGGCAAGAAAAACGGCGACCTGATTCTGGACGAGACGCTTTCGATCCTGGCGGACCTGGTTCTGCTTCAGCCGCGGGGCGGCATCGCGGAGCAGGCCGGCGGGGCGAAAGGCATCTTCGAGTCGCTGCTGGAGGCGTTCTGATGCCGATGAGCATACCTTTCTGGAAGATGCACGGCGCGGGGAACGACTTTATCCTCGTGGACGACCGGGACGGGGCGTTTCCGGCCGCGGACGCGGCCTGGATCCGCCGCGTTGCCGCGCGCCGCACGGGCGTGGGCTGCGAGGGCGTGATTCTCATTCAAGCTTCCGACAAGGCCGACTTCCGGATGCGCTTTTTCAACCCCGACGGCGGCGAAGTGGAGATGTGCGGCAACGGCGCGCGCTGCGTGGCGCGCCTGGCGGCCGAGATCGGCGCCGCGCCCGCCGAGATGACCATCGAGACGGTGGCCGGAACGCTCCGCGCCGCGGCGCGCGGCGAAAGCGTGGAGCTGGGCCTGAGCCCGCCCAAAGACTGGCGGCTGGACCGGGAGCTCGCCTTGCGCGGCGGCACGGTGCGCTACAGCTTCGTCAACACGGGCGTGCCGCACGCCGTGATCGAGGTCGACGACCTCGAGGGCTGCGACGTGGCCGGGCTCGGCGCGGAGATCCGCTATCATGCCGCGTTCGCGCCGGCGGGCACGAACGCCAATTTCATCCGCGTCACCGGACCCCGCGCCCTGCGCATTCGCACCTACGAGCGCGGCGTGGAGGGCGAGACGCTGGCCTGCGGCACGGGCATCGCGGCGGCGGCCCTGACCGCCGCGCGGCGCGGACGGGTAGGCCCTCCGGTGCGCGTCACGCCGGCCGGCGGGGACGTGGTGGTGGTGGACATGCGCCTGAGCGGGGATACGGCCGAAGACGTGACGCTGACCGGACCGGCGGTTCACGTGTTCCGGGGGACGCTGGACTACGCTTGAGCCGCCGGGCGGCCCGGCGCGATCGCGCGCCGTTCCCGGGCATCCTCAGCGGCGCGGCGGTCGGATCGGGATGAGAATAGCCACTTTCAACGCCAACTCGATCCGGTCGCGGATGGACGCCGTTCTCGCCTGGCTCGCGGCCGCCGGGCCCGACGTGCTCTGCATCCAGGAAACGAAGGTGGTTGACGGCGATTTCCCGGTCGAGCCCCTGGCGGCGGCCGGCTACCACGCGGTCTTCCGCGGCGAGAAATCCTACAACGGCGTCGCGCTGCTGTCGCGCGTTCAGCCTGAGGAGGTGCGGTTCGGGCTGGACGACGGCGGCCCCGCCGACGAAACGCGGCTGCTTCACGCGCGCGTGGCGGGCGTACACGTGGTCAATACGTACGTGCCGCAGGGCCGCGAACTGGACCACGCGATGTACAAGTACAAGCTCGACTGGTTTGCGCGGCTCAGGGGCTACTTCGATCGTCATTTCAATACGCGCCAGAAGCTGGTCTGGGCGGGCGATCTGAACGTGGCGCCCGAGGAGGCCGACGTCTTCGACCCGGCCGCGCACCGCATGCACGTGTGTTTCCACGCGGACGTGCGCCGCGCGTTCAGGGCGGCGCTGGAATGGGGGTTCGTGGACGTGTTCCGCAAGCACCACCCCGAGCCCGGGCGGTTCAGCTTCTTCGACTACCGCACGCCCGACGCCGCGAAGCGCGGACTCGGCTGGCGCGTCGACCACATCCTGGCCTCGCCGGCCATGGCGCGGAAGTCGACGGACGCCTTCATCGACCTGGCGCCGCGCCTGGGGCCGAAACCGTCCGACCACACCTTCGTCGCCGCGGATTTCAGGATTTAGCGCAGACCGCCTCGAACCGCGCGGAGGCCCGGTCCCAGGCCGCGGTGTCTTCCGGGCGGTACTCGCGTATCGGAAAGGCTTCGCGGATGATCGGCTGCGCTTCGGACGCGGACCGAAGCAGCCCCAATCCCACGGCCTGCGCCACGAAGTTGCCCACGGCGGTGGCTTCCTCGGGGCCGGCCACGACCGGCATCCCCAGCGCGTCGGCCGTGAACCGGCTCAGCAGTTCGTTCCTGCTGCCGCCGCCGACCACGTTCACCACGCGGCTGGGCTTGCCGCAGGCGCCGCAGATCTGGGCGTTCACCTTGCGGTACTTCAGGGCCAGGCTTTCATACACGAGGCGCAGGCAGGCCCCGCGGTCGGCCGGCGCGGGCTGGCCCGTGCGCCGGCAGAACTCGGCGATGGCGGTCTCCATGTTGGACGGGTTGTAGAAGCCGGCGTCGTCGGGATCCACGAACGAGCCGAAGGGCGGCGCGCTTTCGGCAAGCCTGGTGAGTTCGCCCCATTCCATTTCGCGGCCGTCGGCGATGCGCCAGATGCGGCGCAGCTCCTGCACCAGCCACGTGCCCATGCAGTTCTTCAGAAAGCGCGTGTTGCCGATGCCGCCTTCGTTGCTGATGTTGGCGGCCATGGCTTCGTCCGAAGTGATCGGTTCGGGCACGAGCTTGCCGACCAGCGACCACGTTCCCGAGCTGATGATCAGCGCCTCGTCCGGATCGCGGACGGGCGCGGCGGCGAACGCGCTGGCCGTGTCGTGGGCCGCGGCGGCGACGAGCGCGGCCCGGTTGAGTCCCACGCTTGCCGCCAGAGGCGCGTGGAGTTTGCCCAGCACGGTTCCCGGCGGCACGATGCGCGGCATGACCTCGCGCGGGATGCGCAGGGCCGCCAGGATTTCATCGCTCCACTCGCGCCGGCGCGCGTCCATGAGCTGCGTGACGCTGGCCCACGACGAGTCGACGTCCTTCACGCCGCCGAGGTAATGGTAGAAGACCGTCGGAATCGGGAGGTAGCGGCAGCCCGGGGTCAGCATCTCGCGGCGGTTGAGCATGAACCAGTAGAGCTGGTTGCTGACGTTGAAGGGCTGGAAGTGAATGCCCGTGATGTCGTAGATGCGGCGGGGATCCATGGCGGCCTTGACCTTCGCGACCATGTCGTCGAGGCGGTGGTCGCGGTAGCAGTAGATCTTGCCCAGCATGACGCCGTCGGCGTTGACGAACTGCCCGTCGGCGCCCCAGGTGTCGATGCCGATGGAATCGAGGCGGTCGGACACGTTGCGCGCGTAGCGCTCCAGGCCGGTCACGATGTTGCGGTAGAGAAGGATGTCGTCCCAGTGCGCCCGCTCCGCGACCCGCCCGGCGCGGTCGGCGGCGTAGAACGAGACGCCCTCGTGCGGGAAGCGGTGGAGCTCCTCCATCGCAAACTCGCCGCCGCGGAAAGTGCCGACAAAGCACTTGCCGCCGGAGGCGCCGAGGTCGACGGCCATGAGGCGTTTTCCGTTCATTGCGGTTGTCTCCTCACCTTGGCGTGGCGTCCGGCAGTCCGCCGTCCACCGGGATCGTGGCTCCCGTGGTGGGCGTCTGCCCGGTCACGAAGAAGAGCACGGCGCGGGCCACGTGTTCGGCCGTGACGCGCGCCTTGAGAAGATTGCGGCCGCGGTAGTACTCCTCCAGGCCGGCCTGGTCCAGCCCGCGGGCCCGCATGCGGTCCGGCCCCACCTCCGCCCATAACCCGGAACGGTGCGCGCCTTCGCCGAACACGGCGTCCGGCGAAACCATGTTGACCCGGATGCTGTGCGGGGCGAATTCCAGGGCGGCCACGCGGGCCAGCTGGTGGGCGGCCGCCTTGGTGGCGCTGTAGGCGCCGAACTGCGCGCCGGGCGCGAAGACGTTCTTGGTGGTGATCAGCACGACGTCGCCGCCCGCCCCCTGCGCCGCGAGCCGCCGCCCCGCCTCGCGCAGCGTGAGCAGCGTGCCCTCGACGTTGACGCGCTCCAGCCGGCGGAAAGCCGCGAGGTCCATGTCCACCAGCGACGAGACGTGCGCGACGCCCGCGTTGACGATCACGATGTCCAGCCGGCCCCAGGCCGCAAAGGCCTCCGCGAAGCCCGCGGCCACGGACTGTTCGTCGGCGACGTCCATGACGGTTCCCGCCGCGCGGCCGGGCGCCGGGCCCCCGAGCTCGGCCAGCAGCGCGTCCAGGCGGTCCCGCGCCAGGTCCGCGGCCGTGACGCGGCAGCCGTGTTCGAGCAGCGCGCGGCAGATGCCGGCGCCGATTGCGCCCGCGGCCCCGGTCACGAGGGCCGCCTTGCCCGCGAGCGGCTGTGCGTCGGGCGACAAGGCTCAGCCTTTCCGTTTCAGCTCTTCGTACAGCGCCAGCGCGTCCCGGGGCTTCATGGCGCGGTGCACGACCTCGGAAACGGCCTTGAGCATGGCGGCGGGCGCGTCGCTCTGGAAGATGTTGCGGCCCATGTCCACGCCCGCGGCCCCTTCCCGCACGGCGTTGTAGGCCATGGTCAGCGCGTCGATCTCGGCGATCTTCTTGCCGCCGGCCATGACGATCGGCACCGGGCAGGAGGCGGTCACCGTCTCGAAGCCTTCGGCCACGTAGTAGGTCTTGACGTAGTGCGCCCCCAGCTCGGCGCAGATGCGGCAGGCCAGCCGGAAGTAGCGGGCGTCGCGCACCATCTCGCGGCCCACCGCGGTGACGGCCATCACGGGCATGCCGTGGCGGTTGCCCTGGTCGACCAGCCGCGTCATGTTGTGCACCGAGCGGGTTTCGAACTCGCCGCCGATGAACACCTGGACGCCGATGCCGGCGGCGTTCAGCCGCAGGGCGTCCTCGATGTCCATGGCCAGCTCTTCATTCGAGAGCTCCTTGAGGATGCTGGGTCCGCCGCTGGCGCGCAGCACCACGGGTTTGCGGCTGGCCGCCGGCACGAGCGCGCGCAGGACGCCGCGCGTGCAGAAGAGGGCGTCGCACTCCGGAATCAGCGGCACGATGGTCAGGTCCATGCGCTCCAGGCCGGTCGTGGGCCCCTGGAAATAGCCGTGGTCCACGGCCAGCATGACCGTGCGGCCCGTTTCCGGGTTGAACACGCGCGCCATGCGGTTCTGCATGCCCCAGCCCAGCGCGCCGCAGCCTTTCAGGGAAAAACCGGGCGTCCGCTGCGGAACGTCCGCGAAGAACTGCTTGGCTTCCTTGTCGACATCGGCTTCCGGCATGCGCCTACCCCTCCTTCGTCTGCATCATTTTCGTGCGGTGCTGGACCGCTTCCAGCGAGAGGATCTCGTCGATCTGCTCCTGGGTGAAGAACTTCGGCTTGCCCACGATCGTGGCCGCCACCAGCGACTTGGCGGCGTCCTCGACGACGACGACCCGGTAGAAAGCCTGCTTGATCGTCACGCCCACGGCCAGCACGCCGTGGTTCACCATGAAGACCGTGTCGCATTCCGCGACCTTGTCGCCCATGGCGTCGGCCAGGCGCTGCGTGGTGGGCGTGACGTAGGGCAGCGTGCCCGTGCGGCCGAGGTCGTTGACGAACTCGGCGAACATCGCGCGCAGCTCGACGCCGGCCGAGATGACCCCCGAGGCCCAGGCCGAGTGCGTGTGGAAGACGGCGCGGATTTCGGGGCGCCTGCGGTAGCAGGCCAGATGCATGTTCACTTCCGAAGTCGGCCGGCTCCTGCCCTTGACCTGCCTGCCGGTCGCCAGGTCCATGCCGCACAGGTCGTCGGGCCCCATCTCGTCCATGGCGCAGCCGCTGGGTTTCATCCAGACCACGTCGCCCTCGCGGGCGCTGATATTGCCTCCCGCCCCGGCCACGAGGCCCATGCTCACCAGCCGGCTGCCGTAATGCGCAAGATCCGCTCTAACGTCCGCCATCGCGCCCTCCGTTTTTTGCTCGAAAACGACCGCGCGGCGAGGCGCCGCGCGAGGAGGTATATAAACCGGTTGCCCCGCGAAAGGAAGTATTTTCGGGAACGATCTCCACGCAGAGGCTCTCGCCGTCGCCCGGTCCGGACGGGGCGCCGCGGACGGGCCCGGTGCCCATGCCGCGCGCGGCGCAGACGCGGTTGCGCCCCCCCTTCTTGGCGCGGTAAAGCTGCGCGTCGGCGGCCGCGAGCACGTCGCCGGGCGCGACCGGTTTCGATCCGGCCGCGGCGAAGCCGATGCTGACGGTCACGCGCAGTTTTTCCAGGCGCGCGTCCGGCGGCGCGGGCACTTCGGGTTTGCGCCGGGGACGGTTCGGCCCGCGCACGATGAATTCGCGCCGCTCGATGTCGGCGCGCAGGGATTGCAGCGCGGCGATCGCCCGGCGCGGCGCGATTCCCTCGCAGACGATGACGAACTCTTCGCCGCCCGACCGGTACACCTTGCCCGCCGCATTGCCGCGCAGGGCGGCGGCCACGTAACGCAGCACCTGGTCGCCCACATCGTGGCCGTAGCCGTCGTTGATGCGCTTGAAAAAGTCGAGGTCCACCACGGCCAGGCCGTACCCCTCGTGGAGGCGGTCGAAGTGGCGCTTCAGCGCCCGGCGCCCGGCCAGCTCGGTGAGATCGTCGATGTTCGCATGGCGCCACGACGTTTCAATGACCGCGAACGCCAGCAGCGCGCCGGCCGCGGCGAAACAGGCGAACAACCCCGCGCGTCCCGGCGCCGTGTCCGCGCGCGCGGCCATGGCCAGGCCCCCGAAAACGGCCAGCGCCGCGGCCGCGAAGAGCGGCCCGCAGGCCGGGCTGTCGCGCCGCCGGCGTATCAGCAGGAAGGGCCACGCGCAGGCCAGGGCGGCGAGACCCGCCCACGGCGCCGCGCCCCACGCCGCCAGCCTCGGGCGCGCGCCCCCGTGCCAGGGAATCACCAGCATGACCGCGAGCGCCGAGAGCACCAGCACGACGCGCGCGAGGCCCTGCCGGTTGAACAGCCCCCGCTCGTCCGCCCGGTACAGCAGGGCCGCGTACCAGGGCGCGTACAGTTGCGCCAGCAGCGCCGTCGCCAGCCCGGCCGCGCGCGCGCCCTGGCGGAACAGGCGCAGGTCCGCCAGCGCCAGGATGCCGGCCAGCAGCAGCGCCAGGAGGCTCACGCGCGTCTGGGCGAACGCGACGCCGAGCGCGGCGGCGAAAGCCATGAGGATGTAGGGCAGCGCCAGGAAAGCCGGCGAAGCGGACCAGGCGCGCGCGGCGGGAAGAAGCAGCACGGCGGCCGGCAGCGAGGCCAGCAGCAGCACGCAAACGATGATCAGCCAGGAAGTCCGCATCGCGATACCGGCCCCCCCAATGCCGCGGCCGCGGCTCCCCGCCGCATGAGCGGGGCTGCGCGCGACACGCAGGTTTGGCGTTGTGTTCCGTCGGCCGCGTGGTCTATCATGGAATACCGCTGTTGCCCGATGGTGTAATGGTAGCACAACTGACTCTGGATCAGTTTGTCTAGGTTCGAATCCTGGTCGGGCAGCCACACCTCACCGCCCGGCTCCGGGTCCGGAGACGCGCTCCGGGCGTCGTTGGAGCGGAAGGGGCGCACTAGGATCCGGTCCTCCCCGCACGCGATCTTCCCTCGGGCGCCGCCGGCGCGCGGGCGCCGGCCGCCGCGCCGTCCGCGATGCGGCGCAGCTCCGGCTCGCGGTCCTCGATGGATTTCAGCAGCGCGAACTGCGTGCGGCAGCGGGCCAGGTTGTGACCCTCGCGCCGGATCTTGAAGTACACGTCGCCCTGCAGGTAGTCGGTGAGAAAGCGCACGCCGATCTCGAAGGTCATCAGCTTGCCGCCGGTCACGAGGTGCGCGCGCTCCGCCGGCACGAGGAAATCGGCCACCTCCAGGTAGCCGCGCGCCAGGGCCTCGAAGACCGGCAGCCGGCAGCACGCGCGCGCGGGATCCGGTTCGGCCTCGGACGTGCTGACCGTGGCCGCGCGCATCATGTCGCCGAAATCGTACAGCGCGCAACCGGGCATGCAGGTGTCCAGATCGATCACGCACAGCCCTTCGCCGGTGGCGTCGTCCATGAGCACGTTGTTGATCTTGGTGTCGTTGTGCGTGGACCGGACGGGGATGTCGCCCGCAACCATGAGGTCCAGGATGACGTCGCACGCGGCTTCGCGGGCGAGGGCGAAGTCGATCTCCGCGCGCGCGGACGCGGCCCGGCCGCGGGCGTCGGCGGAAACGGCCGCGCGCAGGGCTTCGAAACGGCGCCGGGTGTTGTGAAAATGCGGGATGGTCTCGCGCAGCGGCCCGCCGGGCAGATCGGCCAGGAGACGCTGAAAACGCCCGAAGGCGCGGGCCGCCTCGTAGGCCTGCCGCGGATCGTCCACGTGGTCGCGGGTCCGCGCGCCGTCCACGAACACGTACATGCGCCACAGGCTTCCCTCCGCGTCGCGGTGAAAGGGCCGCCCGTCGCGCGCCGGGATCACCTGGAGGGCGCGGCGGCTGACGTCGGGTGCGCCCTCGTCGCGCAGGCGCGCCGCGGCGTGACGCGTCACGCGCAGGATGTTGTCCATCAGGCCCGGCCCGTCCTTGAAGACGCGGGTGTTGACGCGCTGGAGCGTGAAGAAGGCCTCGTGCCCGCCCAGGTCGGCCGCCACGCGGTAGGTGTCGTTGATATGGCCCGTGCCCCAGGGCTCGCCCGCGACGAAGTCCGCGCGGGTGTCAAACCGCGCAAACACGGTTCGCAGCAGGTCCCGTTGCGGACGGGAATCCGTCGCATGGTTCATGTGAATCGCATCCCGGCGTGCGGCCGCGGCCGATCAATGCGTTTGAGGGGAGCATAACCGCGGACGGGCGGCGGGGCAACGGGAAGTTGGCCGGGGCAACGCGGCGACGGGAAGAGCCATCCGGTCACGTCGCGCGCCCGAACCGCGCCGGCGACCGGCCTCGGAAAGGCAATCGGCTTGCCGTCGCGGGGCCGGGGGCCTACCATGCGGCGGCCATGACGAAACCGACGCGCCGCAAGATGAAAAGCCGCGAGCTGGGGCTGGTGCTTGCGCAGACGCTGCTGGACGCCGACGACCTGCACTACGGGCTGTGGGACGACGGCCTGGCGCTCAGCGTCGCGAACCTGCGCGTCGCGCAGCGGCGCTACACCGACATGGTGCTGGAGGCGCTGCCCCCGCCGCACGGACCGGCGGGTCCGACGCGCGCGCTGGACGTGGGCTGCGGCACGGGCGCCATGCTGATGCGGATGCTGGATCTCGGGTACGAGGCCGACGGGGTGGCGCCGGACCCGATGCTGCGCGAAAAGGTCGAACGCCGGCTGGCGTCGCGCGCCGACGGGCGGGGCCGGGTCTTCGGCTGCCGCTTCGAGGATCTCGCACGGACCGCGCCGGGCGAGGTCTACGACGCGGCGCTCTTCAGCGAAAGCTTCCAATACATCGGACTGGACGCGTGTTTCGACGTCCTGGAAGAGATCCTGCGCCCGGGCGGACACGCGGTGATCTGCGATTTCTTCCGCACCGCCGCCGAGGGCGACGGCGGCCCGGGCGACGGCACGTTCCGGGGCGGGAAGAAACTGTCGGATTTCCAGGAGCGGCTGCGGAGCCGTCCGTTCGCCGTGGAACGCGACACGGACATCACCGCGCGCGTGAGCCCCAATATCGCGCTGGTCAACGACATCCTGATGCGGCGCGTGGCGCCGGCCGCCGGCGCGGTGTGGGCTTACCTGACTTCGCGGCATCCGCTGCTGTGCCGCCTGGCCAGGGGGCTCTTCGGGCGGCGCTACGAGGAGAAGGTCCGCAGGAAGTACCTCTCCGGCCTGCGCAGCCGCGAGACTTTCGAGCGCTACAAGACCTACCGCCTGATCGTGCTGCGTCGAAACCCATTGCCTGCGGCATCTCCATATCATAGAGTACGCGCCTGATTTTCCGGCGGGAGGAACAATGAGCAGAAGCTATGACGTTGCGGTGATCGGCGGCGACGGAACGGGTCCGGAGGTAACGGCCGAGGCCGTCAAGGTCATGCGGGCGGCCGCGAAGAAGCACGGTTTCGGGCTGACGTTCGCCGCGTTCGACTTCGGCGGCGAGCGCTATCTGCGCACGGGCGAGGCGCTGCCCGATTCGGCCGTGAGCGAGCTGCGCGGGTTCGACGCCATTTTGCTGGGCGCGATCGGACATCCGGGCGTGAAGCCGGGCATCCTCGAGAAAGGCATCCTGCTGCGGCTGCGGTTCGAGCTGGACCAGTACATCAACCTGCGGCCGGTCAAGCTGTTTCCGGGCGTGGAAACGCCGATCAAGGGCAAGGGGCCGGCGGAGATCGATTTCGTGGTGGTGCGCGAGAACACCGAGGACATGTACTGCGGCATGGGGGGATTCTCGCACCGCGGCACGCCCGACGAAGTCGCCGTGCAGACGGCCATGTACACGCGCATGGGCGTGGAGCGGGCCCTGCGCTACGCCTTCGAATACGCGCGCGCGCGGCGGCAGCCGCGGCCCTGGAAAGGCCTGTCGGCCGACGACGTGAAGGCCGGGCTGAAGGGGCAGGTGACGCTCGTGGGCAAGACCAACGTGCTGACCTACGTGTACGACCTCTGGGAGCGGGCCTTCCACGAGATCGGCCGGGCCGACTACCCGGACATCAAGCGCGACTACAATCACGTGGACGCCTGCTGCATGTGGTTCGTCAAGAACCCCGAGTGGTACGACGTGATCGTCACGGGCAACATGTTCGGCGACATCATCACCGACCTGGGGGCCATGATCCAGGGCGGCCTGGGGATTGCCGCGGGCGGCAACATCAACCCCGCCGGCGTGAGCATGTTCGAGCCCATCGGCGGGTCGGCTCCGAAGTACACCGGCAAGAACGTCATCAACCCGCTGGCGGCGATTTGCGCGGGCGCCATGCTCCTTGACACGATCGGCGAGCGCGCCGCCGCGGCCGCCATCGAAGCGGCCGTGGCGGACGTCACGGCCCGCAAGCTCAAGAGCATGGCCGCGGGCAGGATGGGTTACGGGACCGCGGAGGTGGGCGATCTGGTCGCGGAGCGGGCCTCCTGATTCCGGATTCTGGGTTGCTGAACACTGAACACCGAACACTGACCCGGAGGGGAACAATGGGCTTCAAGGTAGGCATAGTGGGCATCGGCACGGTGGGCACGGAGATGGTCAGGGCGCTGCGCGAGCGCGGTTTTCCCGCGGACGAGATCCGCGTCATGGCCCGTTCCGAGCGCGACGAGGAAGTCGCCGGCGAATCCTTTCACGTCGTGGAGGCGTCGGCGGACGCTTTCGACGGGCTGGATTTCGCCTTCTTCGCGGGCACGGAGGGCGCCAAGGGGGCGTCGCAGCTCTACGGATGGGAGGCGGTGAAGCGCGGGGCGATCGTCATCGACAACGGCGACGATTTCCGCATGGACAACCGCGTTCCCCTGGTGATTCCGGAGGTCAACGGCGAAGCTCTCAAGGGCCACCAGGGCTTTGTCGCCAACCCGAACTGCAGCACGATCATCGCGCTGATGGCGCTGGGCCCGCTGCACCGGGCCTTCGGCATACGGCGCTTCGTGGCCTCGACCTACCAGTCCGTCTCGGGCACGGGGCGGGCCGCGATCGACGAACTCGAGCGGCAGATCAGGCAGTACGCGGCGGGCGAGGCGCTGACGGGCCAGGTCTATCCGCACCAGATCGCGCTGAACGTGCTGCCGCACATCGGCGGTCTCAAGGACGCCATGCCGGGCTATACCAGCGAGGAAGCCAAGATGCTCTTCGAGTCCCGCAAGATACTGGGCGACCCGGCGATCCGCGTTTCGGCGACGTGCGTGCGCGTGCCGGTCTTCTACGGGCATTCCGAGGCGCTGAACGTGGAGTTCGCGCGTCCGGTGACCCCGGAGCAGGCGCGCGAAGTGCTGGAAGCCGCGCCGGGCGTGCGCGTGGTGGACGAACTGCCGGCCGGCCGTTACCCGATGCCCATTCACGTGGCGGGCAAGGACGACGTGCTGGTGGGGCGGATACGCGCGGACGGGAGCGCGGCCAACGGCCTGGCGTTGTTCGTGGCGGGGGACAACATCCGCAAAGGCGCGGCCCTGAACGCGGTTCAAATCGCGGAGCGTCTGATCTAGCGCGGCGGGGAGAGGTTTCGGGTTTCGAGACGAATAAGTCCCGACGTTCCTGAAACCTGACACCCGGAACCTGAAACCTACTCCTGCGGCAACCCGGGCACGTAGGGCGAGCCCTCCCAGGGCTCCGGCGCGCCCCAGGGGATATCCGATTCCACGGAGGCGCAGCCGGCGGCGAACGCCAGACAGACGGCCGCGGCCAGCAGTCCCAGCAGGAGACTCACGGCACGCTGGCGCTCTGAGGAACGCATAGGGCGGTCGGCATCAATAGAACACCACGTCGCCCTTCCGCGGCTCGAGCTGTGTCCACCCGGGCAGCATGTCGGCGACGCCGATGTTCTTGTCGCGGCGCACCTGGATCAGGCGCACTTTGGTGACGAATTCCTGGCCCCCGCCGGCGCGCTTGATGAACAGCTCGATGGCCGGCAGCGGCTGCGAGAGATCTTCGCCCAGCAGATCGCGCAGGAACTTCGGGTCCAGGTCGAGAACCAGGAAATTCCAGCCGGCCTCGACGGCGGCGACAGAGCCCTTTTCGCCGTGGGGCAGATCGGCGCGCACGGGCACGGCGATTTCGCCCTCCTCGGTCATGGGAACGGGTCCGCGGGTGGGCTCGACCGGCTTGGTGGCCAGTTTTTCCTCGAGGCCGGCGATGATCGCGTCCTTGTCGTCGAGCTGCTCCTGCATTTCCTGGATCTTGCGGTTCTTCTCGGCGACCTCGTCCTGCAGGAGCCGCTTCTCTTCCTCGAGCCGGGCGATCTGCTCCTTGAGGCCGCGGATCTCCTCCTGAAGGCGCGCGATCTCGGCGCGGAGCTGCTCGATCGTGCGGAGGGCTTCGCGCAGATCGCGCTTGCGCCCGTTGAGCTCTTCGATCGTGCGCACCAGCTCGGCGCGCAGGTCGGCGAGCTGCTGGCGGGTCTCGTTGAGGCGGTCGTACTGCGCGCCGGCCTTGGCCTGCAGGTCGTCCAGCACCTGCTGCATCGTGCCGGGGCCTTCGGTGATGCGCCGCCCGCGCGCGTCGCGGGCGGGCTTGAGGGTCACGGCGTCGATCTTGTAGTAGCTGCGCAGCTCGTCCTCGCGCTTGGAGACGTCGATCTTCGGCAGGTCCTGGTCTTCCAGGTGGGCCTTGTAGGTGTCCCAGAACGTCGAGATCTCGGGCGTGTCGATGGGTTGCGCCGTACAGGGCGATGTGTCGCGCCCCTGGTAGGCGGCGGGGCGCGACTCGGCGGCCTCCGACTCGACCGTGAGACCGAGGGCCTTGATTGAGGTCTCGAGCTTGTGCGTGCGCCCCTGGAGGATTTCGCGCTTGTTAAAGAGCATGATGCCCAGGACCAGGGATCCGATGCTGAGCGCAAGGAAGATGACAACCAGAACTCGCAGCAGTTTTCCCATGCCTTCGGCCTCTCGGTGGCGGTTACGAAACCGGTGGGCAAGCTAAGCGATAAACGCGCGGCGTGCAACAAGAAAGTTTGAACGATCGGACGGGAAAATGTTTGACCCCGGAGGGCGCACTGGCATATAGGTGGGCGCGTGGCAGTCACACGGATCAGTGCGTGGTCGCGGCGCGCCGTCGCCGGCGCAGTTCTGGCGGCGTGCGCTTTTGCGCCGCCCTCTTCCGGCAAGGATCTGGCCGGCGGCGTCGATCCCGCCGTCAAGCTTGAGATCCAGTACGCGGAAGGGCTCCAGAAGTGGGGCATGCCCGACTACGCCCAGATCGTGCTGGACCGCCTGCGCGCGAGGCATCCCGAGGCCGAGGGGCTGGTCAAGGTCATTGCCGTCGAGGGCATGCTGCAGCTCGGCCGGTTCGACGAGGTGCGCGCCATCATCGCCCGGGAGCCCGACCAGAACAGCCAGGGCGCCTGGGCCCTGAAGCTGGCCCTGGCCGACGGCTACTACGCCTGGGGGGAGTACGGCAAGGCCCGCGCGATTTACGACAGCCTGCTCGAGGCGTTTCCCAAGCAGCCGCCCGCGGGGCTGAAGGATTTCTTCCTCAACTCCGTCTACAAGTACGCGCAGATGCAGCTCCTGCTCAACGACCGCAAGGGCGCCCTGAACGCCTACAAGCGGCTGGAGCAGGCGATTCCCCGCGAGGACGAGGAACGCCAGCACATCCGCCGTCAGGTCCAGGGCGAGACGGGCGACCTGCTGGTCAACATGGCCGAAGGGGCGGACCCCAAGGATCGGGCCGCGTACCTCAAGCAGGTCCGGGACATCGCCAACCAGCTCATGTGGGTCCAGGACCTCTGGTTCGGCAAGTCCATCGTGATGCTGGCGCACGTGGAAATGATCGAAGGCAACCTTGACAAGGCCCAGTCGCTCATCGACGAGTTCGCGTCCCAGCTGATCCAGATGGACGAGACCCTGCGGCAGCAGGAGGCCGAGACCGACGAGCCGCTGAGCAAGCTCAGCCCCATGGCGGAGTGCCGCTACATGCTGGGCGTGATGATGCAGGACAAGGCCGAACGCCTGATGGCCGCGAACGGGCCGCGCGAACAGATCATCACGCTCCTGGCCGGCAAGCTGCGCGGCGGCGCGCGCTCCAACGGGGCGCTGCAGCATTTCTACACGGTCTTCGCCAAGTACCCGGAGACGAGCTGGGCGGCCGACGCGGGCACCCGCGCCGAGCAGGTCAGGCAGGCGTTGATCAAGATGGGCGCGGAGATCAAGATAACCATCGACCCCGAGCAGATGACGCGCATCCAGCGCATGCAGTTCCAGGGGGCGCGGGCGCTCTTCAACCAGCAGCGTTTTGCCGAGGCCGTCGAAGGCTATCTGAAGGTTCTGGGCCTGTTCCCCGAGCAGGAGATGTCCGTCAAGGTCCTGCCCGAGCTGGCGGAGTGCTACATCGAGACGGGCGAGGAAATCTACGCGCAGACGGTGACGCGCTACCTCGCCGAACGCTTTGCCCGCCATCCGGCCCTGATGGTGGACGCCGGCGACGGCGTGGTGAACGTGGCCGAGGCCTACGGCGTGCGCAAGCGGCCCGTCGAGCGGGAGGAGGCCTACGACCTCTTCTTCGCCCATTTCAAGGACCACCCGCGCACGGCGGGCATCCTGTTCCGGTTCGGCGACAAGCTCAGCCTGCAGAAGGACTATGCCGCCGCGCTGAAGTACTACGCGCAGGTGGCGGAAAACTACCCGGACTCGCCGCTGTATCTCGACGCCTTGAGCAAGATGGCGTACTGCCAGAGCGAGATGGGCGAACACATGGCCGAGGTCAAGACCCTGGACCTGTACGCCAAGGCCCTGGAGAAGGGCGGGCGGCCGCGGCCCGAGGCGGCGGCCGTGAAGTTCCGCCTGGCCGGCGCGTACCGCAAGCTCGGCCCGAAGTACCTGCCTTCGGCGCTCAACCGCTACATCGAGCTGGTGCAGATGCTCTCCGATCCCAAGAATCCCTACCAGGCTTCGGCCGAGGACGCCGAGCGCAACCGCACGATCCTCGAGGCGTCCATGTTCCAGAAGGGGATCTGCTATTCCATGCTCGACGCCCCGCCGGAGAAGGCGCCCGGCTACCGCGCGCTGGCCGTGCGCAGTCTCGAGGAGCTGGTGCAGGCCTCCCCGAAATCGCAGTTCGCGCCGGCGGCGTTGAGCCGCATCGGGACGCTGTACACCGTGCTCGAGAAGCCGGCCGAAGCCCAGGCCGCTTTCCGGCGCCTGCAGCAGGACCATCCGGACACGCCCGAGGCCAGGAACGCCGACTTCATGCTGGGCACGATCCTGCTGGAGATGAACATGCGCCAGCAGGCGATCACGGTGTTCAAGCGCATGTTCTCGGGCGAAGGCCGGTTCTCCGAGGGCCAGATCCTGAGCGCGGCCACGGAGCTGCTCAAGGCGGGCGAAAACGAGATCGCGCTGGAAGGCTTCCAGCGCATCGTGGGGTCGCGGGAACGGGGCGTGCGCGAGCCGGCGCTGCTGCGCAAGGGCAAGGCCCTGGTGGCCCTGAAGCGGTTCGCGGAAGGTCTGGAGGCCCTGGAGAGCCTGATGAGCGAGTTTCCGCAGTCCGGCTTCACGGTCGAGGCCTCGCTGCGGATCAGCACCGCCTGCAGCGAACTGGGGCGCGAGGAAAGCGATCCCGCCAGGCGGTTCGCGGTCTACAACCGGGCGGTGGACGCCATCAACCGCGCGCGCCGCTTTGCCAAGGAGCCGGGCGTCCGCGCGCGGCTGGACCTGGAAGTGGGCCGCCTGTACGCGCGCAAGGCCGAGGCCGAGAGGAAATTCGGCGCGAAGGACAAGGCGGAGGAGGCGACGGACAATGCCATGGCCAGCTACCAGTCGCTGATGCTCCTGGCCGACGCGACCGATCCGGAGGTCAGGCCCCACATCGAAGACGCCTACAACGAATGCTGGCCCCTGGTGATCGCCCGGGAGCGCTGGGAAGACGTGATCCACGACGCCGTCAGCTACCAGAAGATGTTCCGCGGCGGAAAATATGCCCTGGAGGCGCGCAAGTGGGCGGGCCAGGCGCAGCGCGCCCTGCTCTCGGCCGGCAAGAAGGTTCCCGGCGGGGTCGAAGGAACCGACGTGACCGTGGCGACCGATGAAGCCGGCAAACCCGATGAAGCCGGCAAGACGGCGGATGCCGGCAAACCTGATGAAGCGGGCAAGACGAATGAAGCGGGCGCGACAAACGAATTGCCGCCGGCCGAAAGGGCCGCGGCGGCAGGCGGCGCGGCGCCCGGCGAGGGAGACGCACCATGAACATGCAAGCAAGCGCGCGGCGAATATGGAAGGGCGTGGCCTGCGGCCTGGTTCTGGCCGCGGCCGCGACGGCCTTCGGCGCCGACGTTGAAGGCGTGATAGTGAAGAAGGACAGCGGGCGTCTGGCCGGCGCGATCCGCTACCTGGCGTCCAGCAAGGAATACCTGGTGACCAGCCGCGGCGCGCGCGACGTAACCCTGCGCGTCCCGCTGGACCAGGTCGCGCGCGTGGAGGTGCCGCCGCCCCCCGGACTGGGGGAGGCGGCGCGCGCCGTGCGCGGCGGCCAGTACGGGGCGGCGGTGCCGGTGCTGGAGAACATCATGAAGGACTACCGCATGATGCAGCACGACGTCACCGCGGCCGGCTACCTGGCCTTCGCCTACATGGGCATGAACCAGCCGGAAAAGGCGCTGGAGATGTGCCGCAGGGTCATCGAGGGCAATCCCGACGCCGCGGTCTCGGCGGAGATGGCGCCGATCTACTGGCAGGCCCTGCTCAAGGCGGGGCAGGACGCCACGCTGCGCAAGGCCCTGGACGACGCGGCGGCGCGCGGCGACCGCGCCACCGCGGCGCGGGCGCAGCTCATGCGCGGCGACCTGGAGGCCAAGAACGGCCGCCACAAGGAAGCGCTGGTGGACGGCTACCTGCGCACGGCGCTGCTCTTCCGCGACGTGAAGGAAGTGCAGCCCGAGGCGCTTTTCAAGGCGGCGCAGTCCTTCGATCAGCTCGAACAGCATCCCTACGCCGAAAGAATGCGCAAAGAACTTCTGGCGAAGTATCCCAACGATGAGTACAGTCGGCGTCTGGCATCCGGAACGCCGGGCGGCTGAGTCGCGGCGCGCGTGAAGCGGATCACAAGGGAGACAAGATGCGTATGAAGAAAGCGGTGGTGTGCCTGTTGATCGTGATGGCGGGCTGGCTGGTTTGCGGAGCGCCGGAAGCGCGCGCACAGGAGGCCGCGGCCCCGGCCGCGGCCCCGGCGGCGGCCGCGCCGGCGGACGGCGCGATCGTTCCCGCCGAGGGCGAGGAGGAAGTCAACCGCGGCTCGGGCGGGTTCCTGAGCGTCGTGGTGGGGTCCGGCGCGCTGGGCGTCCTGCTCTGGATCGCCCTGTTCGGGTCCGGCGGCGCGGCCGTGTATTTCATGGTGGACTGCGCCATCACCATCCGCGCGCCGCGCATCATGCCGCAGGCGCTCATCGACAACGTCACGCAGTCCATGGCCGAAGGCGACGTGCTCAAGGCGCTGCAGAACTGCGAGAACGAGCCGGGGCCCATGGCGAACATCCTCACGGCCGGCTTCAGCCACGTGGAAGAAGGCTACGACGTGATCCAGGAG
>VGWJ01000031.1 GCA_016873635.1 Lentisphaerota bacterium | reverse complement strand
GTTTCCCCTGTAGACCCGCTCCACCTTGTCGGCGATGTCCCGGTAGCCGATGTCGACCTGGTAAATCTGCTTGTAGTAGGAGGCGGCCTCCGCGCGGTTGCCCGTCGCTTCGGCTATGCTCCCCAGCTCGTATATGATCTCCTTCTTCGTCTCGTCCATCACGGCCAGTTCCGATGCCGCCCGCTTGAGCTGTTCCGAGGCCAGGTCATACTGCCCCTTGCGCTTGAAGCACACGGCAAGGTAGTAATACGAGCGCACGCGGAAGCGCGGGTTGCGCTGCGACATCTGGAACTGCTGGATCGCCTCGTTCAGGCGGCCCTGGTTAAGGAGCATGACGCCCCACTCGTAGCGCAGGCGCAGGTCGTTGGGATAGCGCTCCACGCGTTCGCGCAAGTCTTCCTCCAGGAACCGCCGCCGCTCGGCCTCGAGCGCCTCGGCCGCCGCCGCGTCTCCCGCCTCCCGCAGGGCCGCAATGTCATGATCCATCTGCTGCACGCGGACCGCGCTGACCGCGGCGTCCAGCTCCGGATCGCCCGGACTCAATTCCGAGGCCCGCCGCAGGATCTCCAGCGCTTCCCCGTAGGACCTCTTCTGGGCGTAAAGCCGACCCAGGGCGCGGTGGTAGTTAAGGTTCATGGGCTCCGCCGCGACCTTCTTCTTGAATTCCTCGATCAGGGATTCCGTGTCCGTCTCGCTGCGCACGGCCTTGCTTTCCTGTTCGAGGACCTCGGCCTCCCGCGTGTCGCGGATCATGTCGCGGTAGGTCTCGGCCTGCTCCCAGCCGTCCGACGACATGCTGTCCAGCGCCATGGCGTCTTTCAGCGCCTTGAGCGCCATGGGGTCGTTGGGGGTGATCTCGCAGAGCCTCTCGAAGCACTCGCGGGCGGAACGCGTGCGCCCCACTTTCTGGTAAAGCGATCCCAGCCAGCTTACGATGCGAACGTCGTTCGGGTAGTGATCCCTCGCGATTTCCAGGGTCTGGATGGCCGCCTCCGGCAGGTTCGCCGCGGCCGCGGCCTGCGTGAAGACCTTGATGAACTCGATGTTGAGCGGATCCCGGTAAAGCAGCTTCTCCGCAAGCTCCAGCGCGCCCCCCCCTTTTGCGACCTTGGCCCTCGCTTTCGCGTAGGTGGGAAGGCACGCCAGGAAGGCCATGGCGTGCGTGAGGAAGTTTACCGGCTTCTCCTTGAAACGGCGCACCTCGGCCGCCCGCAGAAACCGGCGGGCCTGCACCAGCCGCGGCTCCGTCGCGACGCACTGCGCAAGCAGGTGGATCGCATAATCCAGATTCCCGCGCTCGAACGCCGAAAAACCCTTGTTGAACAGGTCGCGCGCGCTCTGGGATACCTCGGAAAGCGATATGTCAGGCATACTGGCCTCCTTCTATAGCACGCCACGGCGCGGCGTCAAGAGTTGAACCCGGCGCGGCGTCCTGCTATTAAGGAAGGAATGGCCCGTCCCGAGGCACTCGTCACCGTCCTTTGCGGATCGCTTCTGGCCGCGCCCGGCGCGCGCCCTCCCGCGGCGGCCGACCCCGTGGCCATGGCCGACCTGGCCGCGCGCCACGGACTGACCGCGCGTGGCGACGCCTCCCGCCTCACCCTGGCCGGCCGCGGCCGCACGCTCGTATTCGAAGCCGGCAGCCGCCGGGTGAGCGTGGACGGCCGCGCGGTCTGGATGAATGCGCCGGCCGCGGGCGACGCCGCCGGCTGGTCGCTGCGCCTTTGCGACGCGCGCGCCGTGATCGAGCCGCTGCTGAACGCGGCTTCCGTCGCGCGGCCCGCGCCGCCCGTAACGGTTGTCCTCGATCCCGGGCACGGCGGGCGGCAGGCCGGCGCGCGCCGCGGCGCGGACCTCACCGAGAAGCGGCTCGTTCTGGACATCGCCAAGCGGGTCCGGCGCCGCCTGACGGCGGACGGCTACACGGTGCATCTCACGCGGGCGCGCGACACCGACCTGCCGCTGGCCGATCGCGCGGCCGCCTGCCGCGCGCAAAACGGCGAAGTCTTCGTCAGCATACACCTCAACTTCGCCGTCAACGCCCAGGCGCAGGGGATTGAAACCTACGCCCTGCCCGCCGCGGGCTTCCCTTCCACCGCCGGCGGAGCCGACGACGGCCGGCAATGCCGGGGCAATCTCCACGACGCGTCCAACACCGCCCTGGCCTTTGCCGTGCACAGCCGGCTGCTGGCCGCCACGGGCGCGGACGATCGCGGCCTGCGCCGGGCAAGGTTCGACGTGCTGCGCGACATCCCCTGCCCCGCCATCCTCGTCGAGTGCGGCTTCCTGTCCAACGCCGCCGAGGCCGGCCGGCTGGCGCTGGCGGACTACCGCCAAACCGTCGCCGCCGCCATCGCGCAGGGCATCGCCGACTTCAGCGCAGGGGAGTCCGCCGCCGCGCGCTGACGCGGCGCCCGTCGCGCCCCGCTCAAGCCTCTGCGATCAGCGCGCGGAAGCGCGCGAAGAGATGCCGCGGATCGTGCGGCCCCGGACCGGCCTCGGGGTGATACTGCACGCAGAACATGGGCGCGCGCTTGTGGCGCAGGCCCTCGACGGTGCGGTCGTTGAGGTTGATGTGACTGACCTCCACTTCGGGCGGCAGCAAGTCCGGCGCCACGGCAAAGTTGTGATTCTGGGACGTAATCTCAACCCTGCCCGTCGCCAGGTCCATGACCGGATGATTGCAGCCGTGATGCCCGAACTTCAGCCGGTAGGTGCGGCCGCCCAGGGCCAGCCCCAGAATCTGGTGCCCCAGGCAGATACCCATGACGGGCGTTCTGCCGATCAGCGCGCGCGCGGTCGCCACCGCGTAGGTCAGCGCGGCAGGATCGGCCGGGCCGTTGGACAGGAACACGCCGTCCGGGCGCATGGCCAGCACCTCGGCCGCCGACGCGCCGGCCGGCACCACGGTGACGTCCATGCCGCAGCGCCGCAGATCGCGCAGGATGTTCCACTTGACGCCGAAGTCGAAGGCCACGACCTTCATGTCCGCCGGCGGCAGCTCCGCCTCCGCGCCGAAGGTGCGGGTCAGCTCGCCCCGCGGGTCCCAGCCGTACGGCGCGTCGCAGGTCACGCGTGAGGCGTAGTCCTGGCCGTCCAGTCCGGCCCAGTCCCGCGCGCGGGCGGCGGCCTCCGCCTCGCCCACGGCCCTGCCTTCCTCCTCCGCCACGACCAGGCAACCGCGCTGCGTGCCCCGCTCGCGCAACAGCGTCGTCAACGCCCGCGTGTCCACGCCCGCCAGCGCCGGGATGCCCGCCCGGGCCAGCCAGTCGGAAAGGGACACGGTCGCGCGCCAGTTGCTGGGCGGATTGAGCGCGTGCACGATCAGGCCGCCGGCGAATGCGCCGCGCGATTCCATGTCGGCCGGGTTGATCCCCGTGTTGCCGATTTCCGGCATGGTCATGGTCACGAACTGGCCGCCGTAGGAAGGATCCGTCAGGATCTCCTGGTAGCCCGTCATGCCCGTGTTGAAAACCACCTCGCCCAGCGCGTTGCGGGGGGCGCCCGCGGACCAGCCGCGAAAAACGGTTCCGTCCTGCAGCGCCAGAAAGGCCTGTTTTTCGCGCTGCGCTTTCCAGTTCCAGCTCATGATCGCGCCAGGTCCCCCGCGCGCGTTCTCGTTTTCGGCGAACGGCGGTGATACTCCTGCAGGCTGCAGACCTCCATGCGACCCATCGCGCGAAACGTCTTCAGCCCGTTGATCGCCGCGCGCAGGCCGTCAATGGTCGTCGTTATGGGAATACCCCTGATCACGGCATGCGCCCGCATGCGGACTTCGTCGGCCCGCGGCGCCGCCCCGGTGGCCGGCGTGTTGATGACCCATCCGATCTCCTTGTCCTCGATCAGGTCAAGCACGTGCGGCCGGCCCTCGGAAAGGCGGAAGACGCCGCGGCTCCGGATGCCGTTGTCGCGCAGCGCCGTGCTTGTGCCGGCGGTGGCGAAGATCGCGAACCCGAGATCCGCCAGCTCGCGCGCCAGGGCCACGGCGCGCGGCTTGTCCTCGTCGCGCACGCTCAGGAACACGCCGCCGCCCGAGGGAATGCGGTTGCCGGCCGCGAGCTGGCTCTTCAGGAAGGCCATGCCCGCCGTGAGGTCCACGCCCATGACCTCGCCGGTGGACCGCATCTCCGGCTTGAGCGTCACGTCCACGCCCGGAAAACGCGCGAAGGGAAAGACCGCTTCCTTCACGGACATGTGCCGCGGCCGGAATTCCGCCGTGAAACCCAGGTCCTTGAGCTTGAATCCCGCCATGCACAGCGCCGCAAGCTTGGCCAGGGGCACCCCGACGGCCTTGCTCACGAAGGGCACGGTGCGCGAGGCGCGCGGATTGACTTCCAGCACGAAGACCTCGTCGCCCTGCACCGCGTACTGGACGTTCATCAGGCCGCAGACCTCCAGCCCGCGGCACAGCGCGTGCGTGTAGTTCCGGATACGCTCCAGGACGCCCGCGCCGAGCGTCGGGGCCGGCAGCGCGCAGGCGCTGTCCCCCGAGTGGATTCCCGCCAGCTCGACGTGTTCCATGATGCCCCCGATGACCGCGGTCTCGCCGTCCGAGAGGCAGTCCACGTCCACTTCAACGGCGTTGTCCAGGTAGCGATCGATCAGCACGGGCCGGCTTTCCGACGCCTCGACGGCCTCGGCCATGTACCGGCGCAGCGCATCCGGGTCGTAGACGATGGCCATGGCGCGTCCGCCGAGCACGAACGACGGCCGCATCAGCACGGGGTAGCCGATCCGCTCCGCGACGGCGGCCGCTTCGTCCGCGTTGGCGGCCATGCCGCCCGGCGGCTGCGGGATGCCGAGCCGCGCGGCGAGCTCGCTGAAGAACTTGCGGTCCTCGGCCGCCTCGATCTTCTCCGGCCGGGTGCCGATCACGTTCACGCCGCCGGCTTCCAGTCCCCGCGCCAGATTGAGGGGGGTCTGCCCGCCGAACTGCACGATGGCGCCCCAGCAGCCCTCATGGTGATAGACGTGCAGCACGTCCTCCAGCGTCAGGGGCTCGAAGTACAGGCGGTCGCTGGTGTCGTAGTCGGTGCTGACGGTCTCCGGATTGCTGTTGACCATGACCGTCTCGAACCCGGCCTCGCGCAGGGCGAACGACGCGTGCACGCAGCAGTAGTCGAACTCGATGCCCTGCCCTATCCGGTTGGGGCCGCCGCCGAGGATCATGATTTTGCGGCGCGCGCCGGGGCGGCTCTCGTTCCGTCCGCCGTAGGTCGAGTAGAAATACGGCGTGCGCGCCGCGAACTCGGCCGCGCAGGTGTCGACCGACCCGTACACGGGAAGCAGTCCGCAGGCGTGGCGCGCCTCGCGCACGGCGCCCTCCGTGGTCTTGAGGATGGCCGCGATCTGCCGGTCGGAATAGCCCATCTCCTTGGCCTGCGCGAAGAGGGCCCGATCGCGCCCCAGCCCCTCGAGCGAACCCGCCGCGCGGATCTCGTCCTCGTACGCCGCCAGCTCGGCGATCTGCCGCAGAAACCAGGGGTCGATCGCCGTGAGGCCGTGGACGCGGTCCACGTCCCACCCGCGCCGGAAGGCCGCGCGCACCGCGAAAATGCGCGCCGCGTTACCCCGGGCCAGCCGGGCGGCCAGGGCGTCGTCGCCAAGCCCCTCGAACGGCCCGTCCCTGCCGTCGGCGCCCAGCCCGAAGCGGCCCGTTTCCAGGCCGCGCAGCGCTTTCTGCAGCGACTGTTTGAAGGTCCGGCCGATGCTCATGGTTTCGCCCACCGACTTCATCTGCGTCCCGAGCCGGTCGTCCGCGCCGGGGAATTTCTCGAACGCGAAGCGCGGAATCTTGGTCACGACGTAGTCGATCGCGGGCTCGAAGCAGGCCGGCGTTTCGCGCGTGATGTCGTTGGGGATCTCGTCCAGCGTGTAGCCCACGGCGAGCCTGGCCGCAATCCGCGCGATGGGAAAGCCCGTGGCCTTGGACGCCAGCGCGCTGGACCGCGACACGCGCGGGTTCATCTCGATGATCACCATCCGGCCGTCCCGCGGATTCACGGCGAACTGCACGTTGGAGCCGCCCGTGTCCACGCCGATCTCGCGCATCACCGCGATCGCCGCGTCGCGCATGCGCTGGTATTCCCGGTCGGTAAGCGTCTGCGCCGGCGCCACGGTTATGCTGTCGCCGGTGTGGATGCCCATGGGGTCGACGTTCTCGATGGAACAGACGATCACGCAGTTGTCCTTGCGGTCGCGCATGACCTCCAGCTCGAACTCCTTCCAGCCCAGCACGGACTCCTCCACCAGCACCTCGGAGATCGGGCTGCAGTACAGGCCGCGCCCCACGATCGCGTCGAACTCGGCGTCGTCCGCGGCGATGCCGCCGCCCGTGCCGCCGAGGGTGAAGCCGGGGCGGATCACGACGGGATAGGCCCCCAGCTCGTCGCGCACGGCGCGCGCCTCCTCGAGGGTGTGGGCCGACCCGCTGCGCGGAAGGTCCAGCCCGATGCGCCGCATGCTCTGCTTGAACGCGTCGCGGTCCTCGGCCTTGCGGATGGCCTCGGCCCGCGCGCCGATCATTTCCACGGCGTAGCGCTCGAGCGCGCCGTTGCGAGTCAGCTCCATGGCCAGGTTCAGGGCCGTCTGCCCGCCCAGCGTCGGCAGCAGCGCGTCCGGCCGCTCGCGCCGCAGGATCTCGCCCAGCGTGGCGGCGTCCAGCGGCTCGATGTAGGTGCGGTCCGCGAATTCCGGGTCGGTCATGATCGTGGCCGGGTTGCTGTTCACCAGCACGATGCGGTAGCCCTCTTCGCGCAGGGCCTTGCAGGCCTGCACGCCCGCGTAGTCGAACTCGCAGGCCTGGCCGATGACGATCGGCCCCGATCCGATCAGCATGATCGTCTGGATGTCGGTGCGCTTGGGCATGGTCAGCGGGCGCGTTGCCGGTCTTGGGAGTCGGACGCATCGGACTCGTCGGACACGTCCGACGGCCCTGACCGTTCAGGAAGCCTTGCCGCCTTCTTTGCCGCGGCCTTCACGAACTCCCGGAACAGCGGATGGGCCTGGAGCGGCGTGGACTGGAACTCCGGGTGGAACTGGCAGGCCACGAACCAGGGATGGTCGCGCAACTCCACGATCTCCACCAGGTCGCCCTCGGGCCACAGGCCGGAAAAGACCATGCCCGCGGCGGCCATTTTCCCGCGGAAAACGTTGTTGAACTCGTAGCGGTGCCGGTGGCGCTCGGTAGTCTCGAGCGCACCGTAGGCGGCGGCCGCGCGCGTGTCCGGGGCGATCCGGCAGCGGCAGGCGCCCAGCCGCATCGTGCCGCCCAGGTTGCGGACTTTCTTCTGCTCTTCCATGAGGTCGATGACCGGGAAGGGCGTGTCCGGCCGGAATTCACGGCTGTCGGCCCCCTGCATGCCGCAAACGCCGCGCGCGAACTCGATGACGGCGCATTGCATGCCGAGGCAGATGCCGAAAAACGGCAGCCCGTTCTCGCGGGCATGGCGCACGGCCGCGATCTTCCCCGCGATGCCGCGGTCGCCGAAGCCTCCCGGGACCAGAACGCCGTCCACGCCGTCGAGCAGCGGCGCCGCGCCGCGCTTCTCCACGTCCTCGGACTCGACCATGCGTATCTCGATTCCCACCCCGTTGGCGACGCCGCCGTGCGTAAGCGCCTCGTAGATGCTCTTGTACGCGTCACGCAGCCGGATGTACTTGCCCACCACCGCGATCTCCACCTTTCCGCCGGGCGGGTCGACCAGCGTCTGGACCATGCGCTTCCAGTCCGCAAGATCCAGCGTGGAGACGTGCATTCCGAGCTTCTCCAGCATGTAGACGTCCACGTCCTGCGCGGCCAGCTCCAGCGGCACCTCGTAGATCGAGTGGGCCACGTCCCGCTCCTCGATCACGAGCTCCTCGTCGACGTTGCAGAACAGGGCAAGCTTTTCCTTGTGCTCCCGGGCCAGCGGACGCTCGCAGCGGCAGATGAGGATGTCGGGGATGATGCCGATCGTGCGCAGGATGCCGACCGACTGCTGCGAAGGCTTGGTCTTCAGCTCCCCGGCCGCCTTGATGTAGGGCACCAGCGTGATGTGTATGAACAGCGCGTTCCGGCGCCCGACGTCCTGGCGGAACTGGCGGATGGCCTCCAGAAAGGGCAGCGACTCGATGTCTCCGGCCGTGCCGCCGATTTCCGTGATCGCGATGTCCACCCCGTCGCCGTCCAGCGACCGGATGGCCTGCTTGATCTCGTCGGTGACGTGCGGGATCACCTGCACGGTCTTGCCGAGGTAATGCCCCTCGCGCTCCCGCGCGATGACGCTGCTGTAGATCCGCCCCGTCGTGTAGTTGCTTTCGCGCGAGCACGGGATGCCGGTGAAACGCTCGTAGTGCCCCAGGTCGAGGTCCGTCTCCGCTCCGTCGGCGGTCACGTACACTTCCCCGTGCTGGAAGGGCGACATGGTGCCGGGGTCCACGTTGAGGTAGGGGTCCAGCTTCTGCATCCGGACGCGGTAACCGCGCTGCTTCAGGAGCAGGGCCAGTGAGGCGGCCGTCAGCCCCTTGCCGAGCGATGAAACGACCCCGCCGGTCACAAAAACGTGTTTGGTCACGCGCACCTCCCTGACGGCGTCCGCGGCTGTCACGGGCCATGAGGCGGCGATGCTATCCGCCGCGCGGCCCGCGCACAAGCCCAAACTCGGCAGCCCGAACCCGGCGCAACGCCCCGGCTACGCCGTGGCCGGGCGGCCCGCGCTCTCCCGCGCGCTGCCCGGCCCCAAGCCGTCCCCGAAAGGCAGCAGCGGGGTCACGGTCTCCAGCGCCAGCTTGTCTCCCGCCCCTTCGGGGTCAACCGGGTAGCTCCCGTTGAAGCACGCCCGGCAGAAATCGCCCCGGTTCGCGAACGGCGCCAGAAGACCCTCCTCGCTGAGATAGCCGAGGCTGTCGGCGCCGAGGAATTCGCGGATCGTCTCCACGTCGTGCCTCCCGGCGATGAGCTCCTCCCTGGTCGGGAAATCTATTCCGTAGAAACAGGGGTGGGACGTGGGCGGGCAGGAGACGCGCATGTGAATCGCGCGCGCGCCGGCTTCGCGCAGCGCGCTCACGCGCCGCCGCGCCGTCGTGCCGCGCACGATCGAATCGTCCACCACCACCACGCGCTTGCCCCGCACCACTTCGGGCACGACCGCCAGCTTGATGTCCACGCCGGCGGACCGCGCGTCCTGCTCGGGCATGATAAACGTCCGGCCGACGTAGTGGTTGCGGATGAAGCCGTAGTCCAGGGGAATCCCGCTGCGCCGCGCGAAGCCCAGCGCCGCGGAGTTGCCGCTGTCGGGCACCGCGATGACGATGTCGGCCTCGGCCGGGTGCTCCTCGGCCAGGCGGGCGCCGTACTGCATGCGAACGCGATGCACGTTGTACCCGAAGACCGTGCTGTCCGGCCGCGCAAAGTACACCAGTTCGAAAACGCACTGCGCCAGCCCGGCCGCCGGCGGCTCGGCAAAGGCGTGGCTGTGCAATCCGGCGCTGCCGGCGGTCACCAGTTCGCCCGGCGACAGGTCGCGCACGAATTCCGCGCCGACCTGGGCCAGGCCGCAGGTCTCGCTGGCGAACACCCATGCATCGCCGCGCCGCCCCAGCGAAAGAGGGCGGAAGCCGTGCGGATCGCGCGCGGCCATGACGCAGTCCCGGGTCATGACCAGGAACGCGAAGGCGCCCCGCAGCTCGGCCAGGGCCCGCGAGACCCGCTTCGGCCGCGCGCGGTACATGGGGTCGGCCAGAAGATGCACCAGGACCTCGCTGTCGGTGCTGGTCTGGAAGATCGCGCCGGCCTGCTGGTACATGCGGCGCAGCCGCGCGGCGTTGACGAGGTTCCCGTTGTGAGCCACGGCCCAGATGCCGTCCACGCACTCCGCCACCAGCGGCTGCACGTTGTGGATGCGCGTGGAACCCGTGGTGGAATAGCGCACGTGACCGATCCCCATGCGGCCCGGCAGCGCGCCCGGCGACTTGCCGGCAAAGACTTCCGCCAGCAGCCCCAGCCCTTTCACGGAGCGCACTTCCCGTCCGTCCGAAACCACGATGCCGGCCCCCTCCTGCCCCCTGTGCTGCAGGGCGAACAGGCCGCGATGAATCAGCGCCGCCGCGCCGTCCGCGCCGTAGACCCCGAACAGACCGCATTCTTCCCTCGGACCGGCGTCTCTCATGCCTCCTCCCGTCGCCCGCGCCCCAGGTACGCCAGGATGCCCGCCGCCGCTTCGCGCCCGTCAGCCATGGCGCGCACGACGAGCGACTGGCCCAGGGTCATGTCGCCCGCCGTGAAAACCCCCGGCAAGCTGGTCATGTGATCGGGACCGGCCTTCACGGCGCCGTTGTCGTCCACGGCCAGCCCCAGTTCTTCGACCAGCCGATTCCGTGCCGGACCGCTGAAGCCCATGGCCAGCAGGACGATCTGCGCCTGCTCCTCGAAGTCGGTGCCGGGAAGCTCCCTGAACGAAAGCGGCCGCCCCCGGTCGTCCGCGGACCATTCCACCTCGACGCATCGCACTCCCCGCACTTGCCCGCCCGTCCCGAGGAACTCCTTCGCGCTCACGCCCCAGCGGCGCTCCCCGCCCTCCTCGTGGCTCGAGGAAGAGCGCAGAATGGCGGGCCACGTGGGCCACGGCATGTTCTCGGTCCGCGCCGGAGGGGGCTTGGGCATGATCTCGAGCTGCACCACGGCCGACGCCCCCTGGCGCAGGGCCGTCCCCACGCAGTCGGCCCCCGTGTCGCCTCCGCCGATGATCACGGCCCGTTTGCCCCCGGCCGTAATCGGTTCCTCGCCCGCGAGATCCTCCCCCGCCAGCCGCCGGTTCTGCTGAACCAGAAGATCCATGGCGAAATGGATGCCCCCCAGCTCGCGGCCGGGAAGCGTAAGGTCCCGCGGCCGCCTCGATCCGCCGGCGAGACAGACGGCGTCGAAACGATCCTTCAGGTAGCGGTATGAGACGTCGTCCCCCACCGAAACGCCCAGCTCGAAGGCGACGCCCTCCTCCTGCATCAGCCGCAGACGGCGCTCGACCACGCCCTTGGCCAGCTTGAAGTCCGGTATCCCGTAGCGCAGTATGCCGCCCGCGTGCCGCGCCTTGTCGTAGACGGTGACGTCGCACCCGTGGCTGTTGAGGACCGCGGCGACGGACAATCCGGCGGGACCCGAGCCGATGACGGCCACCTTGCGCCCTATGCGGCGCGCGGGGGGGCGCGGGCGGACGTAGCCCTTCTCGAAACCGTTCTCGATGATCGCCAGTTCGATCTGCCGGATGCTGACCGGCGCGTCGTTGATGTCCAGAACGCATGATTTCTCGCACGGCGCCGGACAGACCCGGGCCGTGAACTCCGGAAACGGATTCGTCGCCAGGAGCAGGTCGAGGGCCTCCCTCCAGCGACCGCGGTAGACCATGTCGTTGAACTCGGGAATGATGTTCCGGAGCGGACAGCCGGCGCCGAGGCAGAACGGGGTTCCGCAGTCCATGCAGCGCGCGGCCTGCGCGCGGATCTCCGCCTCCGGGAGACGGACCTCGACGGGCTCATAGTCGCGCAGCCGCCTGGCCACCGGCCGGTACTCGGGCTCCTTCCGCCGGAAGTCAAGAAATCCGCCGGGCTTACCCATTCCGCGTTTCCTTTCCGCCGGCCGAAGGCCGGATGCCCGGCGCCGGACGGCCGGGGCGCCCTCCGCGGCCCCCCGCGGCCGCAAGCGGGCCTGACCGCGAACGGCGCGCCTCATGCATTGACGGGCTCCTCGCGCTCAATCGCCTCGTCCTCTCTGCTCATGCGTCCCAGGACGCGGCGGTACTCCATGGGAAAGACCTTCACGAAAAGGGGCCGCGCGGCGTCCCAGTTCGCGATGAGGCCGCGGGCCAGATCGCTCCCGGTATACTCCACGTGCCGGACGATGAGCGTCCGCAGCTCGCGCTCGTCCTCCTCGTCCTCCACGAGCTCCAGGTCGACCATGCCGAGATTGCAGCGTCCGTCGAACGAGTTGGCGGGGTCATAGACATAGGCGATGCCCCCGCTCATGCCGGCGGCGAAATTCACGCCCGTCTCGCCCAGAACGACCACCCGGCCCGCGGTCATGTATTCGCAGCCGTGATCGCCTACGCCCTCGACGACGGCGTTCGCGCCGCTGTTGCGCACCGCGAAGCGTTCGCCGACGCGCCCGCGGATGTAGGCCTCGCCCGACGTCGCGCCGTAGAGCAGAACGTTGCCGCAGATCGTGTTGCGGGACGGATCGTAGGCCACGCAGGCCGGCGGCCTGACCACGATGCGCCCGCCGGAAAGCCCCTTGCCGAGATAGTCGTTCGCCTCCCCTTCCAGCACCAGCGTCAGGCCGCGCGCGGCAAAGGCCCCGAAGCTCTGCCCGGCCGCTCCCTCAAAGCGGCAGCAAATCGTGTCGTCCGGCAGGCCGGCATGGCCGTGGCGCCTGGCGATCCGGCCGGAAAGCATCGTTCCCACGGCGCGGTTGACGTTGCGTATGGGCCGGCGGATCTCGACGCGCCGCCCGTGTTCCAGGGCCGGCGCCGCTTCCCGGATGAGGTCGCGGTCCATCACGTCGTCAATCGCGTGCTTCCCCGGAGACGTGCGGCGCCGCGCCGCCCCGCCCCCCCGGGGCGCGGCGAGAATCGCCGATACATCGAGGCCCCGCGTCTTCCAGAACGAAACGGCCGCGTTCATCTCCAGGCGCTCGCAGCGGCCGATCATCTCGTCCATGGTGCGGAATCCCAGCGCCGCCATGTGGCCGCGCGCTTCCTCGGCCACCATGCGGAAGAAATTCACGACGTGCTCGGGTTTGCCGGTAAAGCGCCGGCGCAGCTCCGGATCCTGCGTGGCCACGCCCACCGGGCACGTGTTCTCGTGGCACTTCCGCATCATCACGCAGCCGCAAACCACCAGGGGCGCGGTTGCGAAGCCGAATTCCTCGGCGCCCAGCAGGGCCGCGACCACGACGTCCCGGCCGGTCTTGAGCTGCCCGTCCACCTGCACGCGGATCCTGTCCCGCAGCCCGTTGCGGATCAGCGTCTGCTGGGTTTCGGCCAGGCCGAGCTCCCAGGGAATTCCGGCGTGCTTGATCGACGAGAGCGGCGCCGCGCCGGTGCCGCCGTCGTGCCCGCTGATCAGCACCATGTCCGCGTGGGCCTTGGCGACGCCGGCGGCGATCGTCCCCACCCCCAGTTCGGCCACGAGTTTCACGGACACGCGGGCCTCGGGGTTCACGTTCTTCAGATCGAAGATCAACTGCTTGATGTCCTCGATGGAATAGATGTCGTGGTGCGGCGGAGGGGAGATCAGCGTCACGCCCGGCGTGGAGTGCCGCACGCGCGCGATCTCCGCGTTGACCTTGTGTCCCGGAAGCTGTCCGCCCTCGCCCGGCTTGGCCCCCTGCGCCATCTTGATCTGAAGCTCGCGCGCGTTGACAAGGTATTCGGTCGTAACGCCGAAGCGCCCGCTGGCCACCTGCTTGACGGCGCTGCAGCGGCTGTCGCCGTTGGCCAGGGGCCGATAGCGCGCGGGATCCTCGCCGCCCTCGCCGCTGTTGCTCATGGCGCCGATCCGGTTCATCGCGACCGCCAGGGTTTCGTGGGCCTCGCGGCTGATGGAGCCGAACGACATGGCGCCGGTCACGAACCGCTTCATGATCTCCGACGCCGGCTCCACTTCCTCCAGCGGCACGGCCTCCGCCCCGCGGAAGCGGAACAGGCCGCGCAGCGTGCTCTGCTTCCGGGCCTGGTCGTTGATGAGGGCGGCGTATTCGCGGTACAGCGCGCCGTCGCCGCGCCGCGCGGACCACTGCAGCAGCCGGATCGCGTCCGGCGTCCAGAGGTGGCGTTCCCCGTCGGTCCGGAAACGGTAATGCCCCCCGCCCGGCAGCAGGCGCCCCTGCTCCGGCGGCGGCGCCAGAGCCGACGCGTGCCGGGACTGGGCCTCGGCGCAGATCTGCCCCAGGTCCATGCCGCCGATCCGCGACGCGGTGCCCCTGAAGAAGCGGTCCACCACGTCCCGATGGAGCCCCACCGCTTCAAACACCTGCGCCCCGCGGTAGCTGCGCAGGGTCGAAATGCCCATCTTCGACATGATCTTGCGGAGCCCGGCGCACAGCGCCGCGATGTAGTTCTCCAGCGCGGCCGTCACGCCGACCGGCGCCTCCAGGGCGCCGCGCTCGACGAGGTCGGCCACCGTCTCGAACGCCAGGTACGGATTCACGGCCGTGGCGCCGTAGCCCAGGAGCAGGGCCGCGTGGTGGACTTCGCGCGCCTCCCCGGTCTGAATGATGATGCTGGAACCCGTGCGCGTGCCGCGGCGCAGGAGCCGCTGGTTCACCGCCGAGACGGCCAGCAGGGAGGGGATGGGGGCCTCGTGATCCGGCAGATCGCGGTCGCTGAGCACGATCAAGGCCCTCCGGCTCAGCGCGGCCCTTTCCGCGCGGTCGCAGAGACGCTCCAGGCTCTCTTCCAGCGCGTACTCGCCCCCCCTGGCCGGAAAACCGATCGGGATCGTGGCGGACGAGAAATGCCTCAGGTTGAGCGACTGGAGCCGCTCGAGGTCCTCGTTGGAGAGAATCGGATGAGGCAGCTTGATCAGCCGCGCGTTCCGCGGGCCGTCCGCCAGGATGTTGGCCGCGTTTCCCATGAACGTCATGAGCGACATCACGAGCTCTTCCCGGATCGGATCGATGGGCGGGTTGGTGACCTGCGCGAACAGCTGCCGGAAATACGCGAACAGCAGCTGCGGTCTTTCGCTGAGCACGGCCAGCGGAGCGTCGTTGCCCATGGAGCCCACGGGTTCGTGGCCGGTCGCGGCCATGGGGCCGACGATCAGCTGCAAGTCTTCGCGCGTGTAGCCGAAGATCCGCTGCCGGTGGAGCAGCCGCGCGCGATCGGGCGCGACCGGCGCCACGTCGTTGAACAGGCCGTGCAGGACGATCTTGTTCTCCTCCACCCAGCGCCGGTACGGCAGCCGGCGCGCGCGCGTCGATTTGATCTCGCCGTCCTTCAGCAGCCGCCGCTTCTCAAGGTCCGCCAGGATCATCTGCCCCGGGCGCAGGGCGCCCTTCTCGACCACCTCCGCCTGCGGCAGATCCAGAACGCCGGTCTCCGAGGCCAGCACGATGAAGCCGTCCCGCATGACCGTGTAGCGCGCCGGACGCAGCCCGTTCCGGTCGAGCAGCGCCCCCACCCTGACGCCGTCGGTGAAGGCCACGGCCGCCGGCCCGTCCCACGGCTCCATCAGGCCCGCGCTGTACTCGAAGAAACCGCGCAGCTCCGGCCCGAGCGGATACTTCGCGCCCCAGGCCTGCGGCACCAGCATCATCATGGCGAGCGCCACGTCGCGCCCCGCGCGCTCCAGCAGCTCCAGGGCGTTGTCGAGGCAGGCCGAATCGCTGGCCGTCTCGTCCAGCACCGGCAGGACCTTCCTTATGTCGCGGCCGAAGAGCTCCGAGGCCAGCGACGCCTCGCGCGCCCGCATCTGGTTGAGGTTGCCGCGCAGGGTGTTGATTTCGCCGTTGTGCGCCATGAGGCGGAACGGCTGCGCCAGCCGCCACGAGGGAAACGTGTTCGTGCTGTACCGCTGGTGGATCACCGCCAGCGCGCTGACGAAGTCCGGCGCGCCAAGGTCGGTGTAGAACCGACCCAGCTGCGCCCCCATCATCATCCCCTTGTACACGACCGTCCGGCAGGACAGGCTCGCGACGTAGAGGCTGTCCGCCGGCAGGCCGGCGTCCGCCGCGCGTGACTCGATCTGGCGCCGGGCAAGGAACAGGCGCCGTTCCAGGCCGTCGGGCTCAAGGCCGCCGCCGTCGACAAAGCACTGCGCGATGCCCGGCTGCCGCGCCCGCGCCATCTCGCCGAGCGCCGCGGAATCGACCGGCACGCCGCGCCAGCCGAGGAATCCCAGGCCCTCCTCCTCCAGCACGGCCCGGATGAGCTGCCGCGCCTCCCGTTCGCGCGCTCCCTCCCGCGGCAGGAAGATCATGCCCGCGCCGTAGCGTCCGGCCGCCGGCAGACGGATCCCCTCCGCCGCGCACCTGGCCCGCAGGAAGGCGTCCGGCATCTGAACCAGGATGCCCGCGCCGTCGCCCGTCTTGCCGTCGCCGCCCGCCGCGCCCCGGTGCACGAGGTTCTCGAGCACGCGAATGCCGGCTTCGACGATGCCGTGCGCGGCGCGCCCGTCGAGGTTGGCGACAAACCCCACCCCGCACGCATCATGCTCGTTGCGCGCATCGTAAAGATCCTGTCGCTGGCCGTCCTCCATGGCTACATCATGAACATCATCTCGGCGTACGAGGGCAGCGGCCACAGGTCCTCCGGCAGCATGCCTTCCAGGCTGTCGGCCGCGGCGCGCAGGCCGTCCATCAGGTCCAGTATCTCCGAGGAGAAACCCTTCGCGAGGCAGGCCTCCAGCCGCCGCGCCCCGCGCAGCAGACGATCGGTTTCCTCGCACACGTCGCCCAGCAGCTCGCGCGTGGCGGACACGTCTCCGGCGCCGAGCGCCTGCACGTCCGCGATCGTGCGCGCGAGTTCCTTCTGATAAGCGAGCGCCGCGGGCGCAATCATGGTCTTCGCGATCGTCACGGCGCAGTGGCCCTCGATGGCGATCGTGCGGTCATAGGCTTCCTGGTAAACCTCGTGGCGGGAATGAAGCTCCCTCTCGGAAAGGACCTTGTACCTGCCGAAAAGCGCGACGCTCTCCCTGCTCACGATGGCCTTCAGGGCCTCCGGCGTCTTCTTCAGGTTGGCAAGGCCGCGCTTCTCCGCCTCCTCCCGCCACTCCGCCGTGTAGTTGTCGCCGTTGAACAGGATTCGTTTGTGCCGCCGCACGATGCCCTGCAGAATCTTCTGCAGCGCGGCGTTGAACTCCTCGCCCGCCCCGACGGCCCTCTCGAGCTCCGCGCAGATCTCGTCCAGCGCCTCCGCGGCGATCGTGTTCAACACGACGTTGGCGCCGGCGCAGCTCTGGCTCGATCCCACCGCGCGGAACTCGAACTTGTTGCCCGTGAAAGCGAAGGGCGACGTGCGATTGCGGTCCGTGGCGTCGCGCGGCAGCTTCGGCAGCGCCGACACGCCGATTTCGATGGATCCCGCGGCCCTGGAACTCCGCGCCGCCCCCTTCTCGACCTGCTCGATGACGTCCGTCAACTGTTCCCCGAGAAAGATCGAAAGGATGGCGGGAGGCGCCTCGTTGGCGCCCAGGCGGTGGTCGTTTCCGGCCGAGGCCACGGCCGCCCGCAGCAGGTCCGCGTGCGTGTCCACGGCCTTCATCAGCGCGCAGATCATCGTCAGGAACTTCGCGTTCTCATGGGGATTGTCGCCGGGCGTGAGCCAGTTCTTGCCGTCCGGCCCGCAGATGGCCCAGTTGTTGTGTTTGCCCGATCCGTTCACCCCCGCGAAGGGCTTCTCGTGAAGCAGGCAGGCGAAACCGTGCCGCTCGGCCACTTCGCGCAGCAGGTCCATCGTGATCATGTTGTGATCCACGGCGAGGTTCAACTCCTCGTACGTGGGCGCGATCTCAAACTGGGCCGGACAGACCTCGTTGTGACGGGTCTTGGCCGGCACACCGAGGCGCCACAGCTCCCGGTCAAGATCCTGCATGAAAGCCATCACCCGGCTCTTGATCGCGCCGAAGTAATGGTCCTCCATCTGCTGATGCTTCGCCGGCACGCGTCCGAACAAGGTGCGCCCCGTCTGCACCAGGTCCAGCCGCTCCCTGTAGAACGAGCGATCAATCAGGAAGTACTCCTGCTCCGCGCCCAGCGTCGCGTAAGCCCGCCGCCCCTCGCTCTCAATCCCGAAAAGGGCGCCCAGGCGGCAGACCTGCCGGGAGAGCGCATCCATGGAGCGCAACAGCGGCGTCTTCTTGTCCAGGGCTTCGCCGTGATACGCGCAGAAGACCGTCGGAATGCACAGCGTGGCGCCGTTCTTCCCCTCGCGGATGAATGCCGGACTGGTCGGATCCCACCCGGTGTAGCCGCGCGCCTCGAATGTGGCCCGCAGGCCGCCCGACGGAAAACTGGACGCGTCCGGCTCGCCCTTGATCAGCTCCTTGCCCGAAAACTGCATCAGAATGCCGCCCTCGCCGTCCGGCGTCGCAAACGAGTCGTGCTTCTCGGCGGTCGCGCCCGTCAGGGGCTGAAACCAGTGCGTGAAATGCGTGGCCCCTTTCTCGATCGCCCAGGTCTTCATGGCATCGGCGACTTCATCCGCAATGCCCGCGTCAAGCCCGCTGCCGCTGCGAACCGTCGAAACCAGCGAGGCATACGCCTGCTCCGAGAGGTAGTCGCGCATCACCCGCAGGCTGAACACGTTTTCGCCGAAGATCGCATGCAAGTCCGTCATCTCAACCTCCCTGCACCAGTGCCGCAACCTCGTCCTGAGATGCAATGCCACACCGGCCTGCCCCGCATAAACGCAGGCCATGTGCCATGAAGGCCTCCATTTCATAAGATGTTGCCTTTGTCAAGCTTCCACAGACACAGGAGCCCTGCAGCCCTGAGTAAGGCAACCCATGGATGACATTAATGTAGCCCTTCAAGCCTCTTGGCTACAAGTTTGTATGCCGTTGCCCGGCTTGTCAGGCGCCGTTGGATTGACCCGAAAAGCGGTTTAGCCGTGCTTCGCACGGCCGGACTGTTCTTGTTTGTTGTTGGGTTTATCAGGTGCCAGGGGCGCATGCTGACGCCGCCGCGGCGCAGGGAACGTGCGTGACGGAGCCGCGGGCGCGCGCGACAGTGGAACACAAACTGGAACGCAAATTGCTTGACGTAAGGCGCCGATCAGGCTGGTCTGACGGCCTGCGGAGATGCCGGCGCCATGGCAATGGCTCAGGACAGGCACAGCACGGGAATTCCGGGGCTTGACGTCGTTTTGCGGGGCGTGCTGCCGGGAGACAATATCGTCTGGCAGGTCGACTCAATCGCAAGCTACGCGGATTTCGCGCGTCCCTTCGCGGCTTTCGCCCGCGCGGAGGGCAAGAAGCTGGTCTATTTCCGGTTCGCCGGTCACCCGCCGCTGCTCGACGAAGCGGAAGGCGTGGAGACCTGCCGCCTCGACCCGATGCACGGATTCGAGCGCTTCATCGGCGCCATTCACAAGGTCATCGAACGTTCGGGGCGCGGGGCCTACTACGTCTTCGATTGCCTGTCCGAGCTGGCGGCCGACTGGTACTCCGACCAGATGCTCGGCAACTTCTTCATGCTGACCTGCCCCTACCTCTACGATCTCGAGACCGTCACCTATTTCGCCGTCATCCGCAACCGCCATTCCGATCGCGCCCTGGACCCGATTTCGAGGACCACGCAGGTGCTCCTCGAGGATCTGAAACACGACGGCGTTCACTACGTGCGCCCCGTGAAGGCGCACCGCCGCTATTCCCCCACCATCAACATGCTGCATCGCCGGGACGGCGACGCCTTCACGCCGGTGACGTCGAGCGCGGTGCTTTCGGAAATTTACGCCTCCGCCGAATGGGCGGGGCTCGGCCCCGGCCGCACGCTCGGTTTCTGGGACCGCGCCTTCCTGGAGGCGGAACGCGCCCTGGAGGAAAAGACGGCGGGACGTCTTTCGCGCGCCGACGAGGTGGAACAGTTCCGCCGCCTCGCCCGCATGTTCATTTCACGCCATGAGAACATGCTCCGCCTCGCCGCGAAGTACCTGACGCTGAAGGAAATCCTCGACGTCGGCAGGCGGATGATCGGCACGGGACTGATCGGAGGCAAGGCCGCCGGCATGGTGATCGCCCGGGCGATTCTCAAGAAGACCGCGCCCCGCTTCCGCCAGGTGCTGGAGGAACACGACAGCTTCTACATCGGCTCGGACGTCTTCTACACGTTCCTCGTGCAGAACGGCATCTGGCGCGTGCGGGAAAAGCAGCGCGACCCGGGACGGTTCCTGGAGGACGCGGACCAGGCGCGCCGCCGGATACTGGCGGGGAGTTTCCCGGACTACGTGCTCCGCCAGTTCGAAGACATGCTGGACTACTTCGGGCAGGCGCCTTTCATCGTTCGCTCCAGCTCCCTGCTCGAGGACAACTTCGGCAATTCCTTCGCGGGCAAGTACGAGAGCGTGTTCTGCGCCAACCAGGGCGCGAAGGCCCGCCGGCTGGAGGAGCTTCTGGCCGCCGTCCGGACGGTCTACGCCAGCACGATGGGCGAACGGGCCCTGCGCTACCGCGAGCGGAAGGACCTCCTCGAACAGGACGAACAGATGGCCCTCCTGGTGATGCGCGTTTCCGGAGCCGTGCACGGCAGGAACTACTATCCCGCCGTCGCGGGAGTCGGCTTTTCGTTCAACCCCTACGTGTGGAGCGCAAACATCGATCCCCGGGCCGGCGTGGCGCGGATCGTGTTCGGACTGGGCACGCGCGCCGTGGAGCGCTCGGACGACGACTACACCCGCATCGTCGCCCTGAACGCGCCGACGCGCCGGCCCGAGTCGGATCTCAGCGAGGTCCGCCGCTACTCGCAACGCCGGGTGGACTACCTCGATCTCGAGGCCGACGAGCTCGCCTCCGGCAGCTTCGAGGCTCTCGCCCCCACGTCCACGGACATCCCCATGGCGCTGCTCACGTCCGCCGACTACGCCGCCCGCGGCGGACGCGCAACCGGCAACGACGTCGGCATCGTGACTTTTGACGGACTCCTGACGGAAACGCCTTTCGTGGAGGATCTGCGCGCGATGCTGCGCATCCTGCAGGAGGCCTACGAGCATCCCGTGGACATCGAGTTCACGTGCAACTTCGTTTCCGGCGCGGACTACAAGATCAACCTCGTGCAATGCCGCCCCCTCCACGTCGGCGGCGCCGCCTCGGTGGATCTCGCCCAGCCGGATGTCGCGCCGGAGCGCTGCATCCTCAGGGCGCGCGGCGCCGTGATCGGGCAGAGCCGCATCGTCGCCCTGCACCGCCTGGTGTACGTCGTTCCATCGGCGTACGGGCGGCTGCCCGTGCGCGACCGCTACGAGGTGGCCGGCCTCATCGACCGCCTCAACCGCCTGCGACGCCGGGGCGACGATTTCAACCTGATGTTTCTGGGACCGGGCCGCTGGGGCACCAGCACGCCGTCGCTGGGCATACCGGTGCCTTTCGCGAGCATCAACCAGGCCTCGGTCGTTTGCGAGATCGTCGCCATGCGGGACGACCTGGTGCCGGACGTATCGCTCGGCACCCATTTTCTGAACGAGATGGTCGAAATGGACGTGCTGTACCTGGCCCTTTTTCCCGGGGAAAAGGACAGCCTTCTGAACGAGGGCTTCTTCCTCTCCGCCGCCAACCGGCTGCCCGCGCTTCTTCCCGGCGCGGAACGCTGGCGCGACGTCGTCGTGGTTGTCGACGCCGACGCGCCGGACGCCGGCCGCTCGCGCATCGTCTTGCACGCCGACGCCCGCGGCCAGCAGGCCGTCTGCTACTTCGACGCCGCCCAGGCATAGAATAACCCTATCGAGAGCAGTTCAGCCGCTTCGCGGCCGAACTGTTTCTAGGCTGATAGCAGCTTGACAAATTCGGCAGCAATGCCATCCTACATTGATGTATTCTGATGTGGTCCATATGACAAATATGTCAGCAGCATCGGCGGTGTCGGCTGACGCGATGTCCGACGGAAGGCCGAAGGTTGAACTCGATATTCTTTACAAGATATCGCAGGCCATGGCGCATCAGCATGACGAGCGGGCTCTCCTTGTCGAGGTCCTGCATGTGATGGAGACCGAAATGGGCCTTTCCCGGGCGACCGTTTCCCTGAGGCGCCCGGATACGGACGTCTTCGAGATCGAGGCTTCGCACGGGCTGACCGACGCTGAAATCAGCCGGGGGCGGTATCGCATGGGCGAGGGCGTCACCGGGCGCGTTGCCCAGACCGGGAAGGCGTCCATCGTTTCCGACATCACGAAGGATCCGCACTTTCTCGACCGCACCCGGGCGAGGGGCAGCGCGAAGATTTCCTTTCTCTGCGTGCCCATCGTCCATCAGCGGCGCGTGATCGGGACGATGAGCATTGACCGCCCGATCGCCCCGGAGCCGGCGCTGCGGCGCGACTTGACCTTCCTCAAGCTCGTGGCCGATCTCCTGGCCGAGGCCATGGCCAGCATCCGCGCCCAGAACGAGGAAAAGGAATCGCTTTCGGCGGAGAACCGCCGCCTCCGGCTGCAGCTCGGGGAGCGGTTCCATCCCAGCAACATCATCGGGAACTGCGGCAGCATGCGGCAGGTCTACGAACAGATCGCGCAGGTCGCCGCCAGCACGGCTTCCGTGCTCATCCGCGGCGAATCGGGCACCGGCAAGGAGCTCGTGGCCCGCGCGATCCACTACAGCAGCCCGCGCAAGGGCAACGCCATGGTCGCCGTGAACTGCGCCGCCCTCCCCGAGAACCTCGTGGAGAGCGAGCTGTTCGGGCACGAAAAAGGGGCCTTCACCGGCGCGGTGCAGCAGAGGCGCGGCCGCTTCGAACAGGCGAACGGCGGAACGCTTTTTCTCGACGAGATCGGCGAAATCGTCCCGGCCGTGCAGATCCGGCTTCTGCGCGTCCTGCAGGAGCGCGTTTTCGAGCGCGTGGGCGGCGAGAAGCCGATTGCGGTCAACGTGCGGATCATTGCGGCGACAAGCCGGAACCTCGAGGAGGAGATCGCGGCCGGCAGGTTCAGGGAGGACCTGTACTACCGTCTGAACGTGTTCCCGATCCATCTGCCGCCGCTGCGCGAGCGGCGTTCGGACATCATGGCCCTGGCGGACCACTTCGTGCTTAAGTACGGCGCGATGTACGGGAAGAACGTGCGCCGCATCTCGAGCGCGGCCATCAACATGCTAATGGCCTACCACTGGCCCGGCAACGTGCGGGAGCTGGAGAACGCCATCGAGCGCGCGGTGCTGACCGGCACCGACGACGTGATCCACGCCTACACCCTGCCGCCTTCCCTGCAGACGGGCGAGGAAACCGGGACGGCCGTTCTGCCCCGGGAAGGCGCCAGCCTCAGGGGAATGGTCGAAGCCTACGAGAGGGAAATCATCGTGGACGCGCTCAAGAAACACCGCGGCAACGCGGCCGCGGCGGCCCGCGAACTGCAGACCACGCCGCGCATCATCAACTACCGCATCAGGAACCTGGGACTGGTGCCGCGGAAGTACCGCGGCGCCTGGCCCTCCCCTACCCGGCCGCCATGCGCCGCGCTTCATGAAGGGTTACAAACCGCCCGTAGTCTTCGAGCCCCGCCAGCGTGCGCGAAACAACCCGCACCCCGGCCTCGATCGCGCCCGCCACGGCGTTGAGGCCGCCCGCCACGACCACGCCGCAATATCCGCCGGCGACCGGGATCCCCAGGACGGCCCGGCCGGGCTTCCCGATCTCGAGCACTCCGCCGATGTCGTGCGCGCGCGCCTTGCGAATGATGGCGCGGAGATCGCCCGCCGCGGCGGCCGGCACCTCGCGAAAGCTGGCACAGATCACTCCGGACCCGCGAAGCACCACGTCGCGCACCCTCGTCATGTCCGCGCGCACGAAGACGTCCAGCGGATCAAGGGTGGATGCCCTGTACTCGATCATGTTCAGAAACCGCACGCGCTGCTGCCGGCGGATCTCGAGAAGGCCGCCGAACCGCGACGCCACGGGCACGCCTTCGCCCTGGATGATTCCGTTGAGGGTGATGCTGCAGACCGTGCCGACTCCGATCATCCCTTCCGGAACGGTCACGGACCCGATCGTCTCGCCGGCGCGCGCCACGGCCACGCGCCTGCCCACCGCCAGCCCCCGTTCAACCACCAGCGCGATCTCGCTGAGCAGCGTCTGGAAGTGCGACGGCTCAACGAACGACGCGTTGGCAATCACCGTGCCCCGGCCCGAGTTCACGTCGAACGACATCCGGTATGCCAGCGTGTCGATCTTCGCGGCGATGATCCCGAGATGGGCGGCCGGATCCGCCTGCGCGCCCGCCTCGCTGCCGCGCGCGGTCAGGATGCGCCCCCGTCTGCGGCTTACAAGCACCGTCAAACCCGCCTCGTCCAACCGCCGCAAGTACTGCCTGACCGTCCGCGGCTGCAGCTCGATGCCCATCGAAAGCAGCGCCCCGGCAACATGCCCCGCGCCCCGCGGCTTGCCCGCCTCCGCCAGGGCCCGCATGATCGCCGCACTGATCCTGTCGCTCTTGCCGGCCATGCTGCAACAATGCCGCCGCATGCCGTTTGATGCAAGCTAAAAGGCATTTTTGCCTTTTCTTTTTCCATCGAATCGGCATTCCCGGAGTTGACCGCGCAAAGGCGGAAATGCAAACTTGCGCGTTGTTGTTGAGGATCAAGGATCGGTTGAGGCGTAAGCGGTTGGGTTTCCTGACGCGGTGGTTGTCTGATTCACGGCAAGGAGGTGGAGCATGTCGGTCGTTGATGATGTCTTGAGGTCGGTGAAGAATCGGAATCCGGAGCAGCCCGAATTCATCCAGGCGGTGTCCGAAGTGCTCGACTCCGTGCGCCCGGTCATGGAACGGCGCAAGGACTACGCGGACGCCGGCATTCTCGAGCGGATCGTGGAGCCCGAACGGATCGTCATGTTCCGCGTGCCCTGGCAGGACGACAACGGCAAGGTGCAGGTCAACCGGGGAATACGCGTGCAGTTCAACAGCGCGATCGGACCGTACAAGGGCGGCCTGCGTTTCCATCCCACGGTCTATCTGGGCATCATCAAGTTCCTCGGCTTCGAGCAGATATTCAAGAACGCCCTTACGACGCTGCCGATGGGCGGAGGCAAGGGCGGTTCGGACTTCGATCCCAAGGGCAAGTCGGACGGCGAAGTCATGCGCTTCTGCCAGAGCTTCATGACCGAGCTGCAGCGTCATATCGGCGCGGACACGGATGTGCCGGCGGGCGACATCGGCGTGGGCGGACGGGAGATCGGCTACATGTACGGCCAGTATCGCCGCCTGCGCAACGAGGTGACGGGCGTGCTGACCGGCAAGGGGTTGAAGTGGGGCGGCAGCCTGGTCCGCAACGAGGCCACCGGCTACGGGCTGACCTACATCGTGAACGAGATGCTCAAGGACGTGGGCGAGTCCATTGAAGGAAAGACCGTCGTCATGTCCGGGTCCGGAAACGTGGCGATTTACGCGGTCGAGAAGGTCCACCAGCTCGGCGGCAAGGTCGTGACCCTGAGCGACTCCGGCGGCTGGATTCACGACCCGGAAGGCATCAAGCTTGAGCTCATCAAGGACATCAAGGAAATCAAGCGCGCGCGCATCAGGGAATATGCCGACGAGGTGAAGTCCGCGAAGTACGTCGAAGCGGGTGCGGCGCGGAACGTCTGGTCGGTCCCGGGCGACATCGCCATGCCCAATGCCACGCAGAATGAGCTGAACGGCGAGGACGCCAAGACGCTCGTGAAGAACGGCGTCAAGGCCGTGGGCGAGGGCGCGAACATGCCCTGCACGCCCGAGGCGGTCGAAACGTTCCTCGAGGCGCGGGTGCTCTTCTCGCCCGCCAAGGCGGCCAACGCCGGCGGCGTCGCGACCAGCGGCCTCGAGATGAGCCAGAACAGCATGCGGCTGAGCTGGACCTTCGAGGAGACGGACGCGCGCCTCAAGGCCATCATGCAGAGCATCCACGCCCAGTGCAAGGACGCGGCCGAGGAATACGGCTGTCCGGGCAACTTCGTCGCGGGCGCCAACATCGCCGGCTTCGTGAAGGTGGCCGACGCCATGCTGGCCCAGGGGCTGGTCTAGCCCGTGTTCCGGCAGGGGGCGCGGCGCGGGCTGCGGACCGCCTCGACCGCCAGCAGCGCGAAGAGGAAGGCGTACGGCAGCCAGTAGGAAACGCCGCAGCGCGCCAGCGCGGGCAGCCACGCGTCAAAGGGGGGCTGGCAGCCGATGTTGTCGGGCGAAGCCAGCAGGTAAAGGGTCGCGCTCAGGGCGTACAGCCACGCGAGCGGCGAGCGCCGCCACACGGCGCACGCCGCCAGGGGAATCGCCAGGTACTGGTCGGCCAGGTTGCTCGAGAACACGCACAGCGCCGCGAGATAGAGCAGCGGCGCGCGCCGCGCCTCAACCCTCCGGAAGACCCATCCCGCGCCCAGCAGCGTGGCCAGCCACACGCTCTTGAAGCCGGACATCACCGGAACCCAGCCCAGCAGCGCGTCGAAGACGCGCGCGGGAACGAGAAGTCCCACCAGGCGCGGGTAGAAGCCCGGCATGCTGGTCATCTCGTAGCGGAAAACATTGTCCACTATCCCGGCGCGCGCGGCCGCATCGCCCATGAACGGCACAAACCCCGCCCCGAAAAGCGCCCAGGGAATCAGCACGGCCGCGAGCTTGCGCGCGCGCCCCGGCGCCCTGCGGAACAGCAGCCACAGCGGAAAGAAGACCATGATGTGCTTGATCGTCAGCGACACGCCCAGCAGCAGTGTCCCGCAATAGAAGCGGCGGTCGCCGGGCGCGGAATCTTCCGTGAGGAGCAGCGCGCCCGCCAGCCCCGCGAGCACCGCCAGGTTGTCGAACTGTGAATGATAGCCCGTGATGAGCAGCGACACGGGGTTCGCGAGAAACCATGCCGCGGCGCCCGCGCCGTAGCGCCGTCGTAGCAGCAGGGCGATCAGCACGTCCACGTACGCGAGCAAAGCCGCGGTCAATATGTGGAACAGGCCCAGCGCGCGCACGCCGAAGGTCGCCTCCTGGAACAGGCGCACGGCGGCCGCCACGTACGCCCAGACCGGGCCGTAGTTGTGGCGCGCCGTCTCGGCGTACACGACGCGGCCGTCGAGCACCGTGTCCGCCACCAGCGCAAAGGATTCCACGTCGTAGTTGTTGCCCTGGGAAGCGATGAAGATCTTGAAGACCACCGACGCGACGGCCAGCGCCAGAAAACACCAGCCGCCCGCGCCGTTCGGCCGCGCTGTATCGCCGTTCACCACGGTCGCTCCGTCCGTTCCCGGGCCGGATCAGGCCCCCGCCGCCCCCCGGTAGACCCGCTCCTGCCCGCCGTTGACCATGCGATCCGCCCATTCCCTGCCCTGCATCGCGCTGTGATCCTGGTTGCCCACCTCGTAGCGCCAGGCGCCGAAACGCCCCCGGCTCTGCACGCCGCGCCGCTCAAGATGCGCAAAGATCTCCTCCAGCCGGCGGTCGCGGTCCGCCGCCGGGATCGGGTAGGCGTGCCCGGCCGTCCAGGTCCAGGTCGAAACCGCTTCGTCGGCTTCGCCAAGCAGTCCCGTCGCCATGCACCCGCGCATGACGGCCCGCGGCAGCGCTTCCGCGTCGACCGGCCGGTGGATCGAAGCGCTGGTTTCCGTGAGCAGGGACCAGTACGGGCCCTCCGGAACGTTCTCGGGACTGTAGTTGGAAAACACGGTCACGCGGTAGAAGGGACACTCGTCGCCCGGGAAGTACATCCACGAGCGCCCGCGGAGGAACTCCGGAGGCCGGCCGCGCAGGCCGATGCCGACGACGTGGACCGTGTTGTATTCGAGGCCGGCGGCCAGCCGGCGCACGCTGTCCGGCGGGGAAGGAAGCAAAAGCGCGCACAGCGACGGCAGCGGCAGCGTGGAAAGCACATGATCGTAGGGCACCTCCCCGCCGCCCGCGAGGCGCAGCACGCGCCGGTCCGTGTCCAGTTTCTCGGGCAGCGCGTTCAACCTGATACGGTCGCGGCCGGCCCGCGCGGCGAGCCGCTCCCAGATCGCGCCCGTGCCGCCGCTGCGCGGAAAACGGAACGTCCGGTTCGGACCCCAGCCGGTGTCGTCGCGTTCCAACGCGAGATCCTCCCGGATCTTCTCGAGGTCCACGCCGGCGACGCGGTCGGCGATCCAGTCCACGCCCATCCGCTCTAGCGGCCATGCCCATACCTTGCGGTTGTAGGGCAGCATGAAAAGGTCCGCCAACTCCCGCCCGAACGCGCGCACGGCCCAGGCGTCAAAGCGGTCGGGCGGCGCGCTCCGGTTCTCCCGCTCCCTTTGCAGGCCGTCGACGCACGCCCATGCCGTCCCGCGCGGCAGGTGGCGCAGGTTGCGCTGCACCGGGTACGGCACCCAGTGCGCGCCGATGCGCGCCCACGCCGAGCGGGTATGCTCAAGCATCGCGCCGGGCGCGAAGAGGGAATTCACCAGGGCGTCAAAAACGGGATAGTGCGAAAAGAGCACGTGCCCGCCGATGTCCCACGTGAACCCGCGCGCGTCCCGGAAGCTCGCCGCCAGGCCCCCCACCCTGTCCGACTTCTCCACCAGCAGGTGCTCCCCGGCCCCGCATTCCGCCAGCCGCGCGGCGGCGGAAAGACCCGTCGGCCCGGCTCCCAGGATAAGGAATGGGATCCGTCGGCTCACGCGGAACCCGCGCACTCCTTTCGGGAGCCACCGCGGCGCAGCCGGCGGCGGAACTTCACGAGCTCCCGCGCGCTGCGCAGGCAGACACCGACAAGGTTCCAGCCCAGCGACGACGCGCCGCCGGCGCGCGGCCGGTGATGCACGGTCAGGTTCAGGGAATTGCAGCCCCTTGCGACGGCCAGCACGGAGAGAAACACGTTGGGCGCGAAAACGCCTTCCGGCAGATCGCGCAGCGACGCGGCCAGGCACTCGCGGCTGATGAGCCGGCAGGGAATGTTGGCGTCCGGTATGCGCATCCGGAAAAGGCAAAGCAGCAGCGCGCGGAGCAGGCGCGAGACGATGAGGCGATGCGGCGCGTCATGGCGCTCGACGCGCTGTCCGAGAATGAAAGGGCTGTCGTTGCGCAGGTGCCAGAACAGGTCGAAGTCATCCGGTTCGAACTGCGCGTCCGAATCCACCTGGAAGACGAAGTCCGGATTCCGTTCCACCGCGTGACGGTAGCCGGCCAGGATGGCCGCCCCGTGCCCGCCGTTGGGCTGGTGCAGGACCCTGATCTCGCGGTGCCGCGCGGCCAGCGCGTCGAGGATAGCCGGCGTGCCGTCCGTCGAACCGTCGTCCACGACCAGCAGCTCGAAGCGGTCCGGGCCGAGCGTGGACCGGACGGCGCCGTGCCACTGCGTCACGACGTCCGCAATGCAGGCCTCCTCGTTCCACGCCGGCATCACGACGACGCATTCAGGCCCGGCCGGGGCCCCGACGCCGTTCGCGGAAATGCTCATGCGAAAATTCACCGGATGCGTGCCCGTGACCGTCAGCCCTTTACTGCTACGTTCAACCCGCGCCCGGATCAGCCGGCCGCCGCGTCCGCCGGCCGGTCGGAAGGCGCGTCTTCTTCCCCCGCCTCGTCCTCGCGCAGCACCCCGGCTTCGATGGCGGGCGGGGACGCCGTCGGCGGCTCCGCCATGACTTCCTTCTCGATGTCCATGACCTGGTCGTGGAAATCCTGCGAGGCGCGGCGCATGTGGTCCATGGCCTTGGCGATCATGCGGGCGATTTCGGGCAGCCTTTTCGGGCCGAAGAGCAGCAGGATGACAACGAAGAGAACCAGGAGTTCGGCCGGCCCCAGCGATCCGGCGAGGAAAGCTGGACAGGCTGCCACGGCGACGCACCGGCGTTTACTTGTAGAGCGCAAATTCGACACGGCGGTTCACGCGCCAGGCCGATTCGCCGTGTCCGGCGTCCAGCGGCGTCTCCTCGCCGTAGCTGCGCGTCTGGATGCGGCTGCCGTCGATGCCCAGCCCCACCAGGTACGCGCGCACGGCAAGGGCGCGATGCTCGCCCAGCGCCATGTTGTACTCGCGGCTGCCGCGCTCGTCGCAATGGCCCTCGGTCACGAGCCGCACGCCGCGGTTCCGCCGCATGTAGTCGGCCGCCTGTTCGATCTTGCCGACCTCGGCGTTGGCGATCTGGAAACTGTCGTAGGCGAAGAGCACGTTGTCGACGCGTATGTCGGTGACGCGCACCCCGTCTTCGAACCGTTCGCCAAGCGCGATGTCCCCCTCCAGCACCTCCGGCACGAGCAGATCCTGCTGCGTCACGCCCCTGGGCTGCTTTGTCTTGCAGCCCGCTCCCAGAACGATTCCGCACGCGACGCCGATAGCCACGACAGTCAACCGGTCAGACCTCATTGTTCTGCTCTCCTTGTCCGGCCCGCGCCGGAAAGATTGTTCCCCTACGGCGACCACGCCGGCGAGTACCAATCACCCTCGACTGCGAGCAACTGTATCGGGGAATCTCCAAGCGTGTCAAGCATGACGAGCGCGGACCGGTAGTTCTCCGTGCGCGAGCATACGATGTGCCGGCCGTCCGGCGCCCACGACGGGTCTTCGTAGTCGGCATGGTCCGCGGCGATCTCCGTGTCCCCGCCGCCGCTCTGATCAATTACGCACACGCGGTATTTCCCGCCCCGGCGGCTGCTGTATGCGATGCGCCCGTCGGGCCCCCAGTCGGGCGCGACATTTTCGGTGCCGCGCAGCGTGATCCGCTGGTACCCGCCCCCGCCCGCGCCCGTCACGTAGAGCTGCGGCGAACCGGAATTGTCCGAGACGAAGACAATCGATCGCCCGTCGGGCGACCATGAGGGGCTGGCTTCCGCGGCGAACCGGGTGCGCGTCACGCGGGCCGCCTGGCCGCCGCCCAGGCCCAGGACGTACAGGTCGGGATTGCCGTCCTTCGACAGCGTCAACACGATCCGCCGGCCGTCCGGCGAAACGTCGGCGCCGGCGTTGAGGCCGGGGTAGCCCGCCACGCGGGTGCGCCGGAATCCGTTCATGTCGATCCGGTACACGTCCGGAAAGCCCTTCAGGAACGCCGTGTAAACGATGAACTCGCCGGTCGGCGACCACGACGGCGCCAGGCAGACGACGCCGTCACGCGTGATCTGGCGGAGGTTCCCGCCGTCCGCGTCGCACATGTAGATGTCCTTTCTTCCGGCCCGCCGCCCGACCGTCACGATCCGCGTGGAGGCAATGCCGCGCTTGCCCGTGACGGCCCGCACGATCTCGTCGGCCAGCGCGTGCGCCATGCGCCGGGCGTCGTCCGCCGCGCCCTGGTCGCTCCGGCGCACGTACACTCTTCCGCTGGAGGCGTGGCGCACCTGGCAGTCGAGCCGCAGCGCGCCTCCGCCTCCCGCGCACGTCCCGTCCGCGGCCACCGCGGCGCCGCCGCGCGCGATGGTGAACCACCCCGAAAGCCGGAGGTCGTTCTCGAGCGTGCGCTGGAAGACGCTTCCCGCCTCCCCGCTGCAGCGCAGGCCCGACAGATCGATGGCCGACTTGACCGCCCCCGCCTTGATCACCTCCACGTCCGCCGCCCCGGCCCGCCCCGCCACGGCGCCGGCCGCAAACGCCGCCGCCAGCGCGCGCGCCAACCATCTTCCGCACATGCTCCTCTCCTCCGTTATGCCTCCTATTCCACCCGGAACGCCACCGTCACGACCTGATGCGCCATGATAAACGCCTCCGTCAGGCCGTAAATCGCATCCACCCTGCCGACGGCCTCCATGACCGACGCGTCCACCGCCGCATTGCCCGAGGCCCTCGACAGCCGCCGCTCAAGGATCCTGCCGCCCGTGCCGAGCCGGATCGTGACCTCGGCCGCGTCGCCCGCCGCGGCCGCGGCGCCGGGCTGGATCCAGGCGTCGTGCAGGCGCCTCCGGATGAGCTCCATGCAGCGCGAGGCCTCGTCAGGCAGCACCGTCCGATCGCCCGCCACCGCGCCCATTGCCATCAGGCGCCGGATTTCCTCCTCGGACAGCGCCGGCTGCTTCGTCTGCCGCGACGCGCCCGTGACCCGTTTCGTGCTGCGCTCGATCGGCTTCGGCGCGGGCTTGGGATCGGGCGGCTTGGGCGCGGGCCTGGGGTCCGGCGGCTTGGGCGCGGGCTTCGGCGGCGCCGATACAGCCGCCGCCGAAACAGCCGGCGCCTCCACCATGAATGCCACCGGGATGATCTTCTCCCGCTTGCGCCTCGCCCACTCCCAGCCGACCGAGAAAAAGACCATCACCACCAGCAGCGCCGCGTGAACCACCGTCACGACGCGCAGGGAACGGGCAAACAGGCTCTTCACGGCCCGGGACCCTCGTCCGCCCGCGTCACCAGCGCCATGCGGTCAATCCGGGCGTCATGCAGGATCTTCAACACGCGCACAACCTCCGCGTAACGCACGTTCTGGTCCGCCCGCACCATTACCGTAACGCCCGCGGCGGTTTCACCCAAGCCCTTCATGGCCTCCGCCAGCGCCGCGGGCTCGATCGGCGCGTCGTCCAGGTACAGCCGCCCCGCCTTGTCGATCGTTATCGTCCTGGCCCGGTCCGCCGACAGCTCGTCGGCCTCGCCGCGCGGCAGATCCACCTGGATGCCCTGCTCGATGAGCGGAAAGGTTATGATGAACGTGACCAGCAGCAGGAAGCTCAGATCCATCAGCGGCGTCAGGTTGATCTCGCTGAGCGACCGGAGAGAGGTGATGGGAAGGCGTGCCATTTTCGTCCGTTCAACCCGTCCCGCCGGGCGCCGGCATCCAGCCCGGCTTGTTCATCAATCCTGATAGGCCGGCTAGTCCCGCAAATAGTTCCGCTCCACGTCGGACATCAGCTCCTGGCAGAAATTGTTCATCGCGACCGTCAATCCCCTGATCCGGTCCGTGAGCAGGTTGTACCCGATCGCCGAGGGCAGCGCGACCAGGAGGCCGACGACCGTGGTCAGCAGCGCGCCCGCGATGCCCGGCGCCACGGCGGACAGCATCGCCGACCCGAAAGCGGCCATGCCGGCAAACGCGTCCATGACCCCCCACACGGTTCCCAGCAGACCCAGGAAAGGCGCCGAAGAGACCGCCGTCGCCAGGAGCCCCATGCGGTTCTCGAGCATCAGGGCCGTGTCCGCCAGCGTGCTCTCCGCCACGTTGCGGATCGCGCTCACCTCCATGGGCGAAAGCTTCTGCGCCGAAGCGCCAACGCCGCCCATGAAGAGATCCTCGGGGGTCGAACCGCGCACTTCCAGCGTCGCGCCCACCTCGGCGCAGGTCTTCTCGTAGATCGCGTACAGGGGGCTGCCCGCGAAACGCTGCCGCTTCAGGAACAGGGACGCCGGGTGCGATTCCTTGCGGTAGGCGGCGACAAATCGCTCCGACGCCCGCCGCGCCGCGCTCAGCTCGCGCCACTTGGTCAGCATCAGCGACCAGGCGAGGATCGACCCCAGAAAAAGCAGCTCAACTATCGCCTTTCCGGCGAAATTCGAGACCCGAAACGCGTACAGAACACTGGCGAACGGCAACGCCGGCAAACCGCCGAAGAACATGGCTCACTTCCCTTCGCATCCGCCTCAAACGGCAGGACGCGCTCTTACCACGAACACGCGCCGCTGTCAAAAACGAAACGGCGGATCGGAGAAGTCTGAAACCCCTCGTCACCGCCGCTTCGTATTCCCGGCGCCTCGCGGCGCCTGGTTTACCCGGTTACTTCTTCTTCTTCTTCGCGACCTTCTTCTTGGCGACCTTCTTGACTTTCTTTGCCACGGTAACTCACCCCCCTTCCTCTCCAGCGTTGCCGCCGGAGTTGCTTGGTGTGCCGTGATCGCCTCGCCGCTTCGTCGCCGAAGGCCGTGGAACCTCTCAACGAAGTTCCCAAGAAGGTCTCACAGCATCGTACGCGTCAAACGTCGTCTCCTCTTTTTTCTGAGGCGACTTTACTCCCCGCGCGGCAGGTGGTCAACAACGCGAAGCGCGTTTTTTGGCGCGCGACGGTCACTGCCTACTTTAGCAGGCAGATGCCCGCAAAGCGGCATCGCGCGCTTCAACGCGGCGATTCTTTCACGATTCGTGCTCTATGTCTTGTCTGGCGTCAACGCTCAGTCGCACGCGCATTTCGATCCGCGCGGATTCGGATCTCCATGCGGCGCTTGACACGCGCGGTTCGTCGGGTAGAGTGTCCGGCACCATGCGGGCGTTGCTTAGTGGTAAAGCTCCAGCCTTCCAAGCTGGTAACACGGGTTCGATTCCCGTCGCCCGCTCCAGCCTTCGCTCTGCGCTACGCTTGAGCGGCGCGCATCGGTAGCCTGCGCCCCGGCGCGGCCCGCCCCCCGCCTCACGCCAGCGGCATGTTGGGCCAGGCGTCGAGGCGCAGACCCGCGGCGCCCCTGATTCCGCGGCCGGCCCCCGCCGCGGCCGCAACCATGGCCGCGTTGTCCGTGCAGTAGGCGGGATCCGCCAGCACCAGCCTCACGCCCGCCGCCGCGGCCAGGGCCGCCAGCCGTTCGCGCAGGCGGCCGTTGAGCGCCACGCCTCCCGCGGCGGCCAGGCACCTTGCCCCTTCCAGGGCGCCGCGGCACCCGCGCACGAGGGCCTCCACAATGGCCTCCTGGTAACTCGCCGCGATATCCGCAACGGCGGGGCCCGCCCCTCCCGCCGGATGTTCGCGCAGATAGTAGAGCAGCGCCGTCTTCACGCCGCTGAAACTGAAACACAACGCCGGATCCAGGCCGTCCGGGCAGCCCGCGCCCTTGCGCTGCCGGCCGCGCGGAAACCTGACCGCGTCGCGCGCCCCGCCGCGGGCGGCGCGGTCAATGGCAGGCCCTCCCGGGTAACCCAGCCCCAGCAGATTCGCGCCCTTGTCGAACGCTTCGCCCGCGGCGTCGTCAACCGTGCGCCCCAGCATGCGGTAGCTTCCGGGACGCTCCACGCGCACGAGACAGGTGTGCCCGCCCGATACCAGCAGGGCCACGCACGGACATATCTCGCCGGGCGCCGGCGCGGAAGCGCCGAGGAAGAGCGAGTAAAGGTGCGCCTCCAGGTGATTGACGCCGCAGAACGGACGCTCCAGCGCCAGCGCCAGCCCCTTGCCGGCGGAAAGGCCCACCAGCAGCGCCGCGGCCAGACCCGGCCCGGCCGTCGCGGCCACTTCGTCAATCTCATGCCACGCCAGACCGGCCCGCCGGCGCGCCTCATCGATGATCCCGGGCAGCGCCTCCGCGTGGCGGCGCGACGCGATCTCCGGCACCACGCCTCCGTAAGGCGCGTGCAGATCGGTCTGGCTCAGCACCACGTTGGAAAGCACCCGGCAACCGTCCCGCACGACCGCCGCGGCGGTTTCGTCGCAGGAGGTCTCGATGCCCAGCACGTTCATTCGCCCGCGCCGCGCGCGCGCGCCACCAGGATCGCGCGCAGCAGGTCGGTGGCGCGATCAAGCTGCCTGTCCCTCACGTCCGCCGGCTCGGCGTCGCGCGCGTCCCCCTCCGCCTCTCCCAGCCCCGGTCTCTCCGCGCGGGCGCGCTTCATCCGCACCTTGCTCCACTCCGAGGGCGGCACCTCCACGCGCACGTCCGGCTCAATGCCGCGCGCCTGAATCACCGTGCCCCCGGGCGTGTAGTAGTG